>NZ_JBKEBL010000298.1:0-34390 GCF_047973135.1 Paracoccus sp. (in: a-proteobacteria)
GGCGGCTGGCCAATCTGCTGGCGGTGCCGGTCATGGGCACGCTGGTCATGCCTGCGGGCGTGATCGCCGCGCTGCTGGCGCCTCTGGGACTGGCGGGTCCGGCACTGTGGGTGATGGGGGCCGGAACCGCGTGGATGCTGCGCGTGGCAGAATTCGTCGCGGGTCTGAACGGCGCGGTCACGGCCCTGCCCCTGCCCCCCGCCGCCGTTATGCCGCTGATGGGGTTCGGCGCAGTGGCAATGGTGCTGTGCTGGCGGCACGGGCTGACGGCGCGACGGCTGACCCCCCTGTCGGCGGGGTTCGGCGCGGGGGGCGCGATGCTGGCAGCGGCGGCGGCGCTGTGGCTGACGGCAACGCGCCCGCTGCTGCTGATCGCCCCCGAGGGCGAGGCTGTGGGGCTAATGACCCCATCGGGCCGCGCTCTGTCCAAACCCGCAGGCGGTGCCTTCGTCGTCAAGACATGGCTGCTGGAAGATGGCGACATCGCCACACAGGAACAATCCGCCGCCCGTCCGGCATGGTCCGGTGATCGCCGCGACCGGCGCGCCTCCCTGCCCGGCGGCTGGCACGTGCTGCACTTCACCGGCAAGGGATCAGGCACCCGCGCCGCCGCCGCCTGCCGTCAGCGCATCGCTCTCATCGCATCCGAGACGATAGCCGGCCTGCCGGAACATCCGCCTTGTGTGGTCTTCGACCCGGCCCGCCTGCGCCACAGCGGTGCGGTGGCCCTGACCATGACCGGGACCGGACCACACATCATCCCCTCGCCCTCTTTTCCCTGACCTCGGGCGGCACATTGCGGGCAACCCGGCGTTCCGCATCGGGGCCGACCCGGATTGACCCGCTTGCACCGGTCGGGCTGCAGCGGCTTTCGCCGTCACAGCCCGCAAGCTATTGCCGTATAGCTGACGAAAGCTGACCGGATCATAAAAATTTTATGATAATTAATTTATAATCAATTCATTATATACTAAATATAAAGTATCAAATGAACCTTATGGTACGCATAACAGAGGGCCAGCGGACGACCGCAGAGGCCGCTGACCGGCCATCGCACCAGCAAAAGCACTATCCGCGCCCCCGGCCTTCGGATAATGGCCCCGCATCGCGGTGGCGACGGGGCCTATTGCCGCGCCAGGCCCGATACGATCCGGGGCAGTTCGGCCTCGATCCGCGCCGCCGCCGCGTCCAGATCGGTCAGGTCGTTCAGGGCAATGACCGCCGCCTCGCGTTCAGAGTGGCGCTGGCGATGCCTGAGATAGCGCGGGTCATAATGATCGCGCATCAACCCCTCGGCCAGTGTGGTCCAGTCCCCTGCCCCGGCCAACGCCTGCCAACCTTGAATCCGTTCCGCAGGATGCATCCGCGACAGCGAGGCGATGATGGCGGCAAGGCGGTCGGGTTCGGCCACGACATCGCCGTAATCGCGGGCGGAATAGGCGGCGCGGATCTGAACCGGCACATCCAGCCGGATGCGCGGCGCGGCAATGATCGCCTGCCACATCGCCTTGGGCAGGGACAGGCTGCCGATGCGGCTGCTTTCGGCCTCGACCAACAGGGGGCGCGCGGGGTCCAGCCCTTCAAGTGCCATCGCGAGGTTGCTTTCGAACATCTTCTGGCCGGGCTGCCCGCCCGCCACCGCGCCGAACAGGCTGCCGCGATGCCGGGCCAGCGCCTCCAGGTCGATCACCTGCGCGCCGCGCGCGGCCAGCCGCGCCAGAATCGCGGTCTTGGCGCTGCCGGTATTGCCGTCCAACACCACGACCGGCGCGGCGATGGGACCGTTCTGCACCCGGTCCACGACCAGCGACCGCCAGCTTTTATAGCCGCCCGCCACGGTTTCCACCCGCCAGCCGATCTGCCCCAGAATCGTGGCAAAGCTGCCCGAACGCTGCCCCCCGCGCCAGCAATAGACCAGCGCGCGCCAGCCACCGCCCCGGTCGGCCAGCGGCCCGGCGATATGGCGCGCGGCATTCGCCGCCACCAGCGCCGCCCCCAGCTTGCGCGCGTCAAAGGGCGAGACCTGCTTGTAGATCGTGCCGACCCGCGCCCGTTCCTCGTCATCCAGCACCGGCAGGTTGATCGCGCCGGGCAGGTGATCTTCGGCATATTCCGACGGGGAACGGACGTCTATAATGTCATCGAACCCCGCAAATGCGGGGTCCACGACGCGGTTCAGGGACAGCGGCAAGATCAGTAGACGTAAACGGGCGTGCCGATGGGGATCTGATCGTAAAGGCTCATCACCGCTTCGTTCCGCATGCGCAGGCAGCCGTTCGAGGCCGCGCGGCCGATGGAATTGGGCTGCGTCGTCCCGTGGATGCGGATCGCCGTATCCTGTCCCTTGTCGTTATACAGATACATCGCCCGCGCGCCCAACGGGTTCTTGGGGCCGCCCGGCATTCCATCGGCATATTGGGCATAGGCGCCGGGATTGCGCTTGATCATTTCGGGCGTGGGGCGCCAGCTAGGCCATTCGACCTTGCGGCCGACCTTGGCCTTGCCCTTCCAGACCAGCTCATCCTTACCCACCGCCACGCCATAGCGGATGGCCCGGCCCGGCGCGATGACGTGATAAAGGAAAAAATCCTTGCTGACGACCACGATGCTGCCAATCTCGAATCCGTCGCGGATGGCGACTTCGGTCGGGGCATAGGGGTCACGCCCCGCCTCCTGAGACAACACCAGGGACGGCGCTGCGATCAGCGGCAAGGCCAATGAGATCAACTGTCGGCGATTCATGGCAGGGTTCCTGTAACTGCTCGGCTTTATGGTTGTGCGCCCTGAATACATTGTGAACGGCCTGTCTTGCAACTCAACTTGCCGTATTCCTGCACGGATA
The DNA here is from genome assembly GCF_047973135.1 of Paracoccus sp. (in: a-proteobacteria). Classification (GTDB taxonomy): domain Bacteria; phylum Pseudomonadota; class Alphaproteobacteria; order Rhodobacterales; family Rhodobacteraceae; genus Paracoccus. The sequence continues at coordinate 2,843 of NZ_JBKEBL010000298.1, forward strand.
TGCCCGTGGGTGCCGCAACGGAAGGCGGAATTTGCCCCGCTGCGGCTGCTGTTGCCGCCGGCCCGAGGCATCCCTGCCCCGGCCGGCGGATCGCCTGAACAGGTCAGCCGTGATCGTGCATGCCGGCCGCATCGGGCTTGCGCTGATTATCCACCGGCACCTGAAGTTGCTGCGTGCCGCAATCGCCGAAATCCAGCGTCAGATCGACGACATCGCCATCCTGCAAGGGCGCGGTCAGCCCCATCAGCATGACGTGATCGCCGCCGCGTTCCAGCGCGTGACTGCCGCCCGCCGGGATTTCAAAGCCCTCTTCGACCTTCAGCATCTGCATCACGCCATCAACTTCCTTGTGAGTGTGCAGTTCAACCATGGCGACGCCCTCGGCGCTTGCCGCGACCAACTGGCAGGCGGTATCGCCGGTATTGTCGATCATCATGAAGGCCGCTCCGGCCTGAGGGTTGGAACTGCGTGCATAGGCGTCATGGACGGCCACGGTGCCCTGAGCCAGGGCGGCAACCGGAAAAAGCGCCGTGATGGCGGCAAGAAGAACGGGTTTCATGGTTCTCTCCTGTAACTATGTCGGATATTCAGATGGCAACCGACATCGTCGGAGGATCGCGCGCCGCAGGGACCGGCACCGGGCGCGACAGCCTCTTGCGCACCGGTTCCAAGGGGGAAAAGCGGAAAAAAGCGCCGCTGCGCGGTACTTCGGCCAGCATGGGCAGCGTCGCATTCAGCAGCGACAGCGCCATGTCGGGACAGATATAGGTTCTGCCCTGCCCCGGTACATCGCGAAAGACGATCCCCGCGCCGGTACACAGCGCCACCTGCCCGCCGATCTGCACAGTGCCGCGCGCAAAACCCAACCCGATGCCGGTCAGCATCAGGGAAAGAATCAGGATTATGCGCAGGGTAAATCGCATGTCCGCCACCATAGCAGCCCTGCCCGGCCTTGCCAGTCGCTATTCGGTCGCAGCGGCAAACGGCTCCACATACGCAAAAGCCCCGCCAAAACGGGGCAAAGCGTGGGCGATTTGCCGTCGGCTCAGGCCTGCGCGGCTTCGGCGCTGTCTGCCTTGGCGATTTCGCGCTTGATCTTCAGCGCACGATCCGACAGTTCGCCGTCCTTCGCCTTGGCAAGGAACGCATCCAGCCCGCCGCGATGATCGACCGAGCGCAGGGCCGAGGCCGAAATCCGCAGCGAAAAGCTGCGGCCCAGCTTGTCCGACAGCAGGGTGACGTCGTTCAGGTTCGGCAGGAACCGGCGACGGGTCTTGTTGTTGGCGTGGCTGACATTGTTGCCTGTCATCGGGCCTTTGCCGGTCAGTTCGCAGACGCGCGACATGGTGTTTATCCTTCGTCTCAACTTTGCGGGCGTTCCCGGACCGGGTCCGACCCAATGTGAAAGGGCGCCGCGTGGCAGCGCCCGTAATTCCGTCTGCGGGGAGTTACAGCCCCCTACGCGCAGCGTCAACCCCTTGCTGCAATTGTTGCGGGATCATCGTCTGAATTGGCCGGGAACGGGCGCGCGTTCCGGACCGGTGGGGCATCCGGGACCAGACCACACGGCCCCGTCATGCTGCCCTCGCCTTTCCCAAGGCTTGACATTGCTGATGCTGAGTATAGCTGACGGGCCGGATTTCCGAATAATGGCCAACCAGAGCAGGGCATTCATGGGCAAAGCCGGGTATATCCGCCTGGATCAGCCCCAAAAGGCAGGGGGTCCGGGGGGTGCAACTCCCCCGGCTATCGCGGGACGCAAATCATCCGGCGGTGACATCACGCCACGGCTCCGGTTCAGCGGGCGGCAAGACAAGACTTCCTGCATTCGCCGGGCACCCTGTATTCCCGCAAGGCCGGTGTTGCGCGCGCTGATGTTGCTTTGCGTCTCGCCGTGGGTCAGGGGTTCCGCCAGGGCGGGTCGCGCCTGGCGAAGAATGCGGCAATGCCCTGAGCCGCCTCTTCGTTTTCCCAGGTGTCGGCCAGCCTTGCGATGCTGTCCTCGATCACCGCGGCGTCGATCCTGGGGCCAAGCATGCGGGCCAAGGCCTTGGCGGCGCCGACTGCTTCGGACGCAGCCGAGAGATAGGGGGCGATTTCGGCTTCGATGGCATGGTCCAGCCTGTCGGCAGGGACGGCACTTGCGATGATGCCCAGCCTTTCGGCCTCGATCGCGTCGAAAATCCGGCCGGACATGAAGACGCGGCGGGCGTTTCCCTCGCCCATGCGGGCCAGCACATAGGGGCCGATGGTGGCGGGGATCAGGCCCAGGCGGGTTTCGGTCAGGCCGAATGCCGTGGCCTCGTCGGCAATCGCCACGTCGCAGACGCAGGCCATGCCCACCCCGCCGCCGAAGGCACCGCCATGGATGCGACCGATCAGCGGGGTCGGCATCGTGTTCAGCGCGTTCAGCATCGCGGCCAGTTTGCGCGCCTCGGCCATGCGGGTGGCGCGGTCGGCCCCGATCTGCGCCTTCATCCAGTCCAGATCGCCGCCCGCGCAAAAGACCTTGCCCGCGCCCGCCAGCACGATCACGCGGGTGTCGCGTGATGCGCCAAGGGTTCCTGCCATATCCGTCAGCTCGGCGATCATCCGGGCTGACAGGACATTGCGCCTGTCGGGCAGATTCAGCGTGACATAGGCGACGCCGCGCGGGTCAAGCCGGATGTCCAGAGTGTCATAGTTCATGCCGCGCTCCTCAGGCTGTGGGCGAAACTTGCGGCTTGCCGCAGCCGGTCCGGGTCGATACCGGTGGCAAAACCGCGACCATGCAGCATGTCCACGACTGCCTCGGTCGCGACATTGCCTTTCGCACCGGGCGCATAGGGACAACCGCCAAGCCCCCCCGCCGCCGCATCGAACACGCGCAGCCCCCGGTCAAGGCTGGTGGCGATATTGTCCAGCGCGCGACCGCCGGTATCGTGAAAATGCCCGGCCAGCCGGTCCGGCGGGATTTCCGCCAGTACCGTATCCAGCATCCGCGCCGTGCTGTCGGGCGTCGCCGCGCCGATCGTGTCGGCAAGGCTGATCTGATAACAGCCCATCGCCCGCATCGCCACGGCAACGCGGACCACGCTGGCGGGCGGTATCGGCCCATCATAAGGGCAATCGGTCACGCAAGAGACATAACCCCGGACCGGCACGCCCGCCGCCCGCGCCGCCTCGACCAGCGGGGCAAAGCGGGTCAGGCTTTCGGCCACCGAGCAGTTGATATTCGCGCGGCTGAACCCTTCCGAGGCGGATCCGAAAATCGCGACCTCATCCGCACCTGCGGCCAGCGCGGCCTCGAAACCGTGCAGATTGGGGGTCAGAACCGCATAGGCGATGCCCGGCGCGCGCGCGATGCCGGCCATGACCTGCGCCGCGTCAGCCATTTGCGGCACCCATTTCGGGCTGACAAAACTGGCCGCCTCGATCTTGCCGAAACCGCAGCCAGACAGCATGTCCACCAGCCGGATCTTGTCCGCCGTCGCGATCACCGCCTTTTCGTTCTGCAAGCCGTCACGGGGGGCCATCTCGAACAGGGTGACGTGGTTGTCAGTCATCCGCAGGCTCCAGTGTCAGCAGCAGGCTGCCATCCGTGACCTGATCGCCCGTCGCGGCCAGAAGCTCGGCCACGATGCCGTCGCGCGGGGCGGGCAGTGTGTGTTCCATCTTCATCGCCTCAAGCACCAGCAGCGGATCGCCCTTGGCAACGGTGGCGCCCGGCGCGGTCAGCACCGCCCGGACCAGCCCCGGCATGGGCGCGATGATCGTGTCGCCACCGGCCTGATCGGCCTCGGCCTCGGCCAGTGCGTCGGACAGGCCAAAGACATGTCCGCGCCCGCCCAGAAAAACCGAGACCCGCGCCGCCTCGCAGACCATTCGCGCCGTCATTTGCCGATCATCCAGCGCGACCCTGACCGCATTGTCGCCAAGGGGAGTCACGCCAAGCGTCACGGCGTCATCGCCCGCGACCACGGCAAAGCGCCCCCCGCCAAGTCCAGTCACCTGCGCCTCGATCTGTTCGCCCGATATGTCCAGCGACAGGTATTGCCGCGCGTCGGTCCAGTGTCGCCAGCCCGCCAGCCGGTCCCAGGGATCGCTGCCGGTCGCATCGCGCACCAGCCCCAGCCCGCCAAGCGCGGCCAGTGCGATCACGGTCGGCGAAGGCGCGGCACCGGCGGTCAGCGCGTCCAGATCGCGCCCGATCAGGCCCGTATCAACCTCTCCCCGCCGAAAGCCCGGATGCCGCGACAGCGCGCCAAGAAAATCCAGATTGGTGACGGATCCGGTGATCTGACACCCTTCCAGCGCGCCGTTCAGCATGTTCAGGGCCGCCGCGCGAGTGGGGCCGTGGACGATGACCTTGGCGATCATCGGGTCGTACCACGGGCTGATCTGATCGCCCTGCCGCACGCCGGAATCGATGCGCAGCGGGCCGGGGCCGTATTCGGCGGCATCGGGGGGGAAGCGCAGATAGTCCAGCCGTCCGGTCGCGGGAAGAAAGCCCTTGTCCACATCCTCGGCATAGACCCGCGCCTCGAAGGCCCAGCCATCGATGGCCAGATCCTGTTGCCGGACGGGCAAGGCCTCGCCCGCCGCGACGCGCAGTTGCAGTTCCACGAAATCCAGACCGGTGATCGCCTCGGAGACCGGATGCTCGACCTGAAGGCGGGTGTTCATCTCCATGAACCAGAACCCGTCCTCACGCAGCGGGCCTGACCCGTCGGCGATAAATTCCACCGTCCCCGCACCCTGATAGCCGATGGCTTTCGCGGCATTGACGGCGGCTCGTCCCATCGCCTCGCGCACCGCCTGCGGCATGTCCGGGGCCGGGGCTTCCTCGATGACCTTCTGATGGCGCCGTTGCAAAGAGCAATCGCGTTCGAACAGGTGGATGGCGTTGCCATGGCCATCGCCAAAGACCTGAATTTCGATGTGGCGGGGCTGGGTCACGTATTTCTCGATCAGGCAGGCCGGATCGCCGAAACTGGCCTGCCCCTCGCGCTGCGCGCCCTCAAGCGCGGCGCGGAAACCTGCGGGGTTTTCGACCAGCCGCATGCCCTTGCCGCCGCCGCCTGCCCGTGCCTTGATCAGCACCGGATAGCCGATCCTGTCGGCTTCGGCGGCCAGAAATCCGGGATCCTGACTTTCGCCGTGATAGCCCGGCACGACCGGCACCCCGGCCTGTTCCATCAGCGCCTTGGCCGCGTCCTTCAGCCCCATGGCCCGGATCGCGGATGCGGGCGGGCCGACAAAAACCAGACCGGCGGCCTGAACCGCCTCAACGAAATCCGGATTCTCGGACAGGAAACCATAGCCGGGATGGATCGCCTGCGCCCCGGTCAGCCGTGCGGCATCGATAATGCGCCCGCCCAGAAGATAGCTTTCGGCAACGGCAGGCGGGCCGATCCGCACCGCCTCGTCCGCCATGGCGACATGTTTGGCGCCGGCATCGGCATCGGAATAAACTGCGACCGTCGCAATTCCCAGACGGCGCGCGGTGGCGATGACGCGGCACGCGATTTCGCCGCGATTGGCAATCAGGATTTTCGTGAACATCGCCGTCCCCCTACATCCGGAACACGCCAAAGCGCGTCTCGCCAATGGGTGCATTCAGTGCCGCCGACAGCGACAGGGCCAGAACATCGCGGGTCTTGCGCGGATCGACGATGCCGTCATCCCACAGCCGCGCCGAGGCATAAAGCGGATGGCTTTGGCGCGCGAACATGTCGATGGTGGGCTGCTTGAACGCGGCCTCGTCCCCTGCGGACCACGTGTCGCCCGCCCGTTCGATGGCCTCGCGCCGGACGGTGGCAAGCACACCGGCCGCCTGTTCCCCGCCCATCACGCTGATGCGGCTGTTCGGCCATGTCCACAGGAAACGCGGTGAATAGGCGCGCCCGCACATGCCGTAATTCCCCGCACCGAACGACCCGCCGACCAGCACCGTGATTTTGGGCACCGCCGTCGTGGCCACCGCCGTCACCAGCTTGGCCCCGTCCTTGGCGATGCCCCCCGATTCATAGCTGCGCCCGACCATGAAACCGGTGATATTTTGCAGGAAAACCAGCGGGATCCTGCGCTGCGAACACAGTTCGACGAAATGCGCGCCCTTGACCGCGCTTTCGGAAAACAGCACGCCATTATTGCCGATGATCCCCACCGGCATGCCCATCACATGCGCGAAACCGCAGACCAGGGTGGTACCATAGCGCGCCTTGAACTCGTCGAAGCGAGAGCCATCTACGATGCGCGCGATCACCTCGCGGATGTCATAGGGGGTTTTCAGATCGGCGGGCACGACGCCCAGAACCTCCTCGGGGTCGTAAAGCGGAGCCTCGACCGGGGCCAGATCAAGCTGGCGGGGTTTCGTCAGGTTCAGGTTCGCCACGGCCTGACGCGCCAAAGCCAGCGCATGCGCGTCATCCTTGGCCAGATAGTCGGCCACGCCCGACAACCGCGTATGCACATCGCCGCCGCCCAGATCCTCGGCGCTGACCACCTCGCCCGTGGCGGCCTTGACCAGGGGCGGGCCGGCCAGAAAGATCGTGCCCTGATCCTTGACGATGATCGTCACATCCGACATCGCGGGCACATAGGCCCCGCCCGCCGTGCAGGAACCCATGACCACAGCGATCTGCGGAATGCCCCTGGCGCTCATCTGCGCCTGATTATAGAAGATGCGCCCGAAATGGTCGCGGTCGGGAAAGACCTCGTCCTGATTGGGCAGGTTCGCACCGCCCGAATCGACCAGATAGACGCAGGGCAGGCGGTTCTGTTCGGCGATCTCTTGCGCGCGCAGGTGTTTCTTGACGGTCATCGGGTAATAGGTGCCGCCCTTCACCGTCGCGTCGTTGCAGACGATCATCGCCTCGCGCCCCGCCACCCGACCGATCCCGGCCACCACCCCGGCCGAGGGGCTGGCCCCGTCATACATGTCATGCGCGGCGAACATGCCGATTTCCAGAAACGGAGAACCCGGATCCAGCAGCCGCGACACGCGTTCGCGCGGCAGGATCTTGCCCCGCCCGACATGGCGTTCGCGGGCCTTGTCGCCGCCACCCGCCACCGCAAGCGCCGCCGCCCGGTGAACCGGCGCCATCGCCGCCTCATGCGCGGCGCGATTGGCCCGGAACGCCTCGGATCCGGGCGCAACCATGGATCGCAGCACCGCCATCAGACCATCGCCCCCATCATCTCGCGCCCGATCAGCATGCGGCGGATTTCGGATGTGCCCGCGCCGATCTCCATCAGCTTGGCATCGCGGAAGATGCGGCTGACCGGGGTTTCGTTCATGAAGCCCGCGCCTCCCATCGCCTGCACCGCCTGATGGGCCACGGTCATCGCCTCTTCGCTGGCGTAAAGCACACAGGCGGCCGCGTCCTGCCGCGTCACCTCGCCCCGGTCGCAAGCCTTCGCCACCTCGTAGACATAGGCGCGGGCCGAGTTCATTTTGGTATACATATCCGCGATCTTGCCCTGCATGAGCTGGAAATTCCCGATCGGCTGGCCGAACTGTTTACGTTCGGCCAGATAAGGCATCACCTCGTCCAGGCAGGCGGCCATGATGCCGGTGCCGATGCCCGACAGGACCACGCGTTCGTAATCGAGGCCCGACATCAGGACGCGTACGCCCTTGCCTTCCTCGCCCAGGATATTCTCGAACGGAACCTCGACATCCTGAAAGATCAGCTCGACCGTGTTCGAGCCGCGCATCCCCAGCTTGTCGAAATGTTTAGACTGGCTGAAACCGGGCATGGTCTTTTCGATCAGAAAGGCGGTGATCCCGCGTGACCCGGCATCAGGGTCGGTTTTGGCATAGACGACCAGCGTGTTCGCCTCGCCGCCATTGGTGATCCAGAACTTGTTGCCGTTCAGCACGAAGCGGTCATTCCGCTTTTCTGCCCGCAGCTTCATGCCCACGACATCGCTGCCCGCCCCTGTCTCGGACATGGCCAGCGCACCGACGGCCCTGCCCGAGACAAGATCGGGCAGATAGCGGCGTTTCTGTTCGTCATTGCCGTTCAGCTTGATCTGGTTCACGCACAGATTGGAATGCGCGCCATAGGACAGCGACACCGAAGCCGAGGCCCGCGCGATTTCCTCGACCGCGATGACATGGGCCAGATAGCCCATTCCCGCGCCTCCATATTCCTCGGGGACGGTGATCCCAAGCAGACCCAGCCCGCCCATTTCCTGCCACAATTCGTCGGGAAACGCGTTCTTTTCATCGACCGAGGCCGCCAGCGGCTTGACCCGGTCCTGAGCCCAACGATGCACCATCCCGCGAAGCGCATTCACATCCTCGCCCAGATCGAATTTCATACTTGCCGTGAACATGATTGACCTTCCCCTGAAATCCCTGCCGCCAGTGTCGCGCCGCTATTTCGACAATTCTTCGATCATCCTGTCCCTCATGACGAATTTCTGCGGCTTGCCGGTCACTGTCATCGGCAGTTCAGACACAATACGAACATGTTTCGGGATCTTGAAATGCGCAATCTTGTCCTTGCAGAAATCGCGCAGTTCGTTTTCCTTCAGCACAGTGCCGGGGCGGGCGACAGCCCAGACACAGATTTCCTCGCCATATTTCGCGTCGGGAATGCCAAAGACCTGCACCTCGCTGATCTTGGGGTGACGAAACAGAAATTCCTCGATTTCGCGCGGATAGATATTCTCGCCGCCGCGGATGATCATGTCCTTGACCCGTCCGACGATGGCGCAAAACCCGTCCTCGTCCAGTGTGGCCAGATCGCCCGTATGCATCCAGCCGTCGCGGATGCTGCCCCGTGTCGCGGCATCGTCGCCCCAATATCCGATCATCACCGAATAACCGCTGGTGCAAAGCTCGCCCTTTTCGCCGACCGGGACCGTATGCCCGTTCGCATCGACAATCTTGACCTGAAGATGCGGGTGAATGCGGCCCACGGTTTCGCAGCGTTTCTGCGTCGGGTCATCCGTGAAGCTTTGGAACGAGACCGGAGAGGTTTCGGTCATGCCATAGCAGATCGTCACCTCGCGCATGTTCATCTGGTCGTTGACGCGGCGCATGATGTCGATGGGACAGGGCGCGCCCGCCATGATGCCGGTGCGCAGGCTGGACAGGTCGCGCGGGCGGGCATCCAGTTCGTTCAGCATGGCGACGAACATGGTCGGCACACCGTAAAGCGCAGTGCCGCCTTCCTCCGCGACGGCGTCCAGCGTGGCCGAGGGATCGAAGGCCTCGCCCGGAAAGATCATCGCCGCGCCCTTGCTGACCCCGCCCAGAACCCCCATCACCATGCCAAAGCAGTGATACAGCGGCACCGGAATGACCAGCCGGTCAGTCTGGGTCAGGTTGATCCGGCCGGTCACGAAACGGGCATTGTTGACAATGTTCAGATGCGACAGGGTCGCGCCCTTTGGCATGCCGGTCGTGCCGGATGTGAACTGCACATTGATCGGATCGTCGGGCTTCTGACCGGCACAGATCCGGTCCAGCGCGGCCCTTTCCCCCTGCCCGCCCATATCGCAGACCGCGTCAAAGGACAGCATGCCGGGGGCCGGCTGCGGATCCATAAGGATCACGTGGCGCAATTCCGGCAGGTCGGGCGCACGCAATCCGCCCGTCGCGGCCCCGGCAAGTTCCGGAATCAGCGACTGGATCATGCCCTGATAATCCGAATTTTTGAACGATTTCGCCGCGATCAGTGCCGCACATCCAACCCTGGACAACGCATATTCCAGTTCTGACAGACGATAGGCGGGGTTGATATTGACAAGGATCATCCCGGCCCGCGCCGTCGCGAACTGCGTCAGAATCCATTCAAAACGATTGGGCGACCAGATGCCCACGCGGTCCCCCGGCTCCAGCCCAAGGGCCAGCAGCCCGGCTGCCAGCCGGTCCACCCGCGCGGCAAATTCGGCATAGGTCAGGCGCAGCCCGGCCTCGCGGAACACAAATGCGTCGCGGTCGCCAAAGCGCGCCACCGCATCGCCCAGCAATTCAGGGATGGTGCTTCTGGCAAGTTCGGGCGAGGCCGGGCCCCTGACATGCGAAAGCCCGTCCATCGGCGAAAGTGAAAGGTGATCTGCTGATGTCATCTGACCGTTTCCTTTTGCAGAAATCCGGCCTGTCCGGCGGGACAGGCCGGCGGTTTGCGTAACGCTGCGCGGGGATCAGCCCCGCGCCACGTTGATGACCTGCATCTGGGTATATTCGGCCAGCCCCTCGACCGATTGTTCGACCCCTAGGCCCGAGCCCTTGAACCCCGCCATCGGAATATGGGGGCCGATATTCAGTTGCTGGTTGACCCAGACCGTACCCGATTCGATGCGGCCCGCGATTTCGGTCGCGGCCTCGACATTCGCCGAATGGACCGAGCCGCCAAGCCCGTATTCCGACCGGTTCGCCCGCGCGATCACGTCGTCAATGTCGCGGAAACTGATCACCGGCAGGATCGGGCCGAACTGTTCCTCGTCCACGATCCTCTGCCCGTCCCTGACATCGCGCACGATGGTCGGGCGGATGAAATAGCCCGGCCCGTCCACGACCTCGCCCCCGGCGATGATGGTGCCGTTCTGCCGCGCGTCATCAAGAAAGCCCTTCACCTTTTCATACTGTTCGCGGTTCTGGATCGGACCGACCGTCGTGCCCTGTTTCAGCCCGTCATCGACCACCGCCTGCGCGGCCAGCGCGGCCAATTCCTGACACATGGCGTCATAGATGTCTTCGTGCACATAGGCGCGCTTGACCGCCAGACAGACCTGTCCGGCATTCAGGAACGCGCCGCCAAAGACCTTTTGGGCGACCTGCTTCACATCGACATCGGCCAGGATGATGGCCGGATCGTTGCCGCCCATTTCCAGCGTCACCCGCTTCATCGTATCGGCCGCCGCCGCCATGATCCGCTTGCCCGTGGCCGACGACCCGGTAAAGCCAACCTTGGCCACATCCGGATGGGTGGTCAGTTTCGGCCCCAGATCGTTGGCATCGGTGATCACATTGACCAGACCGGCGGGGAAGATGCCGGCGCAAAGTTCGGCCAGCTTCAGCGCGGAAACAGGGGTGGTGGGCGCCGGTTTCAGCACGATCGAGTTGCCCGCCATCAGCGCCGGCCCGATCTTCCAGCAGCACAGCAGCAAGGGAAAGTTCCACGCGATGATGCCCGCCACCACTCCAAGCGGCTTGTGGCGTGTCTCGATCCGAAAATCGGCGTCGTCCTGAATGACCCTGTCGGGCAGTTCCAGCGTGGCGGTATGGCCCAGATAGCCCTGGCTCCATTCGACCTCGCCCATCGCCTCGGGCAGGGGCTTGCCTTGTTCCTGCGTGATGATACGGGCAAATTCCTCGGCGTGGGTGCCGATGGCGGCAGCCAGTTCCTCGATTTTGGCGCGCCGTTCGGCCATGCCGGTTTTCGCCCATCCGACCTGCGCGGCCTTCGCGGCGGCGACGGCTTCGTTCAACTGCGCCTCGGTGGCGTGGGGCACGCGTGCAAAGGTCTTTTCGGTCGCCGGGTTGATCACCTCGATCATCCGCGCGGACGAGACCGGCTTGCCGCCGATCAGCATTGAATAGTCCATGATCTCCTCCTTCCGCGCTGAAACAGCGCCTGCATTCTACGCATTCTTGCGCGAATCGGGGCAGGAAATCTTGTGCTGCCGCGTCAACATCTTAGAGCCATGCGACAATAAATTCCTTGCAGATCAAGCTGCCTTCAGCCGTCTTGCCGTTTCCTCCTGAAAGGCGCGGGGCGACATGCCATAGCGTTGCCTGAACATGTGGTTGAAATGCGAGATGTCGCCAAAGCCCGACCGATAGGCCAGATCCGAGATGGACGGGTTCTGTTGCAGCCGCGCGGCCTGACGCAGATGCTCGGCCACGAATTTCAGGCGGCGGGCACAGAGATGCGCGGAAAAACAGGTGTCATGTTCGTGAAACTCGCGCTGCACCTGACGGCGCGACATATGCACCTGCACGGCCAGCCAGTCCAGCGTCAGGGCCGGATCGGTCAGGTGGCGGTCGATCACCGACAGGATCAGCCCATAGCGATGTTCGCGCCGCCGCACGCGCATGGCGTCAAGCCCGGCATTGTCATCGCCAAAGGCCAGCCCGACCAGATCGCCGATGAAATCCGGCGAATATTCGGCGGCAGGCGCGGTCACGGGCGAGACGAGCGACTGGAAACTGGCGCAAAGCGGGTGGGTCCGGTCAATCTTGCGCCCCGCGCAAAGCGGTTTGGGCCGCCCCTCAAGGCACAGGGCGCGCGGCAGATGCGCCGACAGGAAGGCAACGTCCTGCCCGTCAAAGCCCAGTTCGCCCGGCGCGGTGGAATCCAGCAGGATACATTCGCCCGGACCCAGAATTTCGTGCCGTCCGCAATGCGTCACCCGCGTGGTGCCGCATTGTTGCAGCAGCAGAAAGATATGTTCGGCATCGTCGCGCCCGATGCCCCGCCGCGTGCGTTCGATCCGGTCGATGGCGCAGCCGATTTCCGCGATTTCGACCCCGTGACGGCGATGCATGCGGAACTGGCCGGTGGCGGACCGGCGCGCCTTGCCCGGCTGGCTGTAATAGTGGCCGCAATTCGACCGCAAGCGGTGATCCCACTCTTCAAAGCTCAACATGTGATGTACCTCCCCTTGCTTTTTTGCCGCGCGGATTGGCCGCAGTTCCAGTACATTTCCGGACAAATTCCGCCGATGGACCACCGTTTCCAGAATGGGCTTGGTGAGGTGCCGCGCCGGGTGTTACCTTTTCATGCGTTCAGGTGAAGGCGTCGCTGTGCCCGAAAATTACCACCCGAAGATCGTGTCATCCGCGCTGAGTGATCCGTTCCGGCTGTGCGACGGGCTTGGGGGCGCGTCTGCCGAATTTCGCAGGCTTGTCCGCATTGAGGATATTTCGGGGCAGGACGAGGTTTCGCTGAAAAAATTCGTCGCGTTTCTTGAGCTTGCGGCGCAAAGCCTGCACCGGCCGGATTTTGGATGGTCGGTCGGCGCGGTGTATGATCTGGAAAATCTGGGCAGTTTCGGCCGGTTCGTCCGCGAGGCCCCTTCGCTTGGGGTGGCGCTGCGTTTTTTTTGCAAGGCCTTCGCCATGGTCCAGAGCGATTCCGAGCTTGAGCTGAAGGTTCAGGACGGCGAGGCGGTTCTCAGCTATCGCATTCTGGATCTTGGAATCTGGCCACGCGGGCAGGATGCCGAACTGACGCTGTCGGTGCTGTATCATCTGATCAGATCCGTGGCGGGCCCCGACTGGCGGCCATCGCTGATCACGCTGGAACATCACGCCGGCCCGATCTGGCAAGACCCGGCCAACGGGCCGAAATGCCGGGTCAGCTCTGGCGCGATGGCCAATTGCATGTGCTTTCCGGCGCGTGTGCTGGAACTGCCGATGCGTGACACCGGCAAGGCGCTGTTTTCCGGGCTGTCGCAGGCCGCGTCGGACCAGTGCCGGAAACAGGAACGCGAGGCCCCCGTAACCATCCGCGTCCGTCGCGAGATCATCCGCAGGCTGGGCCGGGACTGTCTGGACCAGACCCGGATCGCCGAAACGTTGGGTTTTTCACGCCGCACCCTGCGCCGCCGTCTTGAGGCCGAGGGACAGTCCTTTTCCGACTTGCTGGCCGATTGCCGGATGCGGCAGGCCGAACGGATGCTGGAGGAAACGGACAGACCCCTTGCCGCCATCTCGGTGCATCTGGGCTATGCCGAGGTTTCGGCCTTCGAACGCGCCTTCAAAGCCCGCGGCGGCGTAACACCGGCGCAGTACCGGCGAAGGGGCGGGCGGGCATCTTTCGGCGTTGATGTCACGGCATAATTTCGGCGCATAATGCCAAAACTTTGGCACCTTGACGCAAGCCGGTGCCGCTATGATTGCAGGGGTTTGGCCGCAATGGTCATCCGCATCGGTTTTGACAGGGCCGTCAGGGAATGCTGCCTTGCGGTCTGATTCCGGGCCACATGCCGCGGAAAATATTAAACAGCATTTCAACAGGTTGAACATGAAACAGCATCTTGTCACATCCCTAACGGCCCTTGCCCTGACCTGCGGCATCGCCAAGGCACAAGAGGGCATGATCGAACCCGAAACCCTGACCGTCGAGGAACGCATATCCGAGGGCGGGCATGTGTTCGTCATGGATATGGGGCTTAACGGCCCGTCGTCGATCTATGTCATGAACGCAGGCGATCTGTCGGTTGAAGGAAATATCGGCGCGGGAACATTCAGCCAGATGCGCTTTTCCGATGACCGAAGGGCGCTGTTCACCGCGTCAATCTATATGAGCCGCTTTACCTATGGCAATGTCGAGGGCGTGGTCCATGAATGGGATCCGGCGACGCTGATGGCGCGGCGCGAATTCAACGTATCGGAAAAGACCGCGCAGACGCTGACTCAGGCGGGCGCGCTGAACCTGTCGGGCGACGGCACCCGGCTGTTCGTGCAGAACGCAACGCCAGCCACCTCGGTCAATGTGGTCGATCTGGCCGATCCGGCGGTTCAGACCGAGGTTCCGACGCCGGGCTGCTGGACCGCCTATCCCACCCGCGACGGCGCGGCCTTCGTGACCCTGTGCGGGGACGGGACGATCCGGAAATTCACCGTTGCGGCGGATGGCGGCGTCGGTGCGCCTGCGCAATCGGACAAGATCTTTGACCCCGACGCCGATCCGCTGTTCGGCAATGCGGTCCGCGTCGGCGATGAACTTGTCTATCTGTCCTATGCGGGGACGCTGTACATGGTGGATGACAGCGGCGAGGTACCCGTCCTGACCGGCAAGGCTGCTTTCGCGCAGGATGGATGGGGTCCGTCGGGTTATGGGCTGATGACCTATCACGCGCCATCGGACATGCTGTTCGTGACCATGCATTCCGGGCTTGCCGACGGCACCCACAAGGCCCCGGCCGAAGAAATCTGGGCAATCGACATGGGTAGCCGCGAGGTTGTCGCGCGGGGCAAGGCAAATGGCGAATCCAATATCGCGGTGGCTGGCAGCCAAGATCCGGTGCTGTTCGGCCTGTCCCATCACGGCAGCCTGCACCGCTATGACGTGACGCCGGGCGATCCGGTGACGATCTATGAAACCGCCTCTCGCGAGGGGGTGGCGGCCTTCCCGACCCTTGTTGCCACCGATTTCTGAGACACGCATTCCCCATATCCGAAAGGGACCAGAACATGTCACGTCTTTCCGACGCAATCATCCGCCGCCTCGACACTTCCGTCGAGGCCAGCCTGCGCGCCAGCGCCCGCCAGAACGGCCGCCGTTCCTTCATGGCCAGAACCGGCGCGGCACTGCTGGGCGCGGTGGCGGCGGTGCCGGTCCTGCCCTTTGACCGCCGCGCCCATGCCGCAGAAGGCGGTGCCGAGGATCCCTGCGCCTATTGGCGGCAATGCGCCATTGACGGGTTTCTCTGCGCCGAATCCGGCGGCTCGATCACGACCTGCCCGCCCGGCTCGACCGTGTCGGCTGTGGCCTGGGTCGGCACCTGCGCCAACCCCGAGGATGGCAAGGAATATCTGATCAGCTATAACGACTGCTGCGGCAAGCCGGCGATCCCCATGGCCACATTTTGCAACAACAACAAGGGTGAACGTCCGGGCTATCGTATGGGGCTGTATAACGATATCAACTGGTGTACGGCGAATGCCGACAAGGGGTATCATTGCACAGTGTCCGTGGTGGTCGGTCTGGCCGAGTGACCGGCGCAGGTCGGGGTGGGGGATCGGTGAAAGCGTTTGCAATGCCGGGATATGGCCAGACAGCCGCCGGTCCGGGGCCCTGACATGCCGGGGCGCGGCAGAGGCCCGGCACTTGAACTGGCGGCGGTTATCGCCCTTGTCTTTCTGGTGCCACACCTGACCCTTGCCACGGTCGGCGGAGGCTGGGCATGGGATCTGGCCAATGCGACCGGCTTTCTGGCGCTGGCCGGTCTGGTGTTCCAGATGATCCCCCGCGACCGCGCTGGCGGGTTCCGTCGGCACGAACGTCTGGGCTATTGGGTGCTGGGGCTTGCCACCGCGCATGCGCTGTGGATGCTGCTGCTGGATGACACGCTGCGCGTCTATCTGTGGCCGGGCGCGCCGCTGTTCATGTGGCTGGGACTTGTCGGGCTGGCGGTTCTGGCGGTGCTTTGCGTGATCGCCCGGCTGCCCGACCGGATGCGGGTCCACCCCCGTTATCGCGGCTTTCGCCGGATGCACCGCTGGCTGAGCATGGGGGCACTGATCCTGACCGGCCTGCATGTCGCGCTTAGCGGGTTTTATCTGGACAGCACAGCCGAGCTGACAATCTTTGCTGTCGTGATCACCGCCGCCTGCCTTGCCGGACGCTGGACCGGGATCCGCGACACGCTGTCTGCCCGGCTGATCCCGCTTTGGTTGCTGGGCGGAGGCATCGCCGTCGCCCTGTTCGCCCTGATCAGGTTGCCGGGACCATGAAGCGCCTGGTTCTGGCGGTATCGCTGCTGATGGCGGGGCTGGTCATTGCCGGGCTGCCGTTTCGCGCTGAACAGGCGCAGCGCGCGCAACTGCCGGGAACCGCAGCCTGGGTTCTGCCAATGACCTTTATCCACAACGACCATTTCACGGTCCAATGCGCGACCTGCCATCACGAATTCATCGACGGCACGACCGGACCGCCCTGCCTGACCTGCCATGTCACGGACCCCAAGGTTGCGCCGGTTCTGGAAACCCAGTTCCACGACCTCTGCCGGTCCTGCCATGTCACCGAACATGCCGCAGGCAAGCCATCAGGCCCGACGCGCCGCTGCATCGCCTGCCACCAGCCCGACCATCAGTTCTGAGCGGCGCCCCGCCAGCCAGCCGGGCACGCCTATCCCCAGATTTCGGTGAATTCGCGCCATTCGCGCGCGCTCATTCCCGCATTGTCCTGGGTCACGGTCTCGCCCGCCAGACGGCGTTTCAGCACCGCGACGGCCTGCGCAGACAGGCTGACCGCATTCATCCGGTAATCGCGGAACGCGCCAAAGGCCGCAGGAACCCAATCCGCCACGATGCCGCACATCGCATCCGCATAGGCGCGGATTTCGTATTGCGCATGGGCATCCGCACGCAGACGCAGAAAATGCAGCAGGTTGTGCAGATCGACCTTCCAGTACCACTGGGTATAGATATTCGCGGGCAGGTTCATCCGCGCCAGTTCCCGCGCCAGACCCTGCTGCCCGTCCTGGCTCAGCATGGCTTCATAGTGGTCATAGCTGCGCATCGCGTCCTCGCGCAGCAGGTTCAGGACGCGATGCGCCTCGTCGCCTTGCAGAACCTCGCCCCTGCCCTGATTGTTCTGCCGGGATTGCGCGGCCAGATGTTCGGGCGCGGGAATATAGAATTCACGGTCGAGGATCGAATAGCGGGCCGAATATTCGTTCACATTCGCCGTGCGGTGGCGAATCCACTGGCGGGCGACAAAGACCGGCAGCTTGACGTGAAACTTGACCTCGCACATCTCGAACGGGGTGGAATGCCAGTGCCGCATCAGGTAACGGATCAGCCCCTCGTCGTTCTGAACCGATTTCGTGCCCCTGCCATAGCTGACCCGCGCCGCCTGACAGATCGCCGCGTCATCGCCCATGTAATCGACCACCCGGACAAAGCCGTGATCCAGCACCGGGCGGGCGGTATAAAGATGCCGCTCCATCCCGTCGGACACGGCGCGCAGGGTCTGGCGCGGGGCGTCGCGCAGCGCGTCGATTTCGGCCTGCTGTTCGGCGGTGACTGGCGTATTCATGGTAGGTCGTCCCTTATGTCGCACATCATCTTGTGCCATCAGGGGCGATCCGGTTCAACCGGGAATACGCCCACGCGAATATCGCCGATGCGTTTGTCACCCGCCGCAGATCGTGCGACGATGCCGCGAAACAGCCCCTGTCACCAAGGAGAAGACCATGGACATCCGCTATCTGCACACGATGGTCCGCGTGAAGGATCTGGACAAGACGATGGCGTTCTTTCGCCTGCTGGGATTGGAACAGACCCGCCGGATGGACAATGAGCAGGGCCGCTTTTCCCTGATCTTCATGGCCCCGCCCGGTCAGCCCGAATGCCCGGTCGAACTGACCCATAACTGGGATGGCGACGAGGGCCTGCCCTCGGACAGCCGGCATTTCGGCCATCTGGCCTATCGGGTCGGCAATATCTATGAGATGTGCCAGAAACTTGCGGATGCCGGCGTCACGATCAACCGGCCCCCGCGCGACGGGCATATGGCCTTTGTACGCAGCCCCGACAATGTCTCGATCGAGCTGCTGCAAGAGGGCGATCCGCTGCCGCCGCAGGAACCTTGGGCCAGCATGGGCAATACCGGCAACTGGTAAGGGCGGAAACGCCCCGCCGCGCACCTCACAAACGCGACGGGGCGACGCCGCCCGGCATCCGTCAATAGATATAGCGGATCTGTTCGGACCAGAACCGTTCGATCCGGCGGTTCTGCATGTTCACCTGCGGCAGGGGCGGATCGTCCAGAACGCCGGTCATCGCCAGCCCCTCGGCATGGCGCTGAAACAGGCCGTGGACGATATTCCTGACCTCTTGCCCCTCATCGGTCAGCCGCACCCGGACCGAGCGGCGATCCATGTCACAGCGTTCATGGTGGACATAGCCCATCGCGACCAGCTTTTTCAGGTTATAGCTGACATTGCTGCCCTGATACATACCGCGCGACCGCAATTCGCCTGCCGACACCTCGGCAGTGCCCAGATTATAAAGGATCATCACCTGCACCGGCGTCAGATCGTTCCGCCTGAGCCGTTCAAGTTCGTCCTTGACCAGATCCAGCATCAGCCGGTGCATTCGTTCCAGCAATTGCAGCGATTCGAAATATGCCTCGGTCATGTCGGGCAGATCGTCGGGATGTTCGCCCTCGATACGGTTGGGGTGCATCTGTGACATATGGGAAAGCATGGCCGGTGTCGTACCTGTCTTGTATCCAGTTCATGCGACTATGACCGGAAAACCCGAATCTTCGGTTAATCCAACCGTTGATTACAAACAGTTTTAGGCAGTTTCTGGCGATCAGCGGGCAAAACGCCCCGCCGCATGGGCGGCGATCCGGTCGAGGATCGGGGCCAGATTCTTTGGCCCGGCCGGGTCGCCGCCGCTGATGCGCGCGGTGATCCAGCGATACAGATCCTGGTCGTTCTCGGACAGCAGCCGCTCATAGCTGGCCAGTTCCGCCTCGCCCAGACCGGTCAGCGGGCCATCGGCGAAACCGCCCAGAATCAGGTCCATCTCTTTCATGCCGCGCCGCCAGCTTCGCATGCGCAGACGCCGCAGCCGGATCTCGGGGGTTTCGGTGGAAAGGGGCATCGGAAACCTCGCGCTGTGGTCTGGCCGTTGCCTAGCCTCCCCTGCCCCGGATTGCAATTCGGCGCGCTTGTGGCATCACACGCTTCGGCGTAAGGCAGGGCAGTTTTCTGACACGGGGATGCGCATGGGCTTTCTTTCGGACACGATTGCGCGGGTCAAACCGTCGCCGACCATCGCCATGACGACCCGCGCCGCCGCCCTGCGCGCCGAAGGGCATGACGTGATCGGCCTTTCGGCGGGCGAGCCCGATTTCGACACGCCCGAACATATCCGTCAGGCCGGCAAGGATGCCATCGACGCGGGCCACACGCGTTATACCCCCGTTGACGGCACCCCCTCGCTGAAGCGGGCGATCTGCCGGAAATTCGCATCTGAGAACGGGCTGGACTATACGCCCGCGCAGATCAGCGTCGGAACGGGCGGCAAGCAGATCCTGTATAATGCGCTGATGGCGACGCTGAATCCCGATGACGAGGTGATCGTGCCCGCGCCCTATTGGGTCAGTTATCCCGACATGGTGCTGCTGGCGGGTGGCACGCCGGTCATCGTGCCCTGCGGGATCGCCGACGGGTTTCGCCTGACGCCCGAGGCGCTGGAGGCCGCGATCACGCCGCGCACGAAATGGCTGATTCTCAATTCGCCTTCGAACCCGTCAGGCGCGGCCTATGACGCAGATCAGATGCTGGCCCTGACCGGGGTGCTGCTGCGCCATCCGCATGTCTGGATTCTGGCCGACGACATCTATGAGCATCTGGTCTTTGACGGGTTCGGGTTCTGCACCCCCGCTCAGGTCGAGCCGCGTCTGAAGAACCGCACGCTGACCATGAACGGCGTCAGCAAGGCCTATGCGATGACGGGCTGGCGCATTGGCTATGGCGCGGCACCAGAATCGCTGATCAAGGCGATGGCCAAGCTGCAATCGCAATCGACCTCGAATCCCTGTTCGATCAGCCAGTATGCTGCCGAGGCTGCGCTGACCGGCCCGCAGGACTACATCCGCGACAGCCGCGCCATATTTCAGCGCCGCCGCGATCTGGTGGTGGCGGGGCTGAACGCCTGTCCGGGGATCGACTGCCCGACCCCGCAGGGTGCGTTCTATGTCTATCCCTCGATCAGCAGGCTGATTGGCAAGACATCGACGGCTGGTACGCGGATCGCGACGGACGAGGATTTCGCCAATGCGCTGCTGGATGAAACCGGCGTTGCGGTGGTGTTCGGCGCGGCATTCGGGCTTAGCCCGCATTTCCGCATTTCTTATGCGACCAGCGATGAACAACTGACCGAGGCCGTCGCCCGCATCCGCCGCTTTTGCGATGGCTGTATAGCCTGACGACTTTCCTTTGATTGTTTTGTCAGGCTATAACCATTTGATTTTACGCTGATGCTGCGCCAATTTGATGATCAAATTGGCTTCCGTCAGCTATACATGAAAAAGGGGCCATGAAGGCCCCTTGCGGCCACGCGGTTACAGTGCCGTCCAGCCGCCATCGACGCTGATCGTCGTGCCGGTGATCTGTGCCGCCGCATCGCTGCACAGGAAAACGGCGGTGTCGCCCAGTTCCTCGACGGTGGCGAACTCTTTCGAGGGCTGGCGTTCCAACATGACCTTCTTGATCACGTCCTCGCGGCTCATGTTGTATTCCTTCATCGTGTCGGGGATCTGCGACTCGACCAGCGGGGTCAGAACATAGCCCGGACAGATCGCGTTGCAGGTGATCTTTTCCTGCGCGGTCTCCAGCGCCGTGACCTTGGTAAAGCCGACCACGCCGTGTTTGGCCGAGACATAGGCCGATTTGAACGGGCTGGCCGTCAGTCCGTGGGCCGAGGCGATGTTGACGATCCGGCCCCAGCCCTCCTTGCGCATCATCGGCAGGGCCGCCGCCGTGGTATGGAATGCCGAGGACATGTTGATCGCGATGATCGCATCCCATTTCTCGACCGGGAAATCGGGAATCGGGGCGACGTGCTGGATGCCCGCATTGTTCACCAGAATGTCGCAGCGCCCCGCCTGTTCGACCAGCGCGCGGCATTCGGTGCCCTTCGACATGTCGGCCTTGATATAACGAACGGTGACGCCGTGGGTTTTCGCCATTTCGGCGGCGATGGCGTGATCTTCGGGGCGGTCGGTAAAGCTGTTGATCACCACATCTGCGCCAGCCTTTGCCAGCCTGTGCGCGACCCCCAGACCGATCCCGGAATTTGATCCTGTCACCACCGCCGTCTTGCCCTTTAGGAATTTTTCGAACATCTGCCCGTCTCCGCGACTGTTTCCTGTACGCGCGCCATCTTGCCGTTGCTTCCGGCCGCGTCGGCACCATGGTGAAAAAAAAGCGCCCGCACAAGGCGGGCGCAAGTCATGAGGCAGGTTTCATACAGGCAAGAAACCTATCGAGCAGTGTCCTATTTATACGCGAAGCGTCGCCCGAGTCCAACCTAGAAGTTGGGCGCGCCATTGACGCATGACTTCCAAGGCTGTTGAAATCCCCGGCAAAGCAGGAATGCAAAGGCAGGCGGTGATGCGAATCTTCAAAAACCTTAACAAACGCGCGATCAAACGGGCCTTGATGCCAGTGGGTCTGACGCTTGCAACTGTTGCAGCAATGCCGCTGGCAACCCTCGCGGAACCAGCGCATGGCATTGCAATGTATGGAGAACCTGCGCTTCCGGCCGGTTTCGATCACCTTCCCTATACGAATCCCGACGCGCCGAAGGGCGGGGCGATTCGCCTGGCCGAGCCGGGGGGATTCGATTCGCTGAAGCCTTGGGTTCTGAAAGGTAACTCGGCCTGGGGCGTCGGCGTTCATGTTCCCGAAACGCTGATGTACCGGTCAACTGACGAGCCTTTTACACTTTATGGTCTGCTGGCCGAGTCGGTCGAAACCGATCCCGGTCGCACATGGGTGGAATTTACCCTGCGCCCCGAGGCGCGGTTCTCGGATGGCTCGCCCGGGACGGTCGAGGATGTGATGTGGTCCTATGAAACGCTGGGAACGGTTGGTCATCCGCGCTATGCCACCGCCTGGGCCAAGGTCGCCAGGATGGAAAAGACCGGCGAACACAGCCTCCGTTTCACCTTCAGCCAGCCTGATCGCGAACTGGCCCTGCTGATGGGCATGCGCCCGATCCTGAAGAAAGCCCAGTGGGAGGGAAAGGATTTCAGTGAATCGGGGCTGGAGGCACCCATCGGTTCCTCGCCCTATGTGGTGGACAAGGTCGATCCCGGCCGCTCGATCACGTTCCGGCGCAATCCCGATTATTGGGGCAAGGATTTGCCGGTGAATATCGGTCGGAACAATTTCGACACCATCACCTATGACTATTTCGGCGATTCGAATGCCATGTTCGAGGCGTTCAAGGCCGGCGAGGTGAATGTATGGCGCGAGTTGTCGCCGCTGAAATGGGATAGTGAATACAATTTTAAGCTGATTTCCGAGGGCAAGGTCGTCAAATCCGAAATCACGAATGAACGACCCTCGGGCATCATCGGCCTGGTGATGAACACCCGCAACCCGCTGTTTGCCGACTGGCGCGTCCGTCAGGCGATGATCGAGGCGTTCAACTTTCAGTTCATCAACGCCACATTGAACGGCAGCAAAGAGCCCCGGATCACCTCGTATTTCTCGAACTCGCCCCTGAGTATGGGAACCGGCCCCGCCGAGGGCCGCGTCAAGGAACTGCTTGAGCCTTTCGCCGCCGACCTGCTACCCGGCACGCTGGAAGGATATGCGCTGCCGGAAGGCGGCGACAAGGCGCTGGACCGGCGGGGGATACGAACCGCGCTGAAACTGCTGACAGAGGCCGGCTGGACGGTGACGGACGGCAAGTTGCAAAATGCCGAGGGCAAGCCCTTCGATTTCGAGATCATGCTGAACCAGTCGGGCAGCGCCATGCGCACCGCCTCGGAAACGCAGCAGATCGTCGATATTTATATCGAAGCGCTGCGAAATCTGGGCATGAACGCCACCGTCACCCTGCTGGATTCGGCGCAATATGTCGAAAGGACCAATAATTATCAATTCGATATGACCTGGTATGAGCGCGGCCTGTCGCCGTCGCCCGGCACGGAACAGACGCTGTACTGGGGCCATCAGGGCGTGAATCAGCCCGGTTCGAGGAACTGGATGGGCATGAACAGCCCCGCTGCCGAAGCGATGATTACCGAAATGCTAAGCGCGACCACGCCCGAAAATTTCACCGCCGCCGTTCAGGCGCTGGACCGTATCCTGACCGCCGGGCGCTATGTCATCCCGGTCAGCTATTCGCCCGTCTCGCGACTGGCCCATTCAGCAGATCTGCATTATCCTGCCACACAAACGCTCTATGGCGACTGGCCCGGCTTCCTGCCCGAGGTCTGGTGGCAGGAGTCCGCGAAATGAAGGTAATCATGACACTTGTTCTGGTCGGCTGCGTTCTGGCCGGCTGCAACACCGTCGCCGGGGTCGGCGAAGACATATCGGGCACGGCACGCTGGTTCCAGCAGGGCCTTCCAAGGAGCTACTGACATGAAATGGCGCCATGTCGAAGAAAACTGGTCCGCCTTCTACGATGCCATTCAGGACAGATGGCCCGAGACGGACGAGGCCGATCTGGACGAAGTCGATGGCGATCAGCGCGCCTTTATCGCCTACCTGTCCCGTGTGACCGGTCAGGACAGCGCCGACATCCGCGAGGAATTGCGCGAATGGCTGTCGGGCGAACTCCCGTCTGATGTGGTGATGGACCCGACCCATGACAATCATTCGATCACGCTCAGTTCGAAATACGTGAACGAGGGCGAGGACGAATATGACGATGACGCGCGCTTTGGCGACGACGACTGACCCCTATCCTTTTGAGAGGGGTAGCTATCCAAGTTTTCAACTTAAGATTGTTCTTCCTTCGGGCTATCCTTTGTAACCAGAGGATTAACCAAAAGGAATTTGCCCATGCTTTTCGCGATCTCGGTCAGGTCAATTCTGGCCGCCGCATCCATGGCTGTCGCGGCTTTGGCCGTTCAGGCACAAGAGCTTCGGCCCTGGATGCACCCCGAGATCGCCGAAGCGTGGCAACAAGGCTTCAAGGGTCAGAATACCACTGTCACCTTTGTCGATGATTTCAATGGCACGACCCGGCTTTCCGGCATCCTCGGCGACGCGACCGAAGCGCATACCCATGGCGAATGGACCAGCATGGAAACGGGCATGCTTGCCACGGATGCATCGGTTTCCCGGCACGATTTCAGTAACACCTCCGCCGTCACGCTGGTCGGCGGACGGCTGAACACCCTGAACCTCAGCTATGGGATGATGGCGCAGGCCGGCTATTCCCGCATGCGGTGGAACAGTCGGGAAAGTTCGATCATCGCCGCCGCGCGCAGGGCCACCGCCGTAGTCGTTAAATCGGCGGGAAATGACGGCGTCGCCATCGCCACCGTGAACAAAAGCGGTAAACTTGACTATTTGAGCCGCGATCTGATCGGCGCGGACACGGCGATTTTCGTCGGCGCGCTGACCGCGCACGGGACCGTGGAAAACCCCACCTCGATGGCATGGTATTCGAACTATGCGGGCAGCAACACCATGGTGCAGAGCCATTTCCTCGTGGTCGGCGTACCGGGCAACCTGACCGGCCTTCAGGGCACCTCTTTCGCCGCCCCCGCTGTCAGCGCCTATGCCGCCATTCTTGGCAGCAAATTCGCCTCCGCGACGCCCCACGAGATTACGTCACAGCTGCTGAACACCGCCCGCTCTGATACCATCCGCAGCTTTGCTCCGAATATTCACGGTCGGGGCGAGGCCAGCATCTTGCGCGCGCTTGCGCCGGACATGATCAGATAGAAGGAAAGATACCGGACATGAAAAAACCCCCGCGCTTGACCGCCGGGGGTTCGTTCATTCGGCCCTGCCGCTCTGGCTTAGCGGTCGCCGCGTGCGATCCGCACGATATCGCCACGGCACAGACCGATATCGGCCAGCTCACGGTCGGAAAGATCGCTTAGTTCGCGCATCGTGATGCGGGCCTCTTGCCAGGACGCGAACAGCGCACGGATGCGGGCGATCAGGCCGGGGCCGCCCACGGAATAGCTGCGATACGTGTCGGTGACAGACATGTTATTTCCTGCTTTCACTGTTGCCCGCTCATCGGGCCGGTTTCGGATGACACGGATATAGATTTCGCAGTTGCAGAAAACCACGGACATTACCGCAAATCCGGCTTGCAATTGCTGCATGTCACTTAACCATGATCCCC
This sequence comes from Paracoccus sp. (in: a-proteobacteria), assembly GCF_047973135.1. Lineage (GTDB taxonomy): Bacteria > Pseudomonadota > Alphaproteobacteria > Rhodobacterales > Rhodobacteraceae > Paracoccus. The sequence goes on from NZ_JBKEBL010000298.1 coordinate 28,359, forward strand.
CGCCGCATCGCGGCATTCGCCGCCGGATGCGGCCTTTTCCGTTAACGATTGCTTCCCCTGCGGCAGCCTGCCACGGCACGAAAATCGGGCCGGACTGCCCGTCCCGGTACGAATGCCGTTGAGACGCTTGTCACGGCGCGCTAATCACATTGAACGCCGCTCGGGAGGAGCACATGAGCAACAAGAAAAAACACCGCAACGCCAGGATCACGCCGGAAGAAGCGCTTGCCTACCACATGGAGCCGCGGCCGGGGAAATACGACATCGTCGCTTCGACCCCGATGACGACGCAGCGCGACCTGTCGCTGGCCTATTCGCCCGGCGTCGCGGTCCCGGTCGAGGCCATCGCCGCCAAGCCTGAAACCGCCTATGACTACACCACCAAGGGCAACATGGTCGCGGTCATCTCGAACGGGACGGCGATTCTGGGCTTGGGAAATCTGGGCGCGCTGGCCAGCAAACCGGTGATGGAGGGCAAGGCGGTCCTGTTCAAGCGCTTTGCCGATGTGAACGCCATCGATATCGAACTGGACACCGAGGACGCGGACGAAATCATCAACGCCGTTCGCCTGATGGGCCCGACCTTCGGCGGCATCAACCTTGAGGACATCAAGGCCCCCGAATGTTTCATCATCGAACAGCGCCTGAAAGAGATGATGGACATCCCCGTCTTTCACGACGATCAGCACGGCACGGCGGTGATCTGCGCCGCTGGCCTGCTGAACGCGCTGGAACTGTCGGGCAAGAAGATCGATGAGGTCAAGATCGTCCTGAACGGCGCGGGCGCGGCGGGGATTGCCTGCCTGGAACTGCTGAAATCCATGGGCGCACGGCATGACAACTGCCTGATGTGTGACACCAAGGGCGTGATCTACAAGGGCCGTACCGAGGGCATGAACCAATGGAAATCGGCCCATGCCGCCGTGACCGACGCGCGCAGCCTGGTGGATGCGATGAAGGGCGCGGACGTGTTCCTGGGCGTCAGCGCCAAGGGCGCGGTGACGCAGGACATGGTCTCGTCAATGGCCGAAAATCCGGTCATCTTCGCCATGGCCAACCCCGATCCCGAAATCACCCCCGAGGACGCGCATGCCGTCCGCCCCGACGCGATCGTCGCCACCGGGCGCAGCGACTATGCCAATCAGGTGAACAACGTTCTGGGCTTTCCCTATCTGTTCCGGGGCGCGCTGGACATCCATGCCCGTGCCATCAATGACGAGATGAAGATCGCCTGCGCCCGCGCCTTGGCCGAACTTGCGCGCGAGGATGTGCCCGACGAGGTCGCCGTCGCCTATGGCCGCAAGCTGCAATTCGGGCGCGACTATATCATACCCACGCCTTTCGATCCCCGGCTGATCCATGTCGTTCCGCCCGCCGTGGCACGGGCAGGAATGGATACCGGCGTTGCGCGCCGCCCGATCATCGACATGGACGGCTATATCCAGTCGCTCAAGAACCGCATGGACCCGACCGCCGCGATTCTTCAGGGCATCCATGCCCGCGCCCGGCAGAAACAGGCCCGGATGATCTTTGCCGAGGGCGACGACCCCCGCGTCTTGCGCGCCGCCGTGGCATGGCAGCGCGGCGGCATGGGGCAATCGCTGGTCGTGGGCCGCGAGGCCGAGGTCAAGGCCGAGCTGGAGGCCTTGGGCATGGGCGAGGCCGCGCGCGAGATCACCGTGGTCAATGCCGGCAATTCGCGCCACCTTGAGGCCTATCACGAATTTCTCTACACCCGCTTGCAGCGCAAGGGCATCGACCGCGAGGATGCGCACAAGCTGGCCAATCGCGACCGGCATATCTTTGCCTCGCTGATGCTGGTCCATGGGCATGGCGACGGGCTGGTGACGGGGGCGACGCGCAAGAACGCCCCGGTGCTGGCCCAGATCGGCAAGGTCTTTGACCTGCGTCCGCAGGATGGCGCGGTGGGCATTACCGGCGTGCTGCACAAGGGACGCATCGTGCTGATCGGCGACACGCTGGTCCATGAATGGCCCGAACCCGAAGATCTGGCCGACATCGCCACGCGGGGCGCGGCGGTGGCACGCGGGCTGGGGCTGGAACCGCGCGTGGCCTTTCTGTCCTTCTCGAATTTCGGCTATCCGGTCAGCGAACGCGCGATCAAGATGGCCGAGGCACCCAAGGTTCTGGACCGGCGCGGCGTCGATTTCGAATACGAAGGCGAAATGACGGTGGACGTGGCCCTGAACCCCGATTCCGCCGCGCGCTATCCGTTCAGTCGGCTGACCGGGCCGGCCAATGTGCTGGTCGTTCCGGCACGGCATTCGGCCTCGATCTCGGTCAAGCTGATGCAGGAAATGGCGGGGGCGACGGTGATCGGGCCGATCCTGACCGGCGCGTCGAAACCGATCCAGATCTGTTCAACCAATTCGACCGTGAACGACATCCTGAACATGGCGGCCATCGCGGCGGGCGGGCTTGGACAAACCGCCTGAACGAATGCTGACCAGCGGTTCTCTGCTGGTCAGCCACCCGCGCGCAGGGCAGCCAGATCGAATTGCCGCTGACGTTCGCGAAAGCGGGCACGATCCTCGTCGGAATATTCGTCGGCGCAGCGATGGCAGCAAACACCCTCTTCATATTCGGGGCGCTGCACATCCTCGGGGGCCAGCGGGCGGCGACAGGCATGGCACAGGGCATGCCTCCCCTGCCGCAGGCCATGACCAAGGCTGACGCGCTGGTCAAACACGAAACACTCGCCCCGCCACAGGCTGTCCCCTTCGGGCACATCCTCAAGATATTTCAGGATGCCACCCTTCAGGTGAAACACTTCTTCGACACCCTGCGACAGCAGATAGTTCGTCGATTTTTCGCAGCGGATGCCGCCGGTACAGAACATCGCAATGCGCTTGTTGTGGAACCGATGGGCATTGGCCTGCCACCATGCCGGAAAATCGCGAAAGCTTCGGGTCTGCGGATCGACAGCGCCCTGAAACGTGCCGATCTGCACCTCGTAATCATTGCGCGTATCGATCACGGCGACATCGGGCGCGCTGATCAGCGCGTTCCAGTCCGCAGGCTGGACATAGCGGCCAACGGAGGCGGCCGGATCGACATCGGGCTGACCCATGGTCACGATTTCACGCTTGAGCCGCACCTTCATGCGGCCAAAGGGCATCGCCGCCGCGCCGCTTTCCTTCCATTCCAGCCCGGCGCATCCCGGCAGGGCGCGGATATGGGCCAGCACCGCGTCGATACCCGCGCGATCGCCCGCGATGGTGCCATTGATCCCCTCGCGCGCCAGCAGCAACGTGCCCCTGACGCCACCCGAATCGCAGACGGTCTGCAACGGCCCCCGCAGCGCGGCGGGGTTGGGGAAGCGGGTAAAGTGATAAAGCGCAGCGACGATCAGCATGGGCGCGGCATAAGGCGGCGCGCCCGCTGTGGCAAGGGTCGCAAACGGGTCGGGCATTGACGCGGGGCGCGGGGCTTTTTACCCATATTGCGCAACAGACAGGAGGTGCGGATGCCCGGCAAGGCCCTGATCGTCATCGACATGCAGAACGATTTCTGCCCGAGCGGCGCGCTGGCCGTGGCGGGCGGCGATCAGATCGTCCAGCCGATCAACGCGCTGATGCCCGGTTTCGACGCAGTGATCCTGACCCAGGACTGGCACCCCGCCAATCATGCCAGCTTTGCCGACAACCACCCCGGCACCCAGCCTTTCAGCGTGACGCAGATGCCCTATGGCCCGCAGGTTCTGTGGCCGCGCCATTGCGTCATCGGCAGCGCGGGGGCCGCGTTTCACGACGGGCTGGACATGACGCGCGCCGATATGGTGATCCGCAAGGGCTTTCGCCCGCAGATCGACAGTTATTCCGCGTTTTTCGAGAATGACCACCACACGCCGACCGGGCTGGCCGGCTATCTGCGCGAACGGGGCTTGCGCGATCTGACTTTCGTGGGGCTCGCCCATGATTTCTGCGTCGCCTGGAGCGCGATGGACGCCGCCGCGCAGGGCTTTTCCGCGACGGTGATCGAAAGCGCGACCCGCGCCATCGACCTTGAGGGCAGCCGCGACAAGGCACGGACAGCAATGCGCGCGGCGGGGGTGACGCTGGCCTGACCGCCGGGTCAGCGGCCCATCTCGATCACCGTATTGCCCAGTTTGTGACCACCTGCGGCCAACCGGTGCGCCTCGACGATCTGCGACATCGGCATGCGCGCGCCGATCAGCGGCAGGAAATCGCCCTCATCGGCCATCAGCGCAAGGGTTTGCAGATCGACGCTGCGTTCGGGGGCCGCGCCGCACAGGATGCGCCGCCCCTGCCCCAGCCGCAGCACCATGGCACCCAGCATCTGCGGCAGACTGGCATGCACCTTGCACAGCCGCCCCTTGGCGGCCAACCAGTCGCGCGCATGCCCAAGTCCGACGATTCCCGCGCAATCGACGATGACATCCCATTGCCGCGACCCGTCGGGCGGCGCGTTTGGCGGTATCAGGTCGGTAAAGCCCAGTCCCTGCAAAATCTCGGTCTTGTCGGCACCCGCAATCGCCGTCACCTGCCCGCCCATCGCCCGCGCAATCTGGATCACCGCACTGCCGACCGCGCCCCCGGCCCCGGTCACAAGGACCGATTCGCCCGATTGCAGATCGGCCCGGTCGCGCAGGAAATACAGGGCCGTCGTCCCGCCAAAGGACAGCGCGGCGGCCTGACCGAAATCCAGCCTTTCGGGCTTGGGCGACATCGCGCCATCAGCCTTCATGACAATCAGCTCGGCATGGGCGCCCATGCGGGCACCGGGCATGGCGACGACCTCTTGCCCCTCTTGCCAGCCATCGACTCCCTCGCCCGTGACCAGAATCACGCCCGAAAGCTCGGTCCCCAGGATCTGCTGGCGCGGCGCGCGGATGCCAAAGATCAGACGCCCCAGAAGGTGAAACCCGACAGGGAAATCCATCGCCCGGATGCGGTGATCGGCCGAGGCAACGGTGCTTGCGCGCACCCTGATCAGCACCTCGCCCTGTTGCGGAACGGGATCGGGCAACGCGACCAGTCGCACCACCTCGGGCGGTCCATAAGCTGTGCAGATGGCAGCCCTCATTGTGCCTCCCTCGCGGTTTGCGGCCAAGCGTACGCACGCTGCGCGCGATTTGGCAAGCGGGGCTTGCAAGGACCCGCCGATCCGGGCACCAATCGCATACTGGTCAAGAGGAACGGATCATGGTCGATATCGCCACGCGCGTCTATAATCGGAAATGGAAGATCGACCCGATCGTCAGGTCGCTGATCGACACAGATTTCTACAAGCTGCTGATGTGTCAGTCAGTCTTTCGAAACCGGCCCGATACAAGCGTCACCTTCAGCCTGATCAACCGCAGCAAGAACATTCGCCTTGCCGACCTTGTGGACGAGGGCGAATTGCGCGAACAGCTTGACCATGTGCGCGGCCTGTCGCTGAGCAGGGGGGAAAGCACGTGGCTGCGCGGCAACACCTTCTACGGCAAGCGCCAGATGTTCCGCCCCGACTTCATGGAATTTCTCGAAGGACTGCGCCTGCCCCCCTATCATCTGGAAAAGCGTGACGGCCAGTATGAACTGACCTTCGAAGGCCGCTGGCCCGAGGTGATGCTGTGGGAAATTCCAGCCCTCGCCATCCTGATGGAACTGCGCTCGCGCGCGGTTCTGAAGGAAATGGGCCGGTTCGAATTGCAGGTGCTTTATGCCCGCGCCATGACGCGGCTTTGGGAAAAGGTGCAAGCGCTGCGCGAATTGCCCGATCTGCGCATCGCCGATTTCGGCACGCGGCGGCGGCACAGCTTTCTGTGGCAGGACGGGTGCGTGCAGGCGATGATCGAGGCGCTGGGTCAGGGCTTTACCGGCACCTCGAACTGCCTGAGCGCCATGCGCCGCGACATCGAGGCCATCGGTACGAACGCGCATGAACTGCCCATGGTCTATGCCGCGCTGGCACCGGACGACGCGGCGCTGCACCGCTCCCCCTATGAGGTTCTGGCCGACTGGCACGAGGAACATGACGGCAATCTGCGCATCATCCTGCCCGACACC
>NZ_JBKEBL010000345.1:0-5673 GCF_047973135.1 Paracoccus sp. (in: a-proteobacteria)
AAACCCGCGATCAGCTATGAGGAAGCACTGGCGCAGGTGCAAAGAGCGCGGGGAGGTGGGGCGGCGGCCGGACAGGTGACAGAAACCCCGGTGCTGCACCGCCCAAAGTGACCCTATTTGGTCTGTGTCAGCGACGGGCCATACCGCGCCAGCGTTGCATGGTCGCCCGGCTCGATCCGGCGGTCCCGGTATCGGATCGTCTTGGTTCCGTTCTTCAGCCGCAGCGGGGCCGTGCAGCAAACCCTCTCGGGCAGGATCGGACCGCCCTTCGACCGGCAAGGGACGCGGAACTCTATGGGTGTGCCGTTCTCGTCCCTGACCAGTTCACCATCGCCTGCCGCCTGAAGATGCTCCAGGCGCAGCCAGCTCACTTCGGAGGGCTTTCCTTTGAGGCGGCCAGCCCAAGCTCGACAAGCCGCCTGATTGCTTCCGACCTGCTGGGCAGATCGTCCTGTGTTTTACGCCATGCGTCGATCTTGGCCACCTGTGAAGGGGCGATAACCATTTGAAGGCGGATGGATTTGAGTTCTTCTGACATGCGCTCAAGATGGCATAGTTACGCAACATGAGCAATATGCTTGACTATATGACAAAGCTGTGTAACTTAAGCGGGCAGGCAAGGTGTTGGAGCACCAAGCCGCCCTAACCGAAACACGATCTAAGCAGGAGATCGAGAATGGCTAAACACCATACTAAGGCCGCATGCGTTGATTCTGAAGGGCTGACCCGCCGCAACCTGACCCGCTGGCGCTGGTCCAATGCCATCGAACACATTACCCGCACTGCACCGCAATGGGAGCCGCTGGCGCTGATCGAATGTGGCGGGACGCTGGTGCGTCATCGGCAAACTGGACGGCTCGCCGAGCATCGCAATGATCGGCTGGTCAGCGTTAACGAGCGCAAGGCAGAGGCGGCTCTTGAACAGCTTTCCAGCTAACCCCCGAGGACACCATGACGGGAAGAACTCCGCTCAACATCCACTTCATAACCTGAGACGCGACCGGAAACCTCAGCTTGTCGGGAGTGTGGCTCAGGCTACCGCCTGAGCCACCATATCGGGGTGCTGCCCAATGACCCGAACATAGGCCACCGCAAAATCCGGCGCAGTCGCTCGGGATTGTTCCCAATCGCGCAGGGTGCCGACAGGAACCCGGAAGCGGTTGGCGAACTCGGTCTGCGACAAGCCCAGATCGGTGCGCGTCTTGCGGATCAGCCGGGCGCGCTGCCCGCGCTCCATCCCTTCGATAGATACTGTGCGATCCTCAGCATCCGCCGGATCAGCAGGTAGACTGATATGCTCTTTCTTCACCTTTGTTGCTCCTTCTTACGGAAATGAAGCGGGGCAGATCATCCCGCCAAACGAACACTCCGGTGAACAGCTTCTCGCCGACATGACCAACCACCTTGTAGCGATCCTCTTCATCCTCGCTGCGAATGGTAGGGAGGATCAGATGGTTGTCGTCGTCAAAGATACGATCACCGAATGCAAGAGACAGTTTGTGCTTCTCCTGATTGGTGGCATCTTTTGCGGGGTCGAACCTGTTTTCCATACGAATACCATACGGGATTTCCGTATGCCATGTAAAGCGAGAACTACGGAATTTCCAACTGACCCCGTATAACTGTGGCTAACCGGCTTTCAGGTTGCTTGAGGCCTGCCCCTGTCCTGTGACATAACGGCCGGGACGGGCTTCATAGGATGTGACCCCGTAGGACAAACCGCTTTTTGGGGTTCTACATGGCATCCTATGTTTCCGGCCAATCGCCGCTGCAATCTGCCCTTTCGCAACTGGGGGCCGCGCCTGAGCGCGATCACCCGGTATCGGTGCGGGAGGCTTTTGACGGCATTGCCCGGCGCTCGAATGTCCCTGCCAATGTGCTGATTGCGCTGGACGAGGCCAATGGTGGGGGCGGGTCGGTCGAGGCTGCGGAAAAGAACGCGATGGCTCTGGCGGGGGCGGTTCAGGGCGGCCTGCGGATCGAGGACGCCATCACCCGGCTTGCGGGCGATGAGGCGCGTGGCAGGGCGATCCTTGAACGCTCCTATGACATTGCGGACCAGCTTTATCCGGCAGGGTCTGCGCCTGTGCGGGTGTCTGAGGGCGACGGCGACGGCAGGGTAAGCGCGGGTGAAGCCGCAGGCGGACTGGCGCGGGATGCAGGCACCGGGGCCGTGCGCAGCGTCGGATCGGCGCTGCATGGTCTGGGGGTGGCCGCCGATGAGATCGCGCGGTTTGGCGACGAGCCGGGCAAGTCCCGACCGACATTCCTGCGCGCGGCGGGGCGCGATCTGGGCACGGCCGTTTCCGCTGTCGGCGAGGGAATCGCCGATGGCCGGTCGGCGGATTACAAGGCCCGCCGCGACGGGACAGAGATCAGCGGCAACCTGATGTCGCCATCCACATGGAGCCTGGGCGCGGATCCGTCTGTCATCGGGCTTCTGGGGCTGGCTGCCGAGGGGATCGGGTCCATGGCCCCGCTGGTGATTGCCCCCAACGCGGGATCGGCAGCGGTTCTCGGGGCGCTCATGTCGGGCGGAGAAGGCGCGCAGAACGGCCGCAGGTTCGTCGAGGATGCGGCCAAAACGCTGGACGAAAGCGGGCGGCCCGAAATCGAAAAGTTGCCTGCCTATCAGGCTATGGTATCGGGCGGCATGGCGCAGGCCGACGCGGTCGAAGAACTTGCCCGCCGCGCGGAAAACAGTGCCGGGTTCCGGCAGGGGCTGATCGGTTCGGTCGGCGGTGCCGCGACCAACCGCATCATGCGGGGGGCAGACGGCTGGCTGGGGCGAGGCGGCAGGCTGACACGCGCTGTCAGAAAGGGGGCGGCGGGGTCTCTGGAGGAAGGGGTTCAGGAAACCGCCGAGGGGGCGGCATCGGCCAGCGGGATCAATGCGGCGACCGGGTCGGAAATCGACGTGATGGCCCAGTCCTTTGCGGATTTCATGGGCGGCGCGCTGGCGGGCGGCGGCATGGGTGCCGTCGCGGGAGCGGCCCTGCCGGGCGGACGCGCCAAGGGCGCACCCCCTCCCGCGCCAGAGGCGCAGCCGGAGATCCTTGCGCTGCCCGCGCCGCAGAATGGCGGAACGATTACTGGCGGTGGCAGGCCCGGACAGGCCCCCGGCGAGATCGAGCGTGACCCGAACCTGCCGCCCCGGCCCTCGCCCGACCAGTTCGCCCCGCAGCCCGCAGGGTTCCGGCCTCTGGGGGCGATCCGAAATTCCAGGATGCCCGGTGCTGACGGCAGCGGCACCGGGCCGGTCGCCGCGCCCTCTGATGAAATCTCTCTGATCAGGGGCGCGGCGGCAACAAATCACGATGTCATGGGCGTTGTTCCTCCTGCCGGTCCGATTGAAGGGATTGCGCAGGGGATCGCCGCCGCCATTCCGGCTGCTGCCCCCGCCTCGCCGCCGCTATTTCCCGACCAGAAACCGGGGGGCCGGGTCCGTATCGGCGATCCGGAGACCGGCAGGATCACCGATGCGGTGTTTATGTCCGAGACGCCGGACGGATTGGCGCGGCTGCGAATCGATGGGCAGGTTCTGGACCTGAACGCAGAGCAATTCGACCGGTCCCGCAACGCTGTGGCCGGGATCGAGGCGGCGCGCAAGCAGGCCGCCAAACCCGCACAGAAACCCGCACAGCCAGTCCCGTCTGTCGCCCCAAGAACACTCGGCGCGCTGTCACAGGCCGCGCTGGCAGGCGTGCGGAAAGACAATCGGGTCGGCCCACCGCCACGCATGGAAGACGAAGTCGCGGCGATGTCGCCGGAAATGGCGCGAAAGGCGCTGCTCAACCTCGAAAATATGATCAGGTCGCGTGGTTTGAATGCCCGCATGTTCGCGATGCGCGACACCTTGCGGACGCGCATCGCAGAAGGAGAAACCACCGATGTTCAGCCCGGACAGGCATCTGATGGGCGCGACGACCTGCCCGCCGCCCTTCGGATGGGCGATGGATCTGAATCAGGCCCTGAAGCAGCTTCGCAGAAACAGGGTGATCGACCGGCGGGAGGCCCGGCTGGTCAGGCAATGGGTCAAGGCGGGCGCACCGACGCTGGCACCGGGCGATCCGCTGCACATGCTGCTCTGGACGGTCTGGATGTGGCAGTTGGAACCGGGGAACTGGCTGAACCACTGATCGAACCGATCCGGACAAAGGCTGCGGTCATCCGCAACTGGAACCGCCCGGAGCCGCCCGTTGTTCAGGGCGTCAGCATCAAGGAGGATGCCCGCGCCGGGGGATGGGTATTCAGCCGCAAGCATGAGGCGCGGGTGCGCAAGGCATTGGCCCTTCCGGAACCCGACGCGACTGATGGCGAGATCATCACGCCGACCGACGATACCGGGCAGTCACAAGGCTCTGTCGCCATCGCGGCCACCGACGCCGCCACCAAACTTTCCCGCCGTGCAGCCGATATTGCCCGCGCTTTGGGGCTGAATGCGAATTACGCCAGCCGGATCCATGACGAGGCGCAAGAATATGGCTGGGACAGGTTGGCCTTTCAGTTCAGGATCGAGGACGAAGGCGGGCGCAAATCCTATGTCTGGACCGATGCAAAGGGCAAGGTCATCAGCCGGATGAAAAAGCCGGGCGCGCCCGAGGCCCTGCGGCGCGGCGATTATCGTGATCCCATCTCTGCCTATACGACCGTTCGCGCTGCCACCTTCCGGCCCGCCGACCTGTTCCGTGCTTCTGCTCACATCGATCCGGGAGAAACCGGCGGAACGCAGGCCGCAGCCGAGGCACCAACGGACGAAACCGGCCAATTCGGCCCCATCTATCGCCAATTTCGCCATCAGGCCGATGCAGCGATTGCACATCTGAAGGCCAAAAGAACCGGCGAGGCGGTAGGTGCGGTTCATCATCGTGATATTGGCGATATTGATCTTATTTGGGGAAGCGCCGAAGGCGAAGGGTTCGGGCTGGCCAAGATCGCGGCCAGGCATCCGGAGGTTCTTGCCGATCTGCAAGGGTTTCTGGATCGTTTGCAGAAAGATGAAGGTCGGTCCGGCCCGAACCGCATCAGGCTTTCTGACAAAACGGGAAACGCCGTTGTTCGGCTTGATTGGCAGGGTGATGCTAGGACGTGGCTTCTTACAGCCTATGAAAAGGGCCTCGGCGGTGACACCAGGACGGACACTGTCACACCAATGTCGGCGGATGACACAGCTAGCCGCCAAACCGAGACCCGAGGTGAGGATAGGAACAGCGAGAAGGTCTCGCAAGAGAAAAGAGCCAGGCGCGACAGAGCGGCAACAGATGCGGGCCTCCTGTCGTCCCTGTCGCTGGAAAAGCAGGCCCGTGCGGCGGAACTGAAAGCGAAGCTGGCGGCAAAGGCGCGCCATCAGGCCAGCAGCGGGCTTGACCCGGACTATATCATCCTCGGCGGCGAACTGGTTGCGCTTTATATCGAGGCTGGCACGAAGCGCTTCGGCCAGATGCTGCGGGATTTCGCGGAAACCACAGGGCTGACGCTGCGCGAGGCTCAGGCCCCCATGCGGGCGGCCTATAACCATCTGCGCGACGACATGGACCTGAAGGGCGAAGATGTGTCGCAGATGGACGACGCGGCGGCGGTGATGGCCGAAGTTCGCGCCGCGCTGGCCGACTCCGCCACCTCGCCATCCGCCCCGGAGGGTGATAGCGCCAGACGAGACAACACGAAGGGAGG
>NZ_JBKEBL010000284.1:0-16149 GCF_047973135.1 Paracoccus sp. (in: a-proteobacteria)
CCCCCCCCCCCCCCCCCCCCCCCCCCCCCCCCCCCCCCCCCCCCCACGCCCCCCACCCCCCGACGCCGGCCAACCCCCGACCCCCCCGGCACGCGAGTTAAGACGAGACGCCGTCCTACCCCCGACTCACCCGGCTTTGCACCAAAGCTGCGACGCGGACGATCACCTGACTCACCCGGCTTGCCACCAAAGCTGCGGCGCGGACGATCACCGGACTCACCCGGCTTGCCACCAAAGCTGCGACGCGGGCGATCACCGGACCCACCCGGCTTATCCCCAAAGCTGCGACGCGGTCGATCACCGGACTCGCCCGGCTTGCCACCAAAGCTGCGGCGCGGACGGTCGTCGGCGTCGCGGCGCGGCCCACCGGCACCATAGGGGCGAAGTTCGCGGACCTTGTCATCCGCCTCGCCGGTCAGCAGCCCGCCAAGCTGATCGCGCAGCACCCGGCGCTTGACCTCGGACACCTGGTTCCTGTCCAGCCCGGTCAGCTTGAACGGGCCATAGCCGATGCGGATCAGCCGGTTCACCTGCAACCCGACATGCGCCATCGCGCGGCGGATTTCGCGGTTCTTGCCCTCGCGGATGCCGACGGTCAGCCAGGCATTCGCGCCTTGCTGACTGTCCAGCTTGATCTCCATCGGCGCGAAATCTTCGTCATCAATGGTCGCACCCCGGCGCAGCGGCGCAAAGGTCATGTCGTTCGGGACACCGTTCACCCGCACGCGATAGCGCCGCAGCCAGCCCGTCGAAGGCAGTTCCAGTCGGCGCTTCAGCTCTCCGTCATTGGTCAGCAACAGCAGCCCTTCCGAGGTCAGGTCCAGGCGCCCGACCGTCATCACCCGCGGCAAATCGCGCGGCAGAGCGTCAAAGATGGTCTGACGTCCCTTTTCGTCAGCCTCAGTCGTCACCAGACCGACAGGCTTGTAATACAGCCACAGCCGGGTTTCCTGCTTTTCGTCCAGCTTCTTGCCATCGACCGTAATCCGGTCCGACGGCAGCACATCCAGCGCGGGGCTATCGATCTTTTGCCCGTTCACGGTGACGCGGCCCTCGACGATCATCCGCTCGGCCTCGCGGCGGCTGGCGACCCCGGCCCGCGCCATCACCTTGGCGATTCGGTCGGCATCGGCGGGTTTCTGTTGTCCCGATGTGTCGGGCGTGTCGGTCATGGCGAAGTCTCCTGCGCATCGCTGCGGTAGCAAAGAGCGCCTCTTACGCCGTTGCCCCGGCTTGCGAAAGGATTCTTTTTGCCAGCTTGCACCGCCCTGCGCGACCGTGCGACAAGCGGCCATGACAGGCTTCACCTCGCATATGGAAACGGCTCTGGCCGAAGCCCGCGCCGCCGCCAGACGCGGCGAGGTTCCGGTGGGCGCGGTGCTGGTCGCCCCGGATGGCTGCGTCGTTGCCCGCGCCGGAAACCGCACGCGGGAACTGTCCGACCCTACCGCCCATGCCGAAATCCTTGCGATTCGCGCTGGCTGCGCCGCCGCCGGATCCGAACGCCTGCCCGGCCACAGCCTGTGGGTCACGCTGGAGCCCTGCCCGATGTGTGCTGCCGCCATCTCGGCCGCCCGGATCGCGGCGCTGTATTACGGCGCGCATGACCCGAGGATGGGCGGCGTCGCGCATGGCGCGCGCGTATTCGACCATCCGCAATGTCATCACCGCCCGCTGGTCTATGACGACATCGCCGCCGACAGCGCCCGCGACCTGCTGCATTCTTTTTTCAGGGAACGCCGATGAAACATATCGTCTTTGATCTTGGGCAGGTGCTGATCCACTGGGATCCGGAATGCGCTTTTGACGGTGTCTTTGCCACAAGGCAAGAGCTGCGCGACTGGATGGGGCGCGTCGGCTTTGACGACTGGAACCGGCGGCAGGATGCGGGCCGCGATCTGGCCGAGGGGCTGGCCGAGGCCGACCGGTCGCATGGCGCGGATGCCGCCCCGTTGCACAGCTATTGCGCGAATTTTGCGGCCACCATAGCCAATCCGATCCCCGGCACCTGGGACATCGCCGAAACGCTGAAATCCGCAGGCCACCGGCTGTTCGCGATCACCAACTGGTCCGCAGACAACTGGCCCGCAGCGATTGCCTGCTATCCCCGGCTGAACACGCTGTTCGAGGATGTCGTCGTCTCGGGCATCGAACGGTTGCTGAAACCCGCGCCTGAAATCTATCTGACCTTGACCCGCCGCAACGGCATCGCGCCCGGCGATTGCATCTTCATCGACGACAGCGCCGCCAACGTCACCGGTGCCCGCGCGATCGGGATGGACGCGATCCTGTTCGCCGATGCGCCGGGCCTGCGCGCGGAACTGGCAAAACGCGGCATCGGATAGCTTGCACCCCGCGCGCCGGGCTTTTATACGGTATGAAGCGCGGGTGTAGCTCAATGGTAGAGCAGCAGCCTTCCAAGCTGAATACGTGGGTTCGATTCCCATCACCCGCTCCACTATCTCTTTTCGCGACACATGCTGATGCGCCGGGCCATCGGGCGGCGCGGCACGTGCGCGCCGGACCTAATACAGCCCGCCCGAGGACATGGTGCCGAAATCGGCCTTTTTCGGGATGATCTTGCGCTTGCCTGTCGAGGTGGTGATCGAGGTCACGCCGCCGCTTTCGGATTTCCACGGCAGGACCACATTGTCATCGCCGAAACCCGCCACCACATAGGGCGACAACCAGTCGGGATCAGAGCCGTCGCGGAAATACTCGGCCACGACATTCTCGCCCGAGGCGTCGTCGGGCAAGCGCTGGCCGGTAAAACGGTCGATCTTGACCCAGTATCCGCCCGGCGGCACCTTGAACTCGGTTCCGCCAAATTCCTTGACCGCCTCGCGCATGAAGGCGTTGAAAACCGGCACGCACAGCGTTCCGCCAAAGGCATTGCGCCCCAGCGTGCGCGGCTGGTCATAACCCAGATAGCAGCCGGCAACGATATTGCTGGAAAAGCCGATGAACCAGACATCCTTGGCATCATTCGTGGTGCCGGTCTTGCCCGCGATGGGAACCGGCAGGTTGACGCCCTTGCCCGAGCCACGCTTGACCACGCCCTCCATCATGGATGTCAACTGATAGGCGGTGACTGCATCCATCACCCGTTCGCGGTTATTGTCGATCACCGGTCCCTGCCCGGCGGGCAGGGCCTGCATGCCACAGGTCTCGCATACGCGCTTGTCATGGCGATAGATGGTGCGCCCGCGCCGGTCCTGAACGCGGTCAACCAGCGCGGGTTCCACCCTTTCGCCGCCATTGGCAAACATCGCATAAGCGGCCACCATCTTGAACAGCGTCGTTTCCTGCGCGCCAAGAGCATTGGCCAGATACGGCGCAAGATGATCGTAAACGCCAAATTTTTCGGCATATTCGGCGACGCGGTCCATGCCGATATCCTGCGCGATGCGGATCGTCATCAGGTTGCGCGACTGTTCGATCCCGGTGCGCAAGGGGGTCGGGCCATAGTGCTTGCCGCTGGCATTCTGCGGCTCCCACAGGCCTTCGGGGGTGTTCAGGGTGATCGGCTCGTCCACGACAATCGTGGCGGGGGTATACCGGTTATCCAGCGCGGCGGCATAGACAAAGGGCTTGAAGCTGGAACCTGGCTGCCGCATCGCCTGAGTCGCGCGGTTGAACACCGAGGATTGATAGGAAAAGCCCCCCTGCATCGCCATGACCCGGCCCGTGTTCACGTCCATCGCCATAAAGCCGCCTTCGACCTCGGGCACCTGCCGCAGGGTCCAGCGGACGAAGGCACCGGTCTTGTCGTCAGTCATGGCCCGGACCAGCACCACATCGCCAACCTGGACCAGATCGCCCGCCACCTGCGCCTTGGGGCCAAGCGAACCCGTCGCCCGGTCCAGCCTGCGCGCCCATTGCACGTCGCGCGCGGGCACCCAATGGCCGTCGGCATCCTCTTCGATGCCCTCGATCCCGATCCGCGCGTCCTGCGCGCCAACCTCAAGCACGACCGCCGGATACCAGCCCGGAATATCGCGCGGAACCCGCAGGGCATACAGCGCCCCGCGCCAGACCGCCTCGTCGGTCAGTTGGTCGGCCGGGATCGTCTCGCCCGTGCCGCGCCAGACGCCCGTGCCCCGGTCATAGTTTTCCAGCGCATCGCGCAACGCGGCGGCGGCGGCTGTCTGCAATTTCGGATCGACGGTTGCACGAATGGTCAGCCCGCCGCCGAAAAATTCGTCCTCGCCAAATTCGCGGCTAAGCTGGCGGCGGATTTCGTCGGTGAAATAGTCGCGCGGCGGCATCTGGCTGCTGGCCGAGGGGAAATCGCCGTTCTGCACGGAACGCAACGGCAGCTTGGCCTCGGATTGATAGGTCGCCTCGTCGATATAGCCGTTCTGCCACATCTCGCGCAGGACATAGTTGCGGCGTTCCGTCACCCGGTCCTTGGCGCGGACCGGGTGATAACGGCCCGGAGCCTGCGGCATCGCGGCCAGCATTGCCGCCTCGTGCGGGGCCAGCTCGGACAGCGATTTGTTGAAATAGGTCTGCGCGGCAGCAGCCACGCCAAAGCTGTTCTGGCCCAGAGAAATCTCGTTCAGATACAGTTCCAGAATCTGATCCTTGGTCAGCGCCCGTTCCAGCCGCGAGGCCAGGATCAATTCCTTGACCTTGCGTTCGACGCTGCGATCACTGGACAGAAGGAAATTCTTCATGACCTGCTGGGTGATGGTCGAAGCGCCACGCATCTGCTCGCCCCCCGACCGGACCGCCTGCACCGCCGCTGCCACAATTCCGCGCAGGTCATAGCCGGGATGGCTGTAAAAGGACTTGTCCTCGGCGCTGATGAAAGCCTCTTTCACCAGATCGGGGATTTCCTCGCTGGGCACAAAGATCCGGCGTTCTTCGGCAAATTCGTCGATCAGCCTGCCCTCGCCCGAATAGACGCGGCTGATCGTCTTGGGGCTGTATTGCGCCAACGCGCCGTGACTGGGCAGGTCGCGCGAATACATCCAGAAGATCGCGCCCAGAGTCAGCGCGGCGAAAAAGGCGGCGGTCACGACCCAGGAAAAGATCGCGCCAAAGAATGAGAGGATGCTGCGCAACACGGCGGGAAAGGCCTTTCAGTTTCTGCCCCGTCTATAGACATGGCAACGATCAGCGTCAAAACAACACTGGGTCATCGCGTGGTCAGCGGCGCAGCACCGCACTGCGCGAGCGTTCGTCCCGCGCCCAGCCGCTGACCGAATCGGCCAGCACCTGCACCATGCGCGCCCGCCATGCCGGATCGCCCATATTGCGCCGGTCCTCGGGGTCCGAGATAAATCCCAGTTCCAGCAGAACCGAGGGGATGTCCGGTGCCTTGAGAACCGAGAAAGCCGCGCCCTGAACCGGCCGCCCGTGCAAGCCAATATCCTGCAACGCCATACGCGAAATCAGGAAACGCGCGAAGTTTTCCGATCGCGGCTGCGTGTCGGTGCGCGCGAAATCCATCATCACCGCCGCCAGCGCATCATCCTGCCCCGACAGATCAACCCCGGCCAGCAGGTCGTCGCGGTCATGCCGCGCTGCCAGTTGCGCCGCCGCCTGATCGTTGGCCTTCCGGCTCCAGACATAGACAGTCGCGCCCGCCGCCTGCCCGCTTGGCAACGCATCAGCATGGACCGAGATGAACAGATCGCCCGCCGCCGCGCGTGCCATGGTGGTCCGCTGTTCAAGGCTGACGAAATCGTCGCTGTCGCGGGTCATGACAACGCGAATCCCCCGCGCCTCAAGCGCGCGGCGCAGCTCCAGCGCGAAACCCAGCACAAGCTGCGCCTCGGTCGTATCGCCGGCCTGCGCCCCCGGATCAAAGCCGCCATGCCCCGGATCCAGCACCACGGTCAGCCCGTCATCGGGCGGCGCAGGCGGCAGTTCGGCAGGTGCCGGCAGATCGCGCAGCGCGGTCGTGGCACTGGGGCGCGGCGCGAAATCCTTGTCACTGACCGGTTCCAGTTCGACGCGGATCACCGGCTCGGGCGCGGTGGTGCGCTGCCCCGCAAGGGCAATGCGGTAAGGGCCGGGCAGTTCGATCACCATCCGCGACCAACCCTGCTGAAACCGTCCCCAACGGATCGCGGGCACCAGATCGTGCCCGAACAGGTCGCCGGTGCGCAGCCCTCCGAAATCCGCGCCCTCCAGATCGACGATCAGCCGCGCCGGGTCGCCGACCAGAAACACGCGGTAAGGTACGGCACGGTCCAGAGTCAGTGTCAGGGCCATCGGTCGGGGCCTGCCCCGGTCCCGCCCCTCGGCGGTCAGATGCGACGCTCCGAGTTGCAGCCGGGCGGGCTCTTGCGCATGCACCTGCCACGCGAATAGCAGCGCCAGAAGAAAGGCGAGGCATTTCATCGTGCGGTCCGGTACGCGGCCATGAAGGCAGCCAGCCGACGCAACCCCTCGGCAATATCCTCTGTCCCGCGCGCATAAGAAAACCGCAGCGTCCGTGCGCCGCGGTCGGGGTCGAAATCCAGTCCGGGCGTGACGGCAACGCCTGCCTCATCCAGAATCCGCGCCGCAAATGCCAGCGAATCATCTGTCAGATCCGACACATCCGCATAGATATAGAACGCCCCCTCGGGCGGCGCGATTCTGGTGAACCCGGCCCTTGGCAGGCCTTCCAGCATCAGACGGCGGTTTTCGGCATAGACGGCCAGATTGGCCCGCGCCTCATCCTCGCAATCCAGCGCCGCCAGCGCTGCTACCTGACTGGCATGGGGCGGGCAGATGAACATGTTCTGGGCCAGCCGCTCGACCGTGCGGACATGCGCCTCGGGGACCACCATCCAGCCGACGCGCCAGCCGGTCATGGAAAAATACTTGCTGAACGAATTGATGACGAAAACATCATCCGTCACCTCAAGCGCGGAACAACAGCGGTCCCCATAGGACAGCCCGTGGTAAATCTCGTCCGAAATCACCGCCATCCCGCGTTCTGCCGCCGCATCCGTCAGTGCCCGCATCTCGTCCCGCCGTAACACCGTGCCCGAGGGGTTGCCGGGCGAGGCTAGAATCAGCCCCGCCGCATCCGGCAGATCCTGCGGGCGCGGCTGATAGCGGTCTTCTGCGCGCGTCGCGATCCCCACCGGTTCCAGCGACATCGCCCGCAGAATCTGGCGATAGCTGGGATAGCCCGGCAGTCCCATCGCCACCCGGTCCCCGGCGTCGAACAGCGCCGAAAAGGCCAGAATGAAGGCCCCGCTGCTGCCAGGCGTCACGACGACACGGGCCGGATCCAGATCGACCCCGTACCAGCGCCGGTACAACCCCGCGATCCCCTGACGCAACCGGGGCAGGCCAAGGGCGACGGTATAGCCCAAAGGCTGCGACAATGCGCGGGAAAGGGCCTGCCTCGCGCCTGCGGGGGCGGGGGTGCCGGGCTGGCCTACCTCCATATGGATAATGTGGCGGCCCGCCGCCTCGGCCCGTGCTGCTGCCTCCATCACATCCATGACAATGAACGGATCAACCTGTCCGCGCGTGGATTGCCGCATTTGCCCCTGCTCCGATTGCCTGTGGCCCGTGCTTTTCCCCCGTCCTAACGCAGCTTCGGACCCGCGCCCAGCCTTAATGCCTCACACAGCCGTGTGACCGGCTTTCTTGCGTTCCGCGCGCCATCGGTCCAAGCTGACCGCGATCCCAAGCCGAGGAATGCCATGAAACGTCTGATCGCCGCGCTGCTGCTGACCGCGACACCCGTCCTTGCCTTCGACATCTCGTCCATGTCCGACGACGAAAAGGCTGCCTTCGGCGAGGCCGTCCGCGACTATCTGATGGCCAATCCCGAGGTGCTGATCGAATCGATCAACGTGCTGGAAGAACGCCGCGCCAATGATGCGGCCATGAACGACAAGGAACTGGTCGCCGCGAATCTTGACGCCATTTTCATGGATGGCCACAGTTGGGTCGGCGGCAATCCTCAGGGTGATCTGACCATGGTCGAATTCATCGACTACCGCTGCGGAGTCTGCCGCCGCTTCAATGACGAGGTGCGCGATATCGTCGCGAAAGACGGCAACATCCGTCTGATCATGAAGGAATTTCCGATCCTCGGTCAGGACAGCGAGGCATCGGCCCGCTTTGCCATCTCGGTCAAGCAGATTGCCGGGGATGATGCTTACCTCAAGGCGCATGACGCGCTGATCGCCCTGCGCAGCCCGGCCAGCATCGACGCCCTGAAAAAGGTCGCCGGGGATATAGGCGTGGATGCCGACGAGGTGGTGAACACGATGAATACCGACTCTGTCAGCGCCATCCTGCGCGAGAATTATCAGCTTGCCGAACGCATGGCGATTCAGGGCACGCCCACCTTTGTCATTGGCGACGAATTGCTGCGCGGCGTTCCGGCGGCAGGGCTGACGGCGACGGTTCAGGACATCCGCAAACAGATCGCAGACAAGGGCTGAGCGCGCGCGCAAGGTTCAACAGACAAGAGGAAGCGGATGAAACACGCTGCGTTTGCCCTGATTTTATTCGCGGCCTCCGGGGCGGTCGGAACTGTCCCGGCCGCCGCGCAAGAGGCTGTGGATTTCAGCGCCAGCGACGACTGGTGCCGTGGCTATCCACAGAAATGCGTGGATGCCGGAACGGTGCGCGGCGTCGCCGCGCTCAAGGACAGCGACGGCCCGCTGACCATCCAGATGGCTGCCAGACGGTTGCAATACGTGCTGCCCCGATCCACCGCGATCAACGCCAGAAAGCTGATCGAGATGAACGGATGGACCGGCGCGACGATCGACACGGCAATCCCCGAGAACATGCAATTCCGCGTGCTGGATTAGGCCTGCCATATGCGCGGCACCTGCCTCGTGTGGTTACCGGACGGGGGTGTCGGTCGCACACAGGTTCTACCCGGCCCGCTGTCAGCCAAGCGCTTCATCAACGTAATCGGTGACGATCTTCAACGCGGCCCCGGCATCGACCGGCCCCGGCGTCAACACCGCGCGCAGATAGACGCCGTCGATCAGTGCCTCAAGCGTCCGGGCCATGGGCAGCGGATTCGGCGTCACCGCCCGCAGTGCCACGACCAGATTCGAGCGCAGCCGCCGATGATAGATTCGCAGCAGCCGTGCGGCCTCATCATTCGTATGCGACAACGCATAGAAATTCAGCCAGGCGCTGATCGTGTCGCGCCGGAAATTCGGGGCCGAGAAACTGGCCCGCAGAATCGCGTCAAGGCGCCCGCGCGCGCCCTTGCCCTGAATGCCGTCGCGCACCGAATTGCCATAGACGCGCATGATATAGCGCATGGAGTGCAGAAAAAGCTGGTCCTTGGACCCGAAATAGTGATGCGCCAGCGCCGGGGACATGCCCGCGCGCTGCGCAATCTGGGCGACGGTGACGTCCAGAGAACCCGTTCGCCCGATCTCGTGGATCGTGGCGTTGATTAATGCGGCTTTTCGGATAGGCTCTGCGCCAAGCTTCGGCATCCGAATGCTCGTGTTACTAACCCTCTGACTCGTATAGCCGATTCTTGATTGGCGAGTCAATCAACAATAAGGAGCAATCCATGACCCCTTTCCGCATCGCCGCCATTCTGGCACTGGGTACGGCTCTGACCGGCCCAGCCTTCGCGGCCGAGCCTGCGCAATGCGGCAAGGTCACGCTGTCCGATGTCGGTTGGACGGATATTACCGCGACGACGGCACTGGCCTCGACCGTGTTGCAGGCTTTGGGATACCAGACCGAAACCAAGGTTCTGTCGCTGCCAGTGACCTTCACGGCGCTGTCCACCGACGATGTGGACGTGTTTCTGGGCAACTGGATGCCCACGATGGAGGCCGATATCGGCCCCTATACCAAGGCAGGCACGATCGACACGGTGCGCGTGAACCTGACCGGCGCGAAATACACGCTGGCCACCAACAAGGCGGGCGCGGATCTGGGCATCACCGATTTTTCGGTAATCGCCGCGCAGAAAGACGCGCTGGACGGCAAGATCTATGGGATCGAGCCGGGCAATGACGGAAACCGCCTGCTGCTTGAGATGGTGGCAAATGACCAGTTCGGGCTGGGCACGTTCGAGATCGTCGAAAGCAGCGAACAGGGGATGCTGGCGCAGGTGGCGCGGCAGGACGGCGCGGGCAAGCCCATCGTCTTTCTGGGGTGGGAACCGCATCCGATGAACACGCAGTTCCAGATGACCTATCTGTCGGGTGGCGACGATCTGTTCGGGCCGAATTTTGGCGGGGCCGAGGTGCGCACGAACACCCGTTCGGGCTATGTTACCGAATGCCCCAATATCGGCCGGTTCCTGCAAAATCTGGAATTCACCCTGCCGATGGAAAACGAGGTGATGGGCGCGATCCTGAATGACGGCACCGATCCGATGGACGCCGCCAAAGCCTGGCTGAAGGCCCATCCCGATGCCTATGCGGGCTGGCTGGATGGCGTCACCACCCTTGACGGCAACGACGCGCTGTCGGCGCTGGACAGCGCGCTGAAGGGCTGAACCCATGTCCGTTTCCGCCCCTTCGCCGGGGCGGGAACGCCCGTCAGCAATCATCAAGACCTTGTGCCGTCAAAGACATGTTATGGCGCGCGCCTGAGACCGGGAATTCCGAATGGAGCAGCTAACCGCTTTCGTCACCGACCACAAAATCCCCGTCGGAAAGACCGCCAAGGCGGCTTTCGACTGGCTGAACGGGCATGGCTCGGGGATGTTCAACGCCCTGTCCGACGCGATGGACTGGCTGATCGGGCGCATTCAGGCGGGGCTGGATTATCCGCATCCCTTCGTCTTTATCGCACTTGCGGTAGCGCTGACCTTTGCGCTGCAACGACGGTTGCGGACCTGCCTGCTGGTGGCGGCGGGGCTGCTGTTCATCCTTAATCAGGGCTATTGGGACGAGACGATGCAATCGCTGACGCTGGTACTGGCCTCTTGCATGGTCTGCATGGTCATCGGCGTACCGGTGGGCATCGCAGCGGCACACCGGCCCCGGCTGTATGCATGGATGCGGCCGATGCTGGACCTGATGCAGACCCTGCCCACCTTTGTCTATCTGATCCCGGCCATCGTGTTCTTTGGCATCGGCATGGTGCCCGGCCTGCTGGCGACGGTAATCTTTGTGCTGCCCGCGCCGATCCGGCTGACGCAGCTTGGCATCAGTTCGACCCCGGCCCCGCTGATCGAGGCCGCGCGGGCCTTTGGCGCGACGCCCCGGCAATTGCTGTGGAAGGTCGAACTGCCAAGCGCGCTGCCTCAGATCATGGCGGGGCTGAACCAGACGATCATGCTGTCGCTGTCGATGGTGGTGATCGCGGCGCTGGTCGGTGCGTCGGGGCTGGGGGTGCCGGTGGTGCGCGCGCTGAACAGTGTGAACACGGCGCTTGGCTTTGAATCGGGGTTCGTCATCGTCATCGTCGCGATCATGCTGGACCGGATGCTGCGCATGGAGGGCCGGAAATGAACATGTTACCCAATGCCGTCGAATTTGACCGTGTCAGCATCGTCTTTGGCGACGCGCCCGAAACCGCCCTGCCGCTGATGGACGAGGGGCTGGAACGCGGCCCCATCAAGCAGGAAACCGGGCAGGTTCTGGGTGTCCATGATTGCAGCCTGACCGTCGCACAGGGCGAGATTCTGGTGCTGATGGGCCTGTCCGGGTCAGGTAAATCGACACTGCTGCGCGCGGTCAATGCCCTGAACGAGGTTTGCCGGGGCGAGGTCCGGGTCTGGGACGGGGCGCGGATGATCTCGGTCACGGGGGCGCGGGGCCGCGAATTGCGCGACATCCGGTTGCGTCAGGTGGCGATGGTGTTCCAGCAGTTCGGTCTGTTGCCCTGGCGTACCGTGCGCGAGAATGTCGGGCTGGGGCTGGAACTTGCGGGGCTGCCCGCTCAGGCGCGCCGCAAGCGGGTGGATCGGCAGTTGCAGATGGTCGGACTGTCGGACTGGGCCGAGCGCAAGGTGGGCGAATTGTCTGGCGGCATGCAGCAGCGCGTCGGGCTGGCCCGCGCTTTTGCCACTGACGCCCCGATCCTGTTGATGGACGAACCCTTCAGCGCGCTGGATCCGCTGATCCGGGGCCGGTTGCAGGATGAATTGCTGGAATTGCAGGCCCGCGCACGGCGCACGATCATCTTTGTCAGTCACGATCTGGACGAGGCCTTCAAGCTGGGCAACCGCATCGCGCTGATGGAGGGCGGGCGGATCGTCCAGATTGGATCGGCCCGCGACATCATCGCCAATCCGGTGAACGATTACGTCGCCGACTTCGTAGCACATATGAACCCTCTGGGCGTTCTGCGGGCTGCCGATGTGGCTGTGCCGGGCCAAGCGCCGGGACAACCGGTTCCCGCCGACATGCCCGTCCGCGAGGTGATGGGCCTGCTGGCCGGAACCGAGGCGCTGCCCGTCGCGGGTGGCGGGCGGATCACCCGCGACGCCGTTCTGGCACGGCTGCTTGATCCGCGCGGCTGAATGCCGCCGGTTTGTGTCGGTTCCGTGTCGCAACGCCGCGCCGGGATGGCGCCCGCGAACCTGCCGTTCTAGAACCGTCACCGGAAATTCGTGTCCCATAACGAAGGCGGTTTCATGAAAATCATCATTCTGGGCGGCGACGGGTTCTGCGGATGGCCGACCGCGCTGCATCTGTCCGCGCGCGGCCATGACGTCATCATCGTGGACAACCTGTCGCGGCGGAAAATCGACATCGAACTAGAGGTTTCCAGCCTGACCCCGATCCGCCCCCTGGGCGAGCGCGTGCGCACCTGGCACGAGCTGACCAACCATCAAATCCGCGTCGAGAAATTCACCGTGGGCGAACATTATCACCGCCTGCTGACGCTGCTTGGCAAGGAACGGCCGGACACCGTGATCCATTTCGCCGAACAGCGCGCCGCGCCTTATTCAATGAAATCAAGCTGGCACAAGCGTTATACCGTCAACAATAACCTGAACGCGACGAATGACATTCTGGCTGCCATCGTGGAAAGCGGGCAGGATATTCATCTGGTACATCTGGGGACGATGGGGGTCTATGGTTATGGCACGGCGGGAATGAAGATCCCCGAGGGCTATCTGCCGGTGGTGGTCGAAACCGAGAACGGCCCCCACCGGCAAGAGATCCTGTATCCCGCCAATCCCGGCAGCATCTATCACATGACCAAAACGCAGGATCAGCTTTTCTTCTTCTATTACAACAAGAATGACGGCGTGCAGATCACCGATCTGCATCAGGGCATCGTCTGGGGAACCCAGACCGAAGAAACCCGGATGGATGACCGGCTGATCAACCGTTTCGACTATGACGGCGATTACGGCACGGTGCTGAACCGGTTCCTGATGCAGGCCGCCATCGGCTATCCGCTGACGGTGCATGGCACCGGCGGCCAGACCCGCGCCTTCATTCACATCCAGGACACCTGCCGCTGCATCGAGCTGGCCCTGCTGAACCCACCCGCGCGGGGCGAGCGGGTGAATATCCTGAACCAGATGACCGAAACCCACCGCGTGCGCGATCTGGCGCAGATGATCAGCGACCAGACCGGGGTTCAGGTCGCCTATCTGAAGAACCCGCGCAACGAGGCGGATGAAAACGACCTGCATGTCGCCAATGACCGCTTTCTGGGGCTGGGCTTGGATCCGATCCGATTGCAGGACGGGCTGCTGGCCGAAGTGCAGGAAATCGCGCGCAAATACGCCGACCGCTGCGACCGCGACAAGATCCCCTGCGTCTCGCAATGGCGGGCCTGAGGGCTTGCTTTCTTACTCAACTTACCATCATCATACACATCGTATGCTTGCTTACCATATGTGGGAGTGATAAAGTACATCAGGTTACGAAAAAGGGCATGGCCATGATCGAAAGAAACCTGTTCCGCGAAGAGCACCACATGTTCCGCGATACCGTCCGGAAATTCGTGGAAAAAGAGATCGTGCCCTATCATGCACAATGGGAAAAGGACGGCATCGTCCCGCGCGAATTATGGCTGAAGGCCGGCGAACAGGGGATGCTGTGCTGCACCGTGCCCGAAGAATATGGCGGACTTGGCCTTGATTATCTGTTCGATGTAGTCGTGTTCGAAGAGTTGTGGCGCGCGGGGGCCTCGGGGCCGGGCTTCCTGATCCATACCGATCTGGTGGCGACCTATATCGCCGGCTTTGGAACCGAGGAGCAAAAGCGGAAATTCCTGCCAAAAATGGTGACGGGCGAATGGATCGGCTCGCTTGGCATGACCGAACCGCATGCCGGATCCGACCTCAAGGCGATCCGCACCCGCGCGGTGCGCGATGGCAATGAATTTGTGGTAAACGGGCAAAAGGTCTTTATCTCGAACGGCCAGCTTTGCGATGTGCTGGTGCTGGCAACCAAGACCGACAGCGAGGCGGGCGCGAAGGGCGTGACCCTGTTTCTGGTCGAGGGCGACCGCCCCGGTTTTACCCGCGGCCAGAACCTTGAAAAGCTGGGGATGAAGGCGCAGGACACGTCCGAACTGTTCTTTGACAACATGCGCCTTCCGCCCGAAAACATGCTGGGCACCGAGGGCGAGGGGTTCGGGCTGATGATGACCAAGCTCAGCCAGGAGCGGCTGGCCCAGGCGGTGCGTTCGACCACCGTGGCCGAAACCGTGGTCGAACAGACCGTCGCCTATACCATGGACCGCATGGCCTTTGGCAAGTCGATCTTCGATCAGCAAAACACCCAGTTCAAGCTGGCGCAGTTACGGGCCGAAACCGTGTCCTGCCGGGTTTTTACCGACAAATGCATCGAATTGTTCATGCAGGGCAAGCTGGATCCCGTCGATGCGGCAATGCTGAAACTGATGTCCACCGACCTGCATTGCAAGGTGGTGGACGAGTGTTTGCAGCTTCATGGCGGCTGGGGCTATATGTGGGAATATCCCATCGCGCGCGCCTATGCCGACGCGCGGATCACGCGGATCGCCGGAGGTTCAACCGAGATCATGAAGCTGATCATTGCCCGGCAAATGGCGCAGGATGCGCGGGCCCGTGCCTGAGCTGGCGCCGAAAGTCGTCGCCGCAAGCCGCCACCCCAGTGCCACATCGGCCATGGCAGGCATCGCCTTCATGGCGGGCGGGTTCTTCTTTTACGCCACCTCGGACATGCTGGCCAAGCTGCTGACCCAGTCGATGCACCCGTTGCAGGTTGCCTGGACGCGCCAGCTTGGCCTGTTCGCCGTGGTTCTGGTGCTGCTGACGATCCACGGCACACGGGTCTTGCGCAGCCGCCATCCGGTGCTGCAACTGTCCCGAGGGCTGACAGCGGTTGTGACATCGGCCAGCTTTATCTTCGCGGTGGCCTATGTGCCGCTGGCGGACGCGGTGACGGTCACATTCGTTGCGCCCTTCATCGTCACGGTGCTGGCCGCGCTGATCCTGCACGAAAGCGTCGGCACAAGGCGCTGGATCGCCGTCGCCCTTGGCTTTGCGGGCACGCTGGTGGTGATCCGCCCCGGCGCAGGCGTCTTTCACCCGGCGATTTTTCTGGTCCTCGTGACCAGCACCGCCTTTGCGCTGCGCCAGATTCTGTCCCGCCTGCTCAGCGGGGACGAACCGATCCTGACCACCATCGCCTATACCGGGCTGACCGCCAGCCTGCTGCTGACCATCCCCCTGCCCTTCATCTGGACCACGCCAGCCGACTGGCGGGTGACGCTGCTGATGCTGGGAACGGCGGCCACCGCAGGCATCGCCGAACTTGCGATCATCCGCGCATTAGAGCTGGCGCAGGCGGTCGTGCTGGCACCGGTCCAGTACACGCTGATGATCTGGAGCACGCTTTGGGGCTTTCTGGTCTTTGGCCAGCTTCCCGATGGCTGGACCGTCGCGGGCGCGGCGATCATCGCGGCATCGGGGGCCTATAGCCTGTGGCGCGAATACCGGCTGGGGCGGCGGCTGCCAGCGGCGCTGCCAGGTTAGCCTGCCATCCGCCATGCTGCGCCGCAGCACTTGCATGACAGGGGGCAGTTCCGATAGTTTGCGGCGCAGCCAGCGTCAGGGAGGGCCAGATATGCAGATTTGCCGCGATACGCGGGCAATGCGAGGTTGTGTGGCCGCCTGGCGGGCCGAAGGGCAGCGAATCGCCCTGGTGCCTACCATGGGCGCGCTGCATGAAGGGCATCTGTCGCTGGTTGCCCATGCGCGCGACTGGTTGCAGGCGCGCGGCGGCGGGCGGATCG
>NZ_JBKEBL010000241.1:0-45635 GCF_047973135.1 Paracoccus sp. (in: a-proteobacteria)
ATGGCAACCGCGTCGCAGTCTATCTTGCCGGTGGGCCGCCCCTCGCCGGACTGATCGCACAGGATCACCCCCTCGACATGCCGCCAGCCCCTGACGTTGGCGATGGCACTGCCGGTATGGATCGCGATCCCCAGATCGCGCACGGCGCGCGGCAGATCGCCATCGGCGCGCGGGCGGGCGTCGATCACCGTGACCTCAAGCCCTGCCTCATGCCCGGTCAGCGCGGTACGATAGGCGTCGTCGTTATTCGTGACGACAACGATCCGCCTGCCCGGCGCGACACCGTAACCGGCGATGAAATCGCGCATGGCCGAGGCCAGCATGACGCCCGGCACATCGTTGCAGGCGAAGGACAGGGGGCGTTCCAGCGCGCCGGTCGCGGCGATCACATGGCCCGCACGGATGCGCCACAGCCGCTGACGCGGGATGCCCGCATCCGGGTCGTGATCGGCCAGCGCCTCGCGGGCCAGCAAATAACCGTGATCGTAAAGCCCCGTCGCCATGGTATTCCGGCGCAGGGTCACGTTATCGCGGGCGCGCAGATCGGCCAACAGCGTTTCGATAAGCGCCGCGCCCCCGGCATGATCGACCGGCGTGCGACCGCCCCAGACCGGATCCTGTTCCAGTACCAGCACGCTCAGCCCCCGGTCAGCGGCATTCCGCGCCGCCCCCAACCCTGCGATGCCGCCGCCCACAACCGCCAGATCGGCAAAGCCGTAAGCCTGTTCATAGCTGTCAGGGTCAGGGTCAGCCGGGGCGCGACCAAGGCCAGCGCTGCGGCGGATCATCGGCTCGAACAGGTGTTTCCAGAACGGGCGCGGATGGATGAAGGTCTTGTAATAGAACCCCGCCGGCAGCATCGGCGACAGCCAGCCATTGACCGCGCCCAGATCTGCCTCAAGCGAGGGCCAGCAGTTCTGGCTTTGCAGCACCATGCCCGGCACAAGCGGCGTGGTGGTGGCGCGCTGGTTCGGTTCGAACCGGCCCGCCTGCCCCAGACCGAACAGCGCGTTCGGCTCTTCGGCCCCCGAGGCGACCGGGCCGCGCGGGCGGTGATACTTGAACGACCGGCCCATCAGCATCTGGCCATTGGCCAGCAGCGCCGAGGCCAGCGTGTCGCCCTGAAGCCCGCGCAGATGGCGGCCCTCGAAACGGAAGGGCACCTGAAAGGCGCGGTCGATCAGGCGGCCGCCCTGTGGCAACCGGAAAGGGGGCGTGCGGGTCATTCGGCGTTTGTCCGGTCTGGCATCCAGTCGGGATGGGTCTTGCGAATCGCGGCGACAACATGATCGGGCGGGTGCGGAATCTGGGCCTTGTAGGTGCCAAAGACCTGCAAACTCGCCGTGTCACGCGCGGCCAGAAACCACTTGCCGCAGCCATAGGCGTGACGCCATCGCTCGAAATGCACGCCCTTGGGATTTCGACGGGCAAACAGATAACCCTCGAACTCGTCGTCCGAGCCCTCGGGGCCGACCCGCTTCAGATGCGCCTCGCCACCCGGTTGCAGCTCGGACTCTTCGGCGGGGATACCGCAAAACGGGCAGGTCAGGATCAGCATATGTTACTCCTTCACAGGCAGGTCGTCAGCGTTTTCAAGGGCAAACATCAGCAGCGTCGCGCGCAGATCGTCATTGGCCTGCGCCTCGTCCGCAAGCATGACAAAGCCGCCCATGACCCGCCCGCCATGTTCCATCAGCAATACGCCGGGTATCGCCAGCGCCCGGTCCTGCCGGGGCTTGCCCACGCGATACAGCAGCGCGCCCGTGGACATGATCCCGGTCAGCATGTTGCCGCGCAACATGAAACCCATGCCGCCGAACATCTTCTTTTCGGAAATACCGTCTATGGCAGCCAGATCGCCGCGCATCAGTTCCGCCGCGCCGGGATCAATCGCCATGACATCCCCCGCGCATGCGAAAGGCCGGGGGCTGGTTGCCCCCGACCGTCTGCCGGTTCGTCAAATCCCGTGCGGGCAGCGTCAGCCGCCCCAGGGCCGCTGTCTCAGTTGCCGCTGTCTCAGTTAGCGGGTGCAGGCGCGGCAGGATCGGCAGGAGCCGCAGGATCGGCCGGCGCGGCGGGATCGGCCGGAGCCATGTCGGCATCTGCGGGTGCCGACTCGGTTGTTTCGATCGCGGCATCCGTTCCGGCCTGTCCGGCGGTGTCGTCGCCGCTTCCTGACATGAACAGGAAGATGAGCACAACGACGATAACTGCGACGATGATGTAAATAAGACTTTTACTACCAGCCATGTTTGATCCTTTTGGTACGAATACACCTGTGGGTCTAACACAACTGTCCGGAAATGCGTTCCGCCGCATTGTCGCATTGGCAATATGTCGCTTGGCAGAACTTTGCGCAAAGCGGTGCCGACGGCCCGCTTCGCCGTTTGTCGCGGGAACGGGATCATGATCGCCACCCCGCGCAAGGCATCGGAAAATCGCCGCCTGTTGCTGGCTGGCCCAGACCATCCCGGACCCGCAATACCCCAGGGTCCGGCACCTGTCGGCAGGCCGCAAAACAGCGCCGCGGCAAACCCTGCCGCAACGACCGCGATGATCGCAAACCACGGTGGGACGACGCGCAGAACGCGAAAGCGAATATCGCCTCGGGACAGGAAAAAAACGCCTCGGAACCGGCATTTTTCCGTTCAAACACCTTGGCAGAGGCCCAGGTTCCGTATGCTGTCTGAACCATCGTTTCGGACCTAATGCGCCACGCCCGCCGCAACGGATTCGTCGATGAACCGCCCCTCGCGAAAACGGTTCAGCCCGAAAGCAGAGGCCAGCGGGCCGGGCTGTCCTCTGGCGATCAGTTCGGCCATCGCCCAACCCGATCCGGGGATCGCCTTGAACCCCCCCGTGCCCCATCCGCAATTGACATAAATTCCGCCGACCGGGGTGGCCGAAAGGATCGGCGAACGGTCGCCGGTCATGTCCACAATGCCCCCCCATTGCCTCAGCATCTTGAGCCGGGACAGTATCGGAAAGGTCTCGACCAGCGCGCGGACGGTTTCCTCGACATGGTGCCATGACCCGCGCTGAGTGAAATTGTTGAACCCGTCCGTGCCGCCGCCGATCACCATCTCGCCCTTGTCGGATTGCGAGATATAGCCGTGGACAGTGTTGGCCATCACTACCACGTCAAGGCAGGGCTTGACCGGTTCGCTGACCAGCGCCTGCAACGCCACGCTTTCGATGGGCAGCCGGAACCCCGCCATATCCGCCAACTGGCTGGAATGCCCGGCCACGACCAGCGCCAGCTTGTCACAGCCGATACGGCCCTTCGCGGTGTTCACCGCCTGGACCCGTCCGCCTTCGGTCTCGATCCCCGTGACCTCGCAATTCTGGACGATATGCATGCCCATGGCACTGCAGGCCCTCGCATAGCCCCAGGCCACCGCGTCATGCCGCGCCGTACCGCCCCGCGCCTGATACAGGCCCCCAAGAACCGGATAGCGCGGCCCCGCAAGGTTCATGATCGGCACCAGTTCCCCGACACGTTCGGGCCCGATCCATTCGGTCGCGACGCCCTGAAGGTGATTGGCATGGACGGTGCGGCGATAGCCCCTGACCTCGTGTTCGGTCTGGGCCAGCATGATCAGGCCACGCGGGCTGAACATCACGTTGTAATTCAGATCCTGCGACAGGGTTTCGTACAGTTTCAGTGCCTTGTCGTAAATCGCTGCCGAAGGATCCTGCAGGTAATTGCTGCGGATGATCGTGGTGTTCCGCCCGGTATTGCCGCCGCCCAGCCAGCCCTTTTCGATCACCGCGACATCGGTGATGCCGAAATTCCGCCCAAGGTAATACGCCGTGGCCAGCCCGTGCCCGCCCGCGCCGACGATGACGACGCGATAACGGGCGCGGGGCGCTGGGCTGGTCCACGCCTTACCCCAGCCCGAATGCTGACGCAGCGCCTCGCGCGCAAGGGCAAAAACGGAATAGCGGCGCGGGCGCGGCGTCACGGTCATGGGAACCCCATCCTCATTTGCAGCCAGCATGGCGGGCTGCCCGGACCCTGACAACCTGCATTGCGGCCTTCTTGCGTCAAAATGCGACACCCCATCGCAGGCTTGTCAACGCAGGCAGGCTTTCGCCATGCAAGGAAACAGGCTAACCCGGTTGCGCATCACCAAGGAGGCCCGATGTTCTGGTTGCTCTGCGCGCTTGTGACCCTGATCATCGGCACCGCGATTGCCGCGCCGCTGCTGCGACGTGACCGGTCCGGGGCCGAGCCTGCCGCCGCCTATGACCTGCGCGTCTATCGCGACCAGTTGCGCGAGGTCGAACGCGATCTGGAACGCGACGTGATTACCTCGGACGAGGCCGGGCGGCTGCGCAACGAAATCGGGCGCAAGGTGCTGGATGCCGACCGGCGCATGTCCGGCGAGGGCGCGGCCTCGGACCATGGTGCGGGTCTGGCCGCCATAGCGGTGCTGGCGGCGCTGATGGCGGGCGCCGTTGGGCTGTATCTGCGCGAGGGTGTGCCCGGCGCGCCCGACCTGCCGCTTGCCGAACGCCTTGCCATGGCCGAACGCGCCTATGCCGCGCGCCCCGCTCAGGCCGAGGCCGAGGCGCAGGCACCGGCGCGCCCCGCGCCCGCGCCCGCGCCCAATCCAGTATATGCCGCGCTGGTCGAAAAGCTGCGCGAGGCCGTGGCAAAGAAACCCGACGATCCGCAGGGCCTGACCCTGCTGGCCACCAGCGAGATGCGCCTGGGCAATATGGTTGCCGCCCGCAAGGCGCAGCAGCATCTGGTCGAACTGCGCGGCAAGGATGCCAGCGCCGGGGAACTGATGCAGCTCTCGGCGCTGATGATGGAGGCGGCTGGCGGCCTGATCACGCCCGAATCCGAACAGGCGCTGGCCCGATCGCTGCAAAAGGATCCGGCTCAGCCGCAGTCGCTGTATCTTCTGGGCATGCTGCAACTGCAGAACGGACGGCCCGACCGCGCTTTTCCGATCTGGCGTCAGTTGCTGGAACAAGGCCCCGAGGACGCAAGCTGGATCGCCCTGGTCCGCAACCGGATGCCCGAACTGGCCTGGCTGGCAGGGCAGCCCGACTACGTCCCTCCTGGTCCACGTATGGCCGCCCTGCCCGGCCCCGACGCCGCCGCTGTCGAGGCCACGCAGGACATGACCCCCGCCGAACGACAGCAGATGATCGCGGGCATGGTCAGCCGGCTTGAGGACCGGCTGGCCAGTGAGGGCGGCTCGCCCGAGGAATGGGCGCGGCTCATCTCGTCTCTGGCGGTCATCGGCAATGCCGGTCACGCGCACGAAATCTGGACCGAGGCGCAAACCCGCTTCGCCGACAAGCCCGAGGCGCTGGCGACGGTCCGCGCAGCGGCACAACAGGCGGGGCTGACAGAATGATCCATGACGACATCGCTGGTTTCGCCGCAGCCCTGCCCCGGACGGGCGCAATTGCGGGGCTGGATCTGGGGACGAAAACCATCGGCGTGGCGGTCAGCGACGGGCTGCGTCACGTCGCCTCGCCCCTGACAGTGGTCCGGCGGCGAAAATTCACGCTGGACGCCGCCGAGCTACTGCAAATCGCTTCGCAGCGGCAACTGGCCGGGCTGATCCTCGGCTTGCCGCGCAACATGGATGGCAGCGAGGGCCCGCGCGCCCAATCCACCCGCGCCTTCGCCCGCAACCTGTCTGGGCTGACGGACCTGCCCATCGGATTCTGGGACGAACGCCTGTCCACCGTCGCCGCCGAACGCGCCTTGCTAGAGGCCGACACCTCGCGCCGCCGCCGCGCCGAAGTGATCGACCAGGTCGCCGCGGGCTATATCCTGCAAGGCGCACTGGACCGCCTGCGTCATTTGGGCTGACCGAAACTTCCTGATTTTTCTTCGTAATATCAACGACACTGACGATAACCCCTATCTACCCCGGACACGAGGCTGATCCCTTGCCAGCCATTCCGGACACAGGGCCAGATCGCTGCGAAAACACCGCGCGAGTCTTCTCGGGCCAGTTTCAGGCCGGAATTATAGCTGATGCCAGAGCCGCGCGCTCGCACGTCCGGTTCGGCGAGGGGGGGGGAAGAAACCTGCCCCGGCAACGGGACAAGGCGCCTCATCCCTACGCTGCCGGAAATCCCGCCGGCACTTTAGCTCTCAAGAGGCGCAACGCCAGAGGAAGCGCGCCGGGTCTGCAACCCTCTGCGCATGAAAGCGGCCAGAAAGAGGGCCGTCAGGATCAGCATGATCGTCGGCGCGGGCGCACTGTCGAGGAAAAAGCTGAGATAAACCCCGGCCAGCATCGAGATCATGCAGACCGCAACCGAAACCGCCAGCATCTTGCCGAAGCTGCGCACCAGAAGGAAGGCGATTGCTCCGGGGGTGATCAGCAGACCAACGGCAAGGATCAGCCCCGTGGCCGAAAGGGTCGCCACGATTGTCAGCGACAGGATGGTCAGCAGGCCGTAGTGCAACAGCCCGACCGGCAGCCCCGAAGCCCTCGCCTGCGCCGGATCGAATGCGTGCAACATCAGATCCTTCCATTTCAGAAGCAGCGCAACGGTGACAACGGTCGAAATCAGTCCCGCCGTCCACAGATCTTCTGCGCCCACGCCCAACATGTTCCCGAACAGAATGTGGTCGAGATGCACATTTGTGTGGATCGAGACATAGAGAACGATCCCCAGCCCGAACATGCCCGAGAAGACCACACCCATGACGGTGTCCTGCTTCACGCGACTGTTCTCGGAGAGATAGCCGGTGGCGAGAGCCGTCACCATGCCAGCGCCAAACGCCCCTACGATCAACGGGAAGCCAAGGATATAGGCCAGAACGATGCCAGGCAGCACCGCATGGCTGATGGCATCCCCCATCAGGGCCCAGCCCTTGAGAACCAGAAAACACGACAGCAGCGCCGTTGGCACGGAGACGATCAGCGAAATCCAGAAGGCGTTCTGCATGAAACCGAACTGGAAGGGCAAAAGAAGCGTATCCATCATCACATACCCTCCGCCTGAAGCGCCGCCGCCGCCTTGCGTCGCGCAGCCAGAAGCCCGTGCTTGGGCGACCAGATGAACACGCCCAGAAAGATCAGCGTTTGCAACACGACAATGACCCCGCCAGTCGCGCCGTCGAGGAAATAGCTGACATAGGCACCGACGAAGCTTGTCACCGTGCCGATGGCGACAGATGTGACGATGAGCCGTGGAAAACGATCGCAAAGCAGATAGGCAGTGGCACCCGGCGTCACGACCATGGCGATCACCAGAAACGCCCCGACCGTCTGCATCGCCGCCACCACGCAGGCCGACAGCAACACGAAGAACACGGCCTTCAGCAAGCCGGGGCGCAGCCCGATCGAGCGCGCGTGGCTTTCATCGAAAAAGACGACCATGAGGTCTTTCCATTTCAGAAGCAGGATACCCAGCGAGACGAACCCGATGATCGCCAGTTGCAGCGTGTCTTCTGGCGTGATCGCGAGGATGTTACCCATGGTGATGGTCTGGATCGAGACCGACATCGGATTGACCGAGGCCATGAACAGGCCCAGCCCGAAAAAAGAGGTGAAGATGATCCCGATGATCACATCGACCTTCAGCCCGGAGCGGTCCGACAGGAACAGCATCGCCGCTGCCGCCAGCCCACCGGAAATGAAGGCGCCGAGTGCAAAGGGCAGGCCAAGGATATAGGCCCCCGCGACGCCGGGTACGACCGAATGAGAGAGCGCGTCACCGATCAGCGACCAGCCCTTGAGCATCAGGTAGGACGAGAGAAAGGCGCAAACCCCGCCAACCAGGGCCGAGACCCACATTGCGTTGGTCATGTATCCATAGGTGAACGGCTCAAGGAGAGTGGTCATTTCCGCTCCTCCGCAAGCTTTGTCTTTTCACCGTATTGCACGAAGGGCCGTTCGTCGTCGGTCAGAATCGACAGCTTGCGCGCATCGCCGTCATCGTGCAGATCCGCACCGCCCAAGGTGAAGTGCCGCAGCACACCCCCGAAGGCTGCCTCAAGGTTTTCGCGGGTAAAGGTCGTCTCGGTCGGACCATAGGCCAGCACCGTGCCCTTCACCAGGACAGTCCGGTCGCAGAATTCCGGGACGGTCCCGAGATTATGGGTTGAAACCAGCATCACCCTCCCCTCGTCGCGCAGCTCGCGCAGCAGCGCAATGATCTGCTCTTCGGTCTTCACATCGACCCCTGTGAAGGGCTCGTCGAGAAGGATCACCTGACCGTCCTGCGCCAATGCACGGGCAAGAAAGACCCGCTTTTTCTGCCCGCCGGACAGCTCACCGATCTGGCGGTGGCGATAGTCCTGCATGTTCACGCGCCCAAGCGCTGCGTCCACGGCCTTCCGATCAGCCTGACCGGGGCGGCGCAGGAAGCCCATATGCCCGTAGCGGCCCATCATCACCACATCCTCGACCAGCACCGGAAAGGACCAGTCAACCTCTTCGGACTGCGGCACATAGGCGACGAGATTGCGTTTCAGCGCCTGTTTCACGCTGAGACCGACGAGCCGGATGTCCCCCTTGGCCACCGGAACGAACCCCATGATCGCCTTGAACAGGGTGGATTTTCCGGACCCGTTTACCCCTACAAGGGCCGTCACCGTGCTGCGGGGGATCTCGAACGAAGCGTTGCGCAAGGCCGTATGGCCATTGCGATAGGTCACGGTAACGTCCCGCGCCTCGATACCGCCCCCCGGATCGCAATTCTTCTGCGCCATTGATCCGTCCATCTGCTTGCCTTGCTTCATATCCTGTTTTCTGCCGGAAAGGTTGGTGCCTGAAACGGCAAAGACCTGTCTGGCGGATACCGCGCCCGACAGGTCGCTCGGTCAAGCAGGGTCTTAGTTGGTGCCCGCTGTCAGACCATCGGCCACGATCTGTGACGTGACCCTGAGCAGATCGAGATAGGTCGGGACCGGACCATCGGGTTCCGACAGGCTGTCGACGTAGAGAACACCGCCATAATGCGCGCCGGTTTCACGCGCCACCTGCTCGGCCGGTGCCGTATTGACGGTGCTCTCGCAGAACACCACGGGAATGTCGTTCTCGCGCACACCATCAATGACCGCCCGCACCTGCTGCGGCGTCCCCATCTGATCGGCGTTCATCGGCCAGAGATACAGCTCCTGCATGCCGAAGTCACGGGCAAGATAGCTGAAGGCGCCTTCGCAGGTCACAAGCCAGCGCCGCGCCTCGGGGATTGCGGAAATCTCGGCTCTCAGAGGCTCAAGGGTGGCACGCAATTCGTCCTTGTAGGCCGTGGCGTTCGCGACATAGGTCGCAGCATTCCTGGGATCGTGCTCGACCAAGGCTTCCAGGATGTTGTCAATATAGATCAACGCATTGTCGAGGCCCATCCAGGCGTGAGGGTTGGGAAGCCCTTCATATGCACCCGCAGCAATTGGAATCGGGTCGATGCCCTCTGTAAGCGTGGCCGAAGGCACATCGCCCAAGTTGGTGAGGAACTGTTCGAACCACAGCTCAAGGTTCATGCCATTCCACAGGATGAGATCTGCATCCTGCGCTCGGACGATATCCTGAGGGGTGGGCTCATAGCCGTGAATCTCGGCGCCGGGCCGCGTGATCGAGACGACATCCGCCGCATCACCGGCCACATGCTGAGCCATATCCGCCAGAACCGTGAAGGTGGTGACCACCTTCATCCGGTCCTCGTCAGCGAAGGCGGCGCCTGCCATCAGCGCGGTTGCAGCCAGCGCCCCCATCAGCCGCGTCATCGTCAAAGTCATAGCCGGATCCTTTCCTGGTTTTCCTGCTCCAATCCAATCTCGGACACCCGCTTGCAGCACACAAACTGCGAGTGAATCGCAATAGTGATACCCTATCGCCTCAACTTTGCAACTGCAATTCATTCGCAATAAAAGCCTGACGCCGCCAGCCTTCCCCGACACCATATATTGCGAATCACTCGCAACAAATGGGATTTGCGATGACGCTGTGCCATGATACCCGCCCCACCCCTGAGGACGCGCGCCGCATCCTGACGGATGCCGGGCTGCGGGCCACCCGGCAGTGCATGGCGATCATCGACATCCTGTCCGGCAAGGCGCCCCGCCATGTTTCGGCAAAGAAGCTTTATGACGAAGTGCGCCGACACGGTGCCCTGGGATCGTTGAGCCGCGTCTACGGCCGTCTGAAACATTTCTGCGCCGCCGCCTCCTCTGCCGGGTGCCGATCTATGGCAACACGGCCTGGCATGAAATCCGGGGTGAGGATCATCATCACTTCCATGTCGAGGACGAAAACCGGTTGGTCGATATTCCCGCAGAGATGATCCTGCTCGGAGACCTGCCCCCGCCTCCGGCAGGGTACATGCTTTCCGGTGTCGATGTGCTCTGCTTTTCGCTCGAAGTTGGTAGACCCCACATATTTTTCGGGGTTCTGAGAAGCTTACACGCAAGAATGCAATCGCCTGCGAATGAAGAGCCGTGCTGGAATTTCAAGTGCTGACAGAGGTGACTCGCCACACCATCGAACCGGGCAGAAAGGGCCTTGCTCATCGCGCTGTCAACCGGCTTGATCGGATCGACACCAGAACAGATACCGTCAAACCCGTCCAGGCGGCTTGACGGCTTTCCCCACAAGGAATTGATTTTTCTGGATTATTTTTATAAATTGGCGGACCCGGAGCGATTCGAACGCCCGACCCCCAGATTCGTAGTCTGGTGCTCTATCCAGCTGAGCTACGGGTCCGTTGTAGGGCGGCATTTAGACCTGCGGTTCGGGGGATGCAAGGGGCTATGCGCAAATAGATCCAAAAAAATGGACGGGTCTGCCGGGGCGATTACAGCGCGCCCATGTCGTCATGCAGGTGGATCATGAATTCGCTGCCTTCGGCATCGCTGCGCAGCAGTTCCAGCCGACCGCCATGGCCGCGAATCAGGTCGGCGGCGATGCTGAGGCCCAGTCCCGTGCCGCCCTTGCGGGCGCTGCCGGTGAAGGGCTGGAACAGGTATTCGCGGGCCTTTCCGGGCAGGCCCGGCCCGGTATCTCCGACGCGGATCCACCATCCGGCATCGCTGTCCCCGGCACCGATTTCGATCGTGCCGGGCTGGCCGGTTCCCTCGATCGCCTGTCTTGCGTTGCGGGTGAGGTTGCTGATGACGCGGTAAAGCTGGTCACGGTCGGCGCGGATGATCAGGTTCGGCGGGATGTCGGTCAGAAACTCGACCTGCCCCGCCGCCTCGCCGGCCAGCGTCTCGGCCTCGACCACCTCGGCGACAAGCCGCGACAGGCTGAAGCGGGTCAGCGAGGGGGCGGGTTCCTCGGCTTTGCCGAAGGCCAGCGTCGTCTCGCACAGGGTCACGGCGCGGGTGATCGAGTTCACCAGCTTGGGCGCGGCGCGGCGGACCTTGGGGTCGGCGCTGTCCTCCAGCCGGTCGGCAAAGATCTGTGCCGTGGTCAGGATGTTGCGCAGGTCATGGCTGATCTTGGCAACCGCCTGACCAAGCTGGGCCATCCGTTCCTTTTGCTTCAGCGACGAGGTGACGGTCTTTTGCATTTCCTCCAGTGCGGCCTCGGCCTCGCGCAGTTCGGCCAGCCGTGCGTCGGGGCGGATGATGTGGCGCGGATCCTCGGGTGCGCTGGCATAGGCAGTCATGTGATTGATCACGCGCCGGATCGGGACCAGGATCAGCCGCTGTGCGGCAAGGTTCAGCAGGATCGCGGTCAGGACCGAAAAGGCCGCAGACATGGTCAGCAGGCGCAGGCCGAAATCGATCATGCCGTCGCGCAGGGGCGCGGTCTCCATGGTGATCTCGATCAGTTGCCCGGCCTGATTGACCGGCGCGCCGATCACCCGGATCACCCGGTTCTCGCGGTCCCACAGCGCCGCCACGGCGTCCTGGACGGATTGCCACAGCGTATGTTCGCGCAGGTCATAGGTTGCCGCGACCGGCCCCGGAATGGGCGAGGACAGAACAAGCTGGCGGATATCGTTGCGGCGCAGCACGACGTTGAACACCCCGGCATTCTGCAGCAACTCGGATTCCAGATCGCTGGCCAGCGATTCATCGGTGGCCAGCAAGGCGAGGCTGGCGATCTGGGCGCGTTCCAGCCGCGATTCCAGATAGTCGCGGCGAAACCCGGCAAGGGCGGGCAGCAGGATGAACAACTCGGCCAGCACGACGAAGATGATCGTCAGTGCAGCGAATCGGCCGGAAATCGTGTTCAATCGCATCTTGCCCCGGTTCTCAGCTTCTCTGACCCGCTTTTCAGCCGGACGAGGCATATTTTGCACATCAAACGAATGTGATCGCCAGCCGGTTTCCCGTCACGTTTTGTTTCGCGAACGCAATGTTTGTCCTGCTTTCGGGCCGGTATCTTAGCGGTTGACGGCACGGGCGGTCTGCACTATCCACCGGGCTTCGAACAAACCGGCGCATTCGCGCGGGGTCGTGATGTTATTGTCATGACGCCGCCGGTCGCCACCCGCAAGCATACGATCCGGAGACCTGACCATGAAGCGCACCTTTCAACCGTCGAACCTCGTTCGTGCGCGGCGTCACGGCTTTCGTGCCCGCATGGCCACCAAGGGCGGCCGCCGCGTGCTGAATGCCCGCCGCGCCAAGGGCCGCAAGCGCCTGTCGGCCTGATCTTCCCTGATCGCCCCGGCGGGATGCCCGCCGCAGAAATGGCCCTGCCCATGCCGCCCCTGCCTCATCCCAAAGCTGACAGCCAGCCCGAGGATGCCGGTCGGGCGGCATTTCGCATGCCTCCGGTCATAAGCAAACGCGCAGATTTCCTGGCCACCGCCAAGGGGCGGCGTCAGGGGACCGATGGGTTTTTGCTTCAGGCCCGCGACCGGGGCGACGATCTGCCCGCGCGGGTCGGATTCACCTGTTCGAAAAAGGTCGGCAATGCCGTCATGCGCAACCGCGCCAAGCGGCGGTTGCGTGAAATCGCGCGGCTGCATCTGGTCCGGACGGCGCGTCCGGGGTGGGACTATGTCCTTGTCGGGCGGCCGGGCGCA
Source organism: Paracoccus sp. (in: a-proteobacteria) (assembly GCF_047973135.1). Lineage (GTDB taxonomy): Bacteria > Pseudomonadota > Alphaproteobacteria > Rhodobacterales > Rhodobacteraceae > Paracoccus. The sequence goes on from NZ_JBKEBL010000241.1 coordinate 12,970, forward strand.
ACGGTCAGCCGCGACTTTGCCGCGCTTTGCGACGATTTGTCCCGCGCCCTCCGCAAGGTGCACGGATGAGCCCGCTGGCCCATATCCTTGCGCTGCCGGTCAGGGCCTACCGGCTGGTCGCCTCGCCCTGGGTCGGGCACGGCTGCCGGTTTCAGCCGACCTGCTCGGCCTATGCGCTTGAGGCGCTGGAGCGGCATGGCGCGATCCGGGGCGGCTGGCTGGCGATCCGGCGTATCGGTCGCTGCCATCCCTGGGGCGGGCAAGGGTTTGATCCGGTTCCTGGGGCAACCGGACATGATTGCGAAGGGCATGAGGATGCTTGACGACGGCGACGATATCGACATCCACCCGCTGTTTTCCGGTGCGCCGGGCTCGACCGAGTTTCGCAAGCTGCGCAAGCGGCTGGTCCGCGACACCCGCGCCGCGATCGAGGATTTCGGCATGGTCAGGCCAGGAGACCGCTGGCTGGTCTGCCTGTCGGGCGGCAAGGACAGCTATACCCTTCTGGCCATCCTGCACGAACTGAAATGGCGCGGCCTCTTGCCCGTCGATCTGCTGGCCTGCAATCTGGATCAGGGCCAGCCGGGCTTTCCGGCGACGGTTTTGCCCGAATTTCTGACCGCGCGCGGGGTAGCCCACCGCATCGAATATCAGGACACCTATTCCATCGTCACCGAAAAGGTGCCGCAAGGCCGGACCTATTGCGCGCTGTGTTCGCGGCTGCGGCGCGGCAACCTGTACCGGATCGCGCGGGAAGAGGGATGCTCTGCCGTCGTTCTGGGCCATCATCGCGACGACATTCTGGAAACCCTGTTCATGAACCTGTTCCACGGCGGCAGGCTGGCCACGATGCCGCCCAAGCTGCTGAACGAAAACGGCGATCTGACCGTGCTGCGCCCGCTGGCCTATGTGGCCGAGGCCGATTGCGACCGTTTCGCGCGGGCCATGCGCTATCCGGTCATCCCCTGCGACCTGTGTGGCAGCCAGGAGGGGTTGCAGCGCATACAGGTCAAGAAGCTGCTGGACGAATGGGAAGCGCGCAGCCCCGGACGGCGGCAGGTCATGTTCCGGGCGCTGATGAATGTGCGGCCCTCGCATCTGCTGGACCCGCGTCTGTTCGATTTCGCGGGCCTGTTTCCGGGCGATCCGGCAGATATATCAAATTCGACGGAAATTCCGCAGCTTCGCCCCGAAGAACATTAACTGAACAACAACCTTCCCCCGCTAATCCTGCCAGAGTTGGTAATGCCGGGGGCAATATGTCGAACAGTTTTCCAGTCAGGGCATGGCGCGCGTTGTGTCAGCACCTGTCCCATGCCGAGGCCGAGGGCAACAAGCGGTTTTTCATCCTGTTGCTGCGTCTGGAAAACCTGCCTCTGCTTTCGCAGCATCTGGGTCAGTCCGGCATTGCGCATCTGATGGTGCGCCTGTCGATCAGGCTGGGCGGCGCGCTGCGCCCCCATGACGCGGTCGAAATCGTCGCGCCGGGCGTCTTTGCGATCCGCCTGCGCGGCAAGACCGACGCCCATGCGTTAAGTATCGGGCAGCGTTTGCAGGAAAAGGGGCAGGCGGCGCTGTCGGTCTCGGAACAGCGGGTGACGCCTGTGCTGACCGGTGTGGTAATCGCCGGGAACGGTGTGACCAAGGTGATGATGATCGATCAGGGCCTCCAGCAACTGACCCGCCTGCGCCCCGGCGAGCTTGGCCGCATCAATATGTTCGAGGCGCATCCCGACAACCTGCCCCAGCAATTGCCCGTCTCGATCGCGCAGGCGGCCCAGACCGGGCAGATGGTCGCCTATTTCCAGCCTCAGCTTTGCTGTCATACCGGCCGCGTCACCGGGTTCGAGACGCTGGCCCGCTGGCATCATCCCAGCCGGGGCACATTGCCTCCGGGTGCGTTCATGCCGGGCATGACCAATGCCGATCATCACGCCCTGACGCTGGCGATACTGCAACAGGCGCTTTCGGCGCTGAAACACTGGGACGAGGCGGGCCATGATGTGCCTACCGTGGCGCTGAACGTGTCTAACTGCGAACTTGGCAAGGCCGATTTCGCCGACAGCCTGCTGCAAGAGCTTGAAAGGCGCAATCTTGCACCTGAACGACTGGTGCTGGAAATTCTGGAAAGCGTCGGTCCCGTGACCAGCAGCGGCGAGGCGCGCGAGAACCTGTCGCGGCTGGCGGCGGCGGGCTGCCGGCTGGATCTGGACGATTTCGGCACCGGCTATGCAAGCCTGGATGCGATTCGCAAATTCGGCATCCACCGGATCAAGATCGACCGCAGCTTTATCATTGCCTGCGACGTGGACCCGGCCCAGCAACGGATGGTTCTGGCCATTCTTGCGCTGGCGGAACGTCTGGGCATCGCGGCGCTGGCCGAAGGCGTCGAGACGCAGGAAGAACACAGTTTTCTGGCGCAACTCGGCTGTGACGAGGTGCAGGGCTATGCCATCGCCCATCCCATGCCGCTGCGCGAAACCATGGACTTTCTGACTGCCCATGCGAATCGGGTCGAACGCCTGCCCCGGCTGGAGCAGCGCAAAACCGGCTAAGCAGATATTCGTGGCTTTGCCCACGAATGCCTGCTTAGGCTTGTTTGATTTTGCGGGATTTTTATCCGAAAACCGGTGGCCACTTTTCGGAAATCCTGCTTAGGCCGGACGGCGCAGCAGTCGGCGCGGCGCGATCCGGCAAGAGGGTGATCCGGGGTAAAAGCTTCGGGATTTGCGGCCCAAACGCGCCGGATGGGGCAAATCCGCTTGACCTTTGATGGCCTGTTCTGTTGAACCGGCGCGACTGACGCGATCACGGTGGTAGTGGAATGGAAGACAATAACCGCAATCTGATCCTGGCGACGGTTCTGTCGTTTCTGGTGATCCTGATCTGGTACACGGTCTTCACCCCGGAACCGCCAGCACCCGCGCAACCCGATCAGCCGGTCGCCGCGCAGGGCGCGGATGGCTCGGTCGTAACGCCTGCCGTTCCAGCGGGCACGACCGCAGCAACCACCGATCTTGCGGCCGCCGCCACGGGCGAGGCCGAGGTGAAGGCTGCGCGCATCCAGATCGAATCTCCCTCGCTCAAGGGCTCGATCTCGCTGGCGGGGGGGCGCATCGATGATCTGCTGATGACCCGCTATCACGAGACGCTGGATGACAACTCGCCCGCCGTCAGGCTGCTGGCGCCCTCCTCGGCGACGGCGGATCCGGCCATCGACACGACCGGATCGAAACCCTATTACGCCATTTACGGATGGACGCCCGGCACCGGCACCGATCCGGCGCTGGTACCCGGCCCGACGACCGTCTGGTCCGTGGCCAGCGGCGACACGCTGGCCCCCGGCAAGCCGGTCACGCTGGTCTGGGACAATGGCGCGGGGCAGATCTTCAGCCGCGTTTTCGAACTGGACGACAATTACCTGTTCACCGTCACGCAATCCGTCCAGAATAACGGCAGCGCCGCTTTCAGCGCTGCGCCCTATGGCTTGATCGCCCGCCATGGCCGCCCCGACACGCAGAATTTCTATGTCCTGCACGAGGGCGCGGTCGGGATGCATGATGGCGAGCTGATCGAACTGAAATACAAGAATATCGCCGATCTGGACCCGGTCGCCCGAGAGGGGCGGGCCGAGGTGGTCGAGGTCAAGGAAAACGGCTGGGTCGGCTTTACCGACAAATACTGGATGACGACGCTTGCGCCCGCGCCCGGCCAGCCCTTCACGGCGGTGGTCAAATACGCCGATGGTGCCGACATCTATCAGACCGAGGCGCGCTATCCGATGCAAACGGTACAACCCGGCGCGACGGCCACGAACAAGGGCTATCTGTTCGCCGGCGCGAAGGTCTGGGAACTGATCAACGGTTATCAGGAAACCCCCGGCATCCAGCGTTTCGTCGATTCCATCGACTGGGGCTGGTTCTATTTCCTGACCAAGCCGATCTTCCGCATCCTGCACTGGCTGCATGGCTTTATCGGCAATATGGGCTGGTCGATCATCGCCCTTACCTTCATCCTGAAGCTGCTGGTCTTTCCGCTGGCGCGCAAATCCTATGTCTCGATGGCGAAGATGAAGGAATTGCAGCCCGAGATGGAGGCAATCAAGGAACGCGCTGGCGATGACCGGATGAAATACCAGAAAGAGGTGATGGAGCTGTACAAATCCCAGAAGGTGAACCCCGCCGCGGGTTGCCTTCCGGTGCTGTTGCAGATCCCGATCTTCTTTTCGCTCTACAAGGTGATATTCGTCACCATCGAACTGCGTCACGCCCCTTGGGTCGGCTGGCTGCGCGACCTGTCGGCACCCGACCCCTCCAGCCTGCTGAACCTGTTTGGCCTGCTGTCCTTTGCGCCCCCTGCGCAAGGCACGTTGCTGCATTCGCTGTCGCTGCCCGCGCTGGCCATCGTTCTGGGCATCAGCATGTGGATGCAGCAAAAGCTGAACCCGGCCCCCGCCGATCCGGCGCAAAAGATGATCTTTGCCTGGATGCCGTGGATTTTCATGTTCATGCTGGGCGGCTTTGCCTCGGGTCTGGTGCTGTACTGGATCACCAACAACACGATCACGATCATCCAGCAATATACGATCATGACCATGCACGGCCACCGGCCCGATTTCTTCGGCAATATCAAATCCTCGATGCCGAAACGGCCCAAGGCCGTCGCCAAGGGTGGCAAGGGCAAGGACAAGTGAGCGCATATCTGGCCCATATCCGCCGCCATCCGGTCAAATCGGTTGGCGGCGAGGGGCTGGCGCATGTAACCCTGCGGGCGGGCCAGCGCCTGCCCGGAGACCGCGAATGGGCGGTGCTTACCGAGGCTGGCGAACGCAACGCGCGGGCCAGCGAGACTGACGGGCAGCCGGATCGCTGGCTGCCCAAAAGCTGTTTCCTGCGCGGAGTCGTCTCGGCCTCGTTGCAGGCGGTCAGCGGCGGCTGGCAGGGCACCCGCCTTGTGCTGAGGCACCCCGACCGGCCCGATCTGAGCGTCGATCCCGAAACGCAAGGCGCGGCGCTGATCGACTGGTTGCGCCCGCTCTGGCCTGCCGACCAGCCGGCGCCGACGCGGCTGGTCCGGGGCGCGGGCATCTGGACCGACAGCCGGGCGCCCTTTGTTTCGATCCTGTCGCTGGACAGCCTGGCGGATCTTGAGGCCCGCTGCAGCCAGCCGCTTGGCATCGACCGCTGGCGCGGCAATCTGTGGGTTTCGGGCTGGCGCGCCCATGCCGAACGAGATCTGATCGGGCAGGTGATCCGCATCGGTGCGGTCAGCCTGCGCGTGACCGAACAGATCGGCCGCTGCCACGCCACCAGCGCGGACACTGCCACCGGTCGGCGCGACATCGATATGATCGCAACGCTGGAACGGCTGTACGGCCACACGGATTTCGGCGTTTATGCCGAAATTCTTACCGACGGCACCATTGCCACCGGAGACGGGATCACCGCATGAAAGTCGCCTTCCCCACCGCCCCTGAACCCGAGGCCGAGGCCGCCGAGAATGCGCGTCTGCTGTTCGCGGGGCCGGTCGATTTCCTGAAAGGCGTAGTCGCGATGGACGGCCTGCCGTCCGCCGACCGCCCCGAGGTTTGTTTTGCCGGGCGCAGCAATGTCGGAAAATCAAGCCTGATCAATGCGCTGACGGGCCGCAAAGGGTTGGCGCGCGCCAGCAATACGCCGGGGCGGACGCAGGAAATCAACTATTTCACCCTTGGGGATCGCGGCTATCTGGTCGATCTGCCCGGCTATGGCTTTGCAAAGGCACCGGTCTCGGTGGTGGCGAAATGGCAGGCGCTGCTGAAAACCTATCTTGCGGGCCGCCCGACCCTGCGCCGCGCCTTTTGCCTGATTGATTCTCGCCATGGCATCAAGCCCGTGGATCACGAAATCATGACCCTGCTGGACAAATCCGCCGTGCCCTTTCAGGTGGTGCTGACCAAGGCTGACAAGCTGGGGCCGAACGCGATCACTCCGGTTCTGGCGCAGGTCGCGGACGAATTGCAGAAACATCCGGCCGCATTTCCGCAACTGGTCGTGACCTCTTCCGACAAGGGACAGGGCATCGCGACGCTGCGCGCGATCATTGCCGGTCTGGACTGATCCGCCGATGCGTCCTAGGGTCCGTCCCGAGTCATAAGGGCCCCAGAATGAGAACGCAGAACATGAACCGTGACTGGATCGCTACCGCCCGTACCTTGTCAGAGGCCCTGCCCTATCTTCAGCGCTATTCCGGCGCGGTGGTCGTCGTGAAATTCGGCGGCAATGCCATGGGCGATGACGAGGCAATGGCCGAATTCGCGCGCGACATCGTGCTGATGAAGCAAGTCGGCATGAACCCCGTCGTGGTGCATGGCGGCGGGCCGATGATCAACGAGTTGCTGGGCAAGCTGGGAATCGAAAGCAATTTCGTGCGCGGCAAGCGCGTGACCACCAAGGAAACCGTCGAAGTGGTCGAAATGGTGCTGTCCGGCCTTGTGAACAAGCGAATCGTGCAGGCGATCAACGATCAGGGCGGGCGCGCAGTGGGGATCAGCGGCAAGGATGACGACCTGATGGTCTGCGAGGCGGACGACCCTGAACTGGGCTTTGTCGGCCGCCCGGTCGAGCTGAATGTCCAGATCATCCGTGACCTGTACAGCGCCGGAATGATTCCGGTCATCGCGCCGGTCGCGACCGGAATGGCCGATAACGAGACCTTCAACGTCAATGGCGACACCGCTGCGGGCGCGATTGCCGGGGCATTGCAGGCCGACCGGCTGTTGCTGCTGACCGATGTGGCGGGGGTCAAGGATGCGTCGGGACAAGTGGTGACGGCGCTGGATCCGGCACAGGTGAGGGCGATGATCGGCGATGGCCAGATCGCAGGGGGCATGATCCCAAAGACGGAAACCGCGCTGAAGGCCCTGGAAGACGGGGTCCGGGCAGTGGTGATTCTGGATGGACGGGTGGCCAATGCCTGCCTGCTGGAACTGTTTACCGAACATGGCGCGGGCAGTCTGATCCGCTCGACCGAGCCGCGGGTCAAGCCACGCGGGCTGCGGCAGGGTGAAAGCGGGTTGTAACAGCGACCGCTGCGACAATCCTAATGCTTGCCCCTTCGGCAAGTGCTGTGGCAGGCTGCCGGAATATTCGGCATGGACCATGAGGCAGTTCCAACCATGACCCCACTTGGACATCGACGGCTGATCCTGACCCGTCACGCGAAATCGGCCTGGGACGATCCGGGGCTGGCCGATCACGACCGGCCGCTGAACAATCGCGGTCGCCGTTCGGCGCTGGCTCTGGGGGACTGGATGGTCAGCCGGGGCTATGAGCCCGAAGAAGTGCTGTGTTCCACCGCCCGCCGCACGCGCGAGACATGGGACATGATCGCCGGTGCCCCCCTTGAGGTGCGCCCCCTGATCCGGTTCGAGCCCGGCCTGTATCATGCCAGCGCCGAAAAGATGCTGACGATCCTGCGCACCGCCTCGCATCCCTGCGTGGTGATGCTGGGACATAATCCCGGCATCGCGGAACTGGCGGCGCTGCTGCCCGCGCGACCGCCGCTGGAGCCGGATTTCCGGCGCTTTCCGACCTGCGCGACGCTGGTGGTGGATTTCCAGATCGACACCTGGGCCGAGGTCGAACCCCGGCAGGGCAGTGTGATGGATTTCGTCCGCTTCGAGGGGCGCGGATAGGATCCTGCGCCGCCTCCACCGCAGCAGCAGCCGTCACGCGGGGGCTGCCGCCGCCAACCTCTCCAGCGCGTGCAGGGCGTGGTCCAGACATTCGGCATTGTGGCGGTCCATCATCAGGTTGTGGCTGCCGCCGGGGGCAATTTCGGCCACCGTGTCGATCAGACACGCGCGCCCTCCGGTGGCGGTCAGGCTGTCCACGAAGGCATGCCATTCGGCACGCCGCGTGATCCAGCGATCCTGACGGTCCAGAAAATCGCCCTGAAGGATCACCACCGGAATATCCCGGATCCGCGCCAGATCGCGGGCGAGGGTCGAGGGTTCGACGCCGATGATCCCGGCCACGCGCCGGGGGTGCCGTTCGGTGGCGTCAAAAGCGATCTGGCCACCTTGCGAATGGCAGACCAGCACCGCGCGCCCCAGCCGTTCCAGCACCGAGGCCAGCCCGTCGATCTGCAACGCCGTGGTGCTAAGCCAGCGCGGAACGGTGGACCGGGCCAGCGCCTCCAGGGCTTCGACCGGGAATTTCTGGTTGGCAAAGGGCCGACGCGTGGCGAAATCGGCAGCCTCGCCCAGCCGATACAGATCCCAGGTTTCCTCCATCGTGCGGATGATCGGATCGCCTTCGAAATGCAGGGGCGCAAAGCCGGAACGGCCGCGTTCGACATTGTCCAGCACATGCACCTCGTATCCCCGCCCGACCAGCAGGTTGACCCAGCCGGGCCGACCGTCGGGGGTGGTCTCCCAGGCCGAACCATGCATGCCGCCGCCATGAACCAACACGAAAGGCGGGCCGGGGCGGCGGTCTTCGGGGATGAAATACTGCACATAGACATGCCCGACCGAATAATGCCCGCGCGGGTCGTGGACATAGCCGCTGTCACGCGAAAAGCGCACGGGCCGACGCTCGCCCCGGTCGGATTTCACGATGGAACCGCCGACCGTATAAGACCCGAATTCGCGAAGTTTGACCGCCATCCGTCCGACCCGGTTGAAGAATTTCCCTCACTATTCCGAAAGTCAGACGATAGAAGAAATCTTTTGTTCCTATGGTTTGATCAGTCGTTCCTATCAACTAAGGTGATAGCCATTTTCGTCTGCCCTATATGTGTAACAGGCAATCGAACATGGCAAAAAGGACATCTACGACCGTAGAATGGGGTGCAAACGCCGCCGCGCAATGAGATAATGATAAAATCATGAAGTATCAGGAACATATACTATCCGTTGCCCCGATGATGGATTGGACCGACCGGCATTGCCGGTTCTTTCACCGGCTGATGTCGCGGCGGGCGTTGCTTTATTCCGAGATGGTCACGGCTCTGGCGGTGATTCATGGTGATCGGGGGCGGCTGCTGGGTTTTGACGCGGCCGAGCATCCGGTGGCGTTGCAGCTTGGCGGCTCGGATCCAGGGGAATTGCGGCAGGCTGTGCGGGCAGCGGCGGATTGGGGCTATGACGAGATCAACCTGAATGTCGGTTGTCCCAGCGACCGCGTGCAATCGGGGTGTTTTGGCGCGGTCTTGATGAAAACACCCGCGCTTGTCGCGGATTGTGTGGCCGGGATGCGCGAAGTCAGTCCCGTCGAAGTGACGATCAAGTGCCGCATCGGGGTGGACGATCAGGATCCGCAAGAGGTTCTGCCCGCCTTTCTGGATGGGATGCGTGCGGCGGGCATCCGACGGGTCACGATCCATGCGCGCAAGGCATGGTTGCAGGGCCTCAGCCCGCGCGAGAATCGCGAGGTGCCGCCGCTGGATTACCCGCTGGTGCATCACATGAAGGCGCAGTTTCCCGACCTGCATCTGTCGGTGAATGGCGGGATTGGCGATCTGGACGCGGCGCGCGATCATCTGCGGGTCATGGACGGGGTGATGATCGGGCGGGCTGCCTATCACCGACCTTGGGATATTCTGGGGCAGGCCGATGCGCTGTGGGGGCAGGCACCGCGCTTTGGTTCGGCCACGCAGGTGGCCGAGGCGATGCGGCCCTATATCGTGACCCATTTGTCCGGTGGCGGGCGGCTGCATCAGGTCACGCGTCACATGCTGGGCCTGTTCCATGGCCAGCCCGGTGCACGCGGCTGGCGGCGGGTGTTGTCCGAGGGTGCGTCCTCTGGCGGGATCGAGGTCTATGACGCGGCTCTGGCGCAGGTCGGGCGCGCGGCGGCTTGAGGTCGGCTCTGGCATCTGCCGGGCGGGTAAGCTAAGCGGCGGGGCATGGCTGAATATGTTTTCCCCCTTGTGCTGCTGATGGCGACCGGTGCCTTTGCCGGAGTGCTGGCCGGGTTGCTTGGCGTCGGCGGCGGTATCGTGCTGGTTCCGGCCTTTCTGTATGTGTTCACACAGGCGGGCTATGGCGGGCCGGATGTCATGCAGGCCTGTCTGGCGACATCGCTGGCGACGATCATCGTCACCTCGGCGCGGTCGGTTCTGGCGCATAACCGCAAGGGGGCTGTCGATTGGCAGGTGCTGAAAGGGTGGGCTGCGGGCATCGGCATCGGTGCGCTGGCCGGAGTGCTGCTGGTCGGGTCGTTGCGCACCCATACGCTGCAACTGATCTTTGCAGGGCTGGTCATCGTGATTTCGACCTATATGGCGCTGTCACGGCCGCATTGGCGGCTGGCCGATGACATGCCTTCGGGGTGGCGGCGGGCGGTGATGGCCCCGGCGACGGGCTTTGTCTCGGTGCTGCTGGGGATCGGCGGCGGCAGCATCGGCGTTCCGCTGATGACGCTGCATGGCCGGCCCATTCACCGCGCGGTGGCGACGGCGGCGGGGTTCGGGGTTCTGATCGCGGTGCCCTCGGTCGTGGCCTTTCTGTTCCTGCCGGTCGGAAACCCGCCGCCGCTGACCGTCGGATCGGTCAATTTGCCGGCTTTTCTGATCACCATTTCCATGACCCTGCTGACTGCCCCGATCGGTGCCAACCTGGCCCATCGTACCGACGCGGCGCGGCTGAAGCGTTATTTCGCATTCTTCCTGATGCTGGTCGCACTGAACATGCTGCGCAAGACGCTGATCGGGTAGGCAAATGCCGCCAGTCGCGGTGGTCAGCCGACTCGGATCCTCTGTTTCGGCGAATTGTCGCAAATAAGTGGCAGCTTGCTTGCAACAGCTTGCACGAAGGGCGGTTATTACGGCCAATGGCTTCAACCGAAAGCCGTGTATAAGGTAGCCGACAGTGCCGTCCGGAAGCAGAACCCCGCCTCGCATGGGCAGCTTGCGCCCGCAAATGCGGTCTGACACCATTGATGTGCCGGATTGCAGAAATTTGACCGGAATTGCCTGACAAGATGCTGGGCTGGTTAAAAGACAGATTGTTCCGCAGGGAATGGCGGTCCGGGTTCGAGCCACGTTTTTCTGATGCACTGCACGAACAGGGAAACTATGCGGTAGAGTATGGCGACTGGCGGCCACTGTCCCTGCCCGGCGATCCGGTTATTTCGCATGTCATGCCGCCCGAGCTTGCCCTGCCTGCCTGTGATCGCCTTTTCGCCATGGCGGAAGGGCGGGCGCGGATCGGCAAGGCATTTCTGGCGCGCTATAATCTGCGTCCCCGCCCCTGTCCGCAGGACTGGGAAGAGGTTGAACACCTGCTGGCAAGGCTGGCCGAACCCAGTCAGGAACCGCAGCACAAGGCGCTGCATGGCACGGTCCCGCGCCCGAAATTCTGGGCGCTGACCTTCGATCTGGGATGTTTCTACGCCGAAGCCCTGTGCAAGTCCGCGCCCGGTTCGCGGCTGGTGCCTGCGCATTTCGGCCGCGACAAGCCCGAAGGCGTGTGCCCGCCCTTCCCACGGGTCGCAGTGCCCGGTCGTCCCTTCCTGATCAATGCCGTCGAAACGGCGATGAAGGCCGGCGCTGCGGCGGTCGTACAGGGGTGGAGCAACAGCCTGCCTCAAGGATTTTCCCTGCTTGCGCCTTCCGAACCTGCGGCACCCGCACGAGAAATCAGACCCACAGCCCTGACGGCCGAGCGTTCCGGAAAACAGGCCATGCCAGGCAGGGTTGGTGGCAGATATAGCTGATGAAAACAGTTTTGATCACAAACGCTGCGCAGCATCCGCGTCAGATCAAAAGGTTATAACCCGAAATCAGGGGTCGTCTCAGGCGGGCTGGTTACAGCGGGCCGGTCTGCCACAGCCGGACCTTCAGGCCGCCATGAGCGATGATCGGGCCAGGCGGCTGAAATGGCAGGCCGGTTGCCTTGGCAAGTCCCGCCTCGCTGGTCACGATGCCAACGCGCCAGCCCTGAAAGCGGTCGCGGAACACCTGTCCCATCGCGGCATGCAGCCCGAACAGCGGTCCCTTGTTGCCGATCCGCGCGCCATAGGGCGGGTTGACCACGATCAGCCCGGCAGGCCCTTCGGGGCGCATCAGGTCGCTGACCGGGCAGCAGGCAAAGCTGGTGTATCCGGCCACGCCTGCCCGCGCGGCGTTGGCCGTGCTCATCCGAATCGCGCCCGCGTCGCGGTCTCTGCCAAGGAACCGCAGGCCAGACGCGCGCGAGGGGGCTGCGCCGCGCATTGCCTGCCATGCTGCGGGATCGAAGCTGGCCAGATCCTCGAAGGCAAAGCGGCGGCTGCGACCGGGGGCAAGGCCAAGAGAGATTTCGGCGGCCTCGATCACGAATGTGCCCGATCCGCACATCGGATCCAGAACCGGCTGGCTGCCATCAAAACCCATCTCGCGCAGGAACATCGCGGCCAGGGTTTCGCGCATCGGGGCCTTGGCGACGGCCTCTTTATGGCCGCGCTTGTGAAGCGATTCACCCGAGCTATCCAGACTGATCGTGACCAGATCGTCCTCGATCCGCACCTTGACCACGATCCCGGCATCCGCCGAAACGGGCGCACCCAGTTCCTCGCGGATGGCGCGTTCGATGCGTTGCGTGGCCGCGCCCGCGTGATAGATGCGGCTGGCACGGCAGGTCGTTTCGACCCGGATCGGCAGATCGGGGCGTAACACCTGATCCCACGGGAATTTGCGCGACCGCTTGTCCAGTTGCGCCAGATGCAGCGCGCGAAAGCTGCCCACCCGCGCCAGAACCCGCGTCGCCCCACGCAGCATCAGATTTGCACGCCACACATCCGGCCAGCCGCCCCGGATCGTCACCCCGCCCGGCTGCGGCACAGGGGACCAGCCCAAGGCCCGCGCCTCGGCGGCAAGCGGAGCCTCAAGTCCGGGGGTGGCAACCAGAAAGATCTCGAAATCGGGGGGCGGGGTCATCGCGGGAACTGGTCATCCCCGAACAGATCATTCTCGGGCAGGTCCGGGCCTTCGTCCCCCTCCCCGTCCCCGTCACTCTCACTGTCCGGTTCGGGCCGGATCAGACCCAGCCCGTCCGAAGGCGGACGCGCTTCAAGCAGACCCGCCGCCCGCAATTCGGCCAGCCCCGGCAAATCGCGCGCCGATTCCAGGCCGAAATGATCCAGAAACCCCTCGGTCACGACAAAGGTGGCGGGGCGACCGGGGGTCATCCGGCGGCGGCCCATGCGCACCCATTCCATCTCGATCAACTGGTCCAGCGTGCCCCGGCTGACGGCGACGCCCCGTATTTCCTCGATCTCGGCGCGGGTGACGGGCTGGTGATAGGCGATGATGGCCAGAGTCTCGATCGCGGCGCGCGACAGGCGACGCTGTTCGACCGTTTCGGCCTGCATCAGGAAGGACAGATCCGCCGCCGTGCGAAAGGTATAGCCATCGCCGATCCGTTCCAGCGCAACCCCCCGCCCGTCATAGCGGCGGCGTAGCGTGGCGATGGCTTCGGCGGGGTCACAGCCATGGGGCAGGCGCTGGCTCAGGTCGCGTATGCTGACCGGCGCGGCGGCAGCGAACAGGATCGCCTCGACCATGCGTTCCTGCTGCGCCATGGGCGGTGGCGGGAAATCCGGCGAATTGGCGGGCGCGTCGGGCGCAGAGGGGGGAATATCGTCGGTCAGATCGGTCACGTCGGCTTGCGTCGGATGGTGATGGGTGAAAAGCTTTGGTCCTGCCGTATCTCCAGCTTGCCCTGACGTGCAAGCTCTAACGAGGCGGCAAAGGTGGCGGCTGTGGCGGAACGGCGGCGTTTTCCGTGGTTTTCCCAGCCATCGGGCAGGAAATCCGACAAATCGGTCCAGTCCCCGGCAAAGCCGATCAGATGGCGCATGCGATCAAGCGCCTGTTCCATACTATAGACGTTCTGCCGGTCAAAGGCATAGGGACGAAATTCTTCCTTTGTTTTCAATCTGGCATAGGCGCGCATCAGGTCGATCAGCCCGGCCTGCCATTCGGTGCGACGCTTGCGCGCCACGGTTTCGGGCGCGCCGCGCTGAAACCGGCTGATCCCCAGCCGGTCACGTCCCATCAGCCGCGCCGCCGCTTGCCGCATCGCGTCCAATCGTTCAAGCTGAAACGCCAGATGCGCGGCCATTTCCTCGGCCGAGGGGCCTTCGGCTGCGGGGTCAGGGGGCAGCAGCAGGCGCGATTTCAGGAAAGCCAGCCAGGCGGCCATGACCAGATAATCTGCGGCCAGTTCGATGCGCAGCTTGCGGACCTGTTCGACGAAGGCCAGATATTGTTCCGCAAGATGCAGGACCGAGATCTTCATCAGATCGACCTTTTGCGTCCGCGCCAGTGTCAGCAGCAGGTCCAGCGGCCCCTCGAACCCGTCCACATCGACAATCAGCGCCTCTTCGGCGCGGCGCTGCGCGACGACATCCACGGCGTCCGGCCCGCCGGGGGCGGGGCGCAGGAAGGGAACGATCTTGTCGGCATCGGCCACGCGGGTCTCCTTGTTCCGGGGGCAGAGTCGGCGCTTGCCGCGCCCGAGTCAAGCAGTCGCGGCGTCAGGTACCAATACGCGGTATTCGGCCAGCAGGGCGGCGGCGTCGCAGGTTTCGGGCGCGCGGCGCATCGCCAGCGCGGCATCGGCGCGGCGCTGTGCCTGCGGCGTCATCGGGCCAGCGGCCGCAACGACATATTCCATGTCGGCCACACCGCGATTGCAGTGCAGCACCAGATCGCAACCGGCACCGATGGCGGCTGCGGCACGTTCGGCCTCGGATCCCGACAGGGCGTTCATGGTGATGTCATCGGTCATCAGCAGCCCGTCAAAGCCAATCCGGTCGCGGATCACCGACACGATCCGGGCCGAGGCGGTGGCGGGCGCGTCGTCCAGCGCGGCGAAACGGATATGGCCGGTCATCCCCATCGGCAGGTCATTCAGTGCCCGGAACGGCGCGAAATCCACCGCGTCCAGATCATCCGCCTCTGCCATCACTACCGGCAGGTCGTGGTGGCTGTCGGAAACGGCGCGGCCATGGCCGGGCATGTGTTTCATCACCGGCAGAACACCGGCGGCCAGCAGGCCATCCGCCGCCGCCCGCCCCAGTTCCGCGACACATGCCGGGTCAGAGCCCAGACAACGGTTCAGCAGAAACGGGTGGGTGCCGGGCTGCGCCACGTCCAGGCCGGGCGCGCAATCCGCGTCGATGCCCACGGCGCGCAATTCCGCGCCGATCAGCCGATAGCGCAGCCACATCGCCCGAGCACCCGCCCCGGCCTGATCCAGCGGCGGGCTCCATTCGCGCCAATGCGGCGCACGAAGGCGCTGGACCCTCCCGCCTTCCTGATCGACCATGATCACCGCGTCGCGGCCCACCGCCTCGCGCAGATCCCCCGTCAGGCGGCGCAACTGACCGGGGCTTTCGACATTGCGACCGAAAAGGATAAAGCCCCACGGATCGGCGGCGCGGAAAAAGTCGCGCTCGTCCGGGGCGAGGCTGGTCCCGGCGATGCCGCCGAGGATCGTGGCGTTGCAGGTCACGGCGTTACGGATCAAGGCGCGGCGATTGCGATGCAATCGGTCCCGCCGGCCTTCATCGCCGCGCAAAAACTTTGCGCATCCGAGCGGGTGTCAAAGCCCGCCACGCGCAGCCGCCAGAAAGTGCGGCCATTCGACTGATGTTTCTGGATCACCTGCCCCTTGCCGGAAAACAACGAGCCGAACTTGCCCGACAGCCGACCCCATTCCTTTTGGGCGATGGTATCGCTGTCGAAGGCACCGATCTGGACCAGCGGCGCACCCGAGGCGACACTGGCCGATTTCGGCGCCTCGTCGGGTGCCGACGTGGGCGCAGCCTCGGCCGGGCGGGCCTGCGGTGCAGCCGGGGCCGGGGCAGCGGCGGCAGGTGCCGCTGCGGCGACGACACGGGCACCGCGCGGGCGCGGGGACGGTCGGGCCGAGCTTGTCAGGGCAGGCGTCGCCTGCGCCTCGGCAAGGGCGGCAGCAATGGCATCGGCCTCGGCGGGGGCGCCGTTCTCGTCGGTCACGACCTCGTTCACCGGGCCTTCGGTGGCCGGAGCATCCACGATGGTGGCATCCTCGACGGCAAGGGCTGCGGCGGCGCGGGCCGCGGCGGCAGCCGCCTGAGCCTCGGCCAAGGCTTTGGCTTCGGCGTCGGACATGGGAACTGCCGGTTCGCCGTCAAAGTTCAGCGGCGTTTCCGACGGGTTTTCGGGCTGTCGCGCCGTCGCGCCAAGCTGACCCATCGGAACATCGGCATCGGTCAGATCCGTCGCTGTCGGGGCGATCGCCACACGGTCGGTCGGCGCGGGCTCGGCCCCGCCCGCAACCTGATTGACGGCATAGCCGGTATAGCTGGCCAGCTTGCCGCCCGGATCATCGGGGGTTGTGCGGGCTTCGCCCTGAATCGCCTTGATGACGGGCACGCCCGACACATCACGCGACACAAGCTGAAAGCCCCAGACCAGCAGCCCGACCATCAGCCCGACCGAGGCCAGCGCGCCAAGATAGTGAGTCAGACGCGCCAGACGCGCCGACAGGCTGCCATTGCCTTCGGGATCTGCCGCGAAACGCATGTCGTCAGCCTGCGAGACATCGCCGTCCCAGCCGTCCTGTTCATAAGAAAATTCGCGCCGCACCTTGTGCCGCGAAAATACATATCCGCCCTCGCGGAAATCCATCACTGCCATAGCCTGCCTGCCTGCCGGTTGATCCGGTTTTCACGTTGACTGCTCTTTTTCCCCGACGCGCGGCGCATGTTGAATCAGCGCATCTCCTGTACCGGAGTCACCCCAAGGATAGCGAGACCGCCCGAAATGACAACGCCAACCGCCCGAACCAGCGCGATTTTTGCCTGAGTCGTGGCAGAATCGTCCTCTTGCACAAAGCGCAGGCTGGCCTCTTCGTTGCCCCGATTCCACAGCGAATGCAGGTCAGACGCTATGTCATAAAGAAAAAATGCGATGCGGTGCGGCTCGTGCGCACGGGCGGCATGTTCGACAAGGCGTGGCCATTCGGCAACTTTACGTGCAACGTCAAGTTCGGCCTGATGGTTGATTTTCGTCAGATCGGCGGCGATCAGCGCATCGTTGGACACATCGATTCCCGCCTCATGCGCCTTGCGCAGCACCGAATGAACGCGCGCGCTGGCATACTGGACATACCAGACGGGATTGTCGCGCGACTGTTCCAGAACCTTTGCAAAGTCGAAATCCAGCGCAGCGTCATTCTTGCGCGTCAGCATGATGAAGCGGGTGACATCGGCCCCGGCCTCTTCAACCACGTCGCGCAGGGTCACGAAAGTGCCCGCGCGTTTCGACATCTTGAAGGGTTCGCCGTTCCTGAACAGCTTGACAAGCTGGATCAGCTTGATGTCCAGCGGCACACGCCCGTTCGACAGCGCCTGCACGGCGGCGTTCATGCGCTTGACATAGCCACCGTGATCGGCACCGAACACGTCGATCAACTGATCAAAGCCGCGTTCGATCTTGTCCCAGTGATAGGCGATGTCAGGCGCGAAATAGGTCCATGCACCGTCGGATTTCTGGATCGGGCGGTCCACATCGTCGCCAAAGGCGGTCGAGCGGAACAGCATCTGCTCGCGCGCCTCCCAATCCTCGGGCAGCTTGCCCTTGGGCGGCTCCAGCACGCCGCGATAGATCAGCCCGGCGCTTTCCAGCCGGGCGATGGCGGCCTCGATCCGGCCAGTGCCATACAGGGCCTTTTCGCTGGAATAGACATCCATGGTGACGCCAAGCGAGGCCAGATCCTGACGGATCATCTGCATCATGGCTTCGGTGGCAAAGTCACGAATCGCGGCCAGCCATTCCTCTTCGGGCTTTTCCAGCAGAGTGTCGCCATATTTCTCGCTGAGCGCCTCGCCCACGGGGATCAGGTAATCGCCGGGGTACAGACCTTCGCGGATTTCGGGTTCCAGACCGTTGGCCTCGCGGTAACGTTCATAGGCCGACCGCGCCAGAACATCGACCTGGGCGCCGCCATCGTTGATGTAATATTCGCGCGTGACGTCATGGCCCGAGAAAGCCAGCAGATTGGCCAGCGCATCGCCGAATACCGCGCCGCGCACATGGCCCACATGCATCGGCCCGGTGGGGTTCGCACTGACAAATTCGACATTGACCCTTTCGCCTGCACCGATCCCCGAACGACCGAAATCTGCCCCCTGCCGCAGGGCGGCGACAATGACCCCCTGCCAGACCGACGGGGCAAGGCGCAGGTTCAGAAAGCCCGGTCCCGCGACCTCGGCACCGGCGATGCGGGGGTCGGTCAGCCGCGCGGCCAGCTTTTCGGCAATGTCGCGCGGCTTCATGCGGGCGGGCTTGGCCAGCACCATCGCGGCATTGGTCGCCATATCGCCATGCGCCGCGTCGCGCGGCGGCTCGACCGCGACATTTGTGTAATCAAGGCCCTGCGGCAGATCGCCCGCCTGCGCCATCTGATCCAGCGCCTCGACAACGACGCCGCGAAGATCGGTGAAAAGGTTCATGATCCGCTTCCTGATATGTCAGTGCGGGTTAACCTCTGGCCGGGGGAAAGGTCAACAGGCCCGCACGTGTCGGGGCCGCGCCCGGCAGGCACCGGTGTGCCGCGCGTGTCGGGGTTCGGTCAGGGTCATCACATGGAGAGCGGTTTCTGCATAGCACTACTTTGGCAGATTTTTTGCCGATACGGTAATCTCCGGATTGTGGGAAGGTTTGGTTTCTGAAGACCAACCTTTCATCAAGAGACCATCCATGGCCGATGCTGCGCCAATTTGATGATCAAATTGGCTTCCGTCAGCTATACTGGCCGGAGAGGCCGGGTTCGACCCGATCGAGGAGCGGCTGCGAGCCAGCGTCCGCGCGACCATCGAGGCCGTATTCGAGGAGGAACTTGTCGGCTTTCTCGGCCGACTGCGCTACGGTCGGGGCGAGGGTCCGGCGAAAGGGTATCGCCACAGGCACCGCGAACGACAACTCACCGGCACCTTCGGCACCGAAACGGTGCGGGTGCCGCGCGCCCGGATCGAGGACGAGACGGGCAAGGTGACGGAGTGGCGGTCGAAGGCGCGGCTCGTCACCTTCAACCGCCTTGATCCCGCGCAATGGAAGTCCGCCCGGACCACAAACGCCATCGAGCGCCTGAACGGGGAATTCCCACAGCATTCGCGACACGACCGAATGCGGGCGGGCTTTCCCGGCCTCGGCACAGCAATTCCCTTCGCCGATCCCCTGCCGCAACGCAATCGCGACAAGGGAAATGCGGGCTCAGAAGGTGAAATCGCCCATGTCCAGATGCGCAATGTCGAAACCGGACAGGACAATGGTGGAACTGACGCCGATGTGCAGGATCGTGTTGCCGTTCACATGGTCGGCATTGTCAATGACGCCCTGAATATCGGCCTGGCCGAACCCGTCCAGATGCAACCGGTCCTGACCATCCATGAAGCGGGCGATCCGGTCGCGGCCATCGCCGAGATCGAATTTGAACTCGTCTGCGCCGCGCCCGCCGACCAGAAAGTCATTGCCGGTACCGCCTTCGAACGTGTCGCTGCCATTGCCGCCGAACAGCCGGTCATTGCCCGCATCCCCTTCCAGGTCGTCATTGCCGGCCCCGGCGCGCAGCACATCCTTGTCCGCTCCGCCTTCGATACTGTCATGGCCGCCACCACCAAGCAGGATGTCGGCACCGACGCCGCCCTCAATGGTGTCATTGCCGCCGCCGCCGAACAAGCGGTCATTGCCGTCATCGCCCTCGACGCTGTCGTGCCCGGCGGCACCCGACAGGGTATCATTGCCGATGCCGCCTTCCATGGTGTCGTCGCCGCTGACTCCGATCAGGCGGTCATCGCCCGCGTCGCTTTCAAGGTCGTCGTTCCCGGCACCGCCGTTCAGCAGGTCGTTATCCGTTCCTCCCTCCAGGCTGTCATTGCCGTCGCCGCCGGACAGGTTGTCGCTGCCGGAATCGCCAGTCAGCTCATCGTCACCAGCATGCCCGGCCAGTACGTCATTGCCGTCACCGCCCTGTGCTTCGTCATTTCCGGCAAGCCCGTGAAGGATATCATCCCCGGAAAGCCCGGATATTTCGTCTGACAGGCTGGTGCCTGTCAGAGTGTCATTGCCGATAGTGCCATAGATTTCTGCCATGATGCCTTGTCCCCGGGCTGGAATGGAATGTGACATTGCCAAAAGACCATTGACCCGGCAACGGGCGCGAAAGGAGGGGCAGGATCACATTCGCGTTCCCGAATATCTGACAGAATCCGAAGGAATCCGGTGTCAGAAGGCGAAGTCGCTGATGTCCAGATCCGCCGCGCTGACGCCAGTCAGAGTGATGGAGGTGCTGTCGTCCAACTGCAAAAGCGCGTCGCCTGCGCCTTGTCGGGCCCTGCCGATAACGGCCTGCACCTCGGCCCGGCTCAGATCGTCGATATGCAGCTTGTCCTGGCCCCTGGTGAAATCGGTAATCCGGGCGCTGTCATCGCCGAGATCGAACCTGAACAGATCCGGGCCGCGCCCGCCGGTCAGCACGTCATGGCCCCTGCCGCCCTCAAGAATATCGCTGCCGTCACCGCCAAACAGCCGGTCATCGCCCGAATCGCCTTCCAGAATGTCGCGGCCCGCACCCCCGCGCAGCAGATCGTTATCCGCGCCGCCTTCAAGGCTGTCGCGACCGGCACCTCCGAACAGGCGGTCATTGCCGATCCCGCCCTCCAGACTGTCCCTGCCCTTTCCGCCGAACAGGCGGTCGTCCTCGGCCCCGCCCTCCAGATCGTCATGGCCCACGCCGCCGCGCAATATGTCATTGCCCGCGCCACCCTCCAGGCTGTCCTTTCCGTCCCCGCCTCTCAACAGGTCATTGCCGTCGTCGCCATAAAGCCGGTCACCATCGCGACCGCCAATCAGGGTATCGTTACCGCTGTCGCCATGCAGCTCGTCGCGACCGCCCAGTCCCCGCAGGATGTCGTTTCCGGCGTAACCCCACATAAGATCGCCATTGACCGAACCTTTCAGGATATTGTTGCCTTCGTTCCCTTCAACCAAACGCAACCCGTCTGTCGAATTTCTGTCCGCCATGTAACCCAGTCTCCTACCGTTGAAAACACAAGGAAACATGACGCAACGGCAGCGGTGGCGCAACCGCCGCCACTGCCATTGCCGGGATTCGGGCCTGTTCCCGCCGGTGCCGGGGCCGGGGCGTTGTCAGCCCGTCGCGCCTTTCGCCTCGTCCTCGAACTTGTCGCCCCGGCCCAGCAGGCGGCGCATCAGCACATAGAACAGCGGCGCGAAAAGGATGCCGAAACAGGTTGCGGCCAGCGTGCCGCCCATCACCGTCGCGCCGATGGCATTGCGGCCATTCGCGCCCGCGCCGGCGGACAGAACCAGCGGCAGAACCCCCAGCGAAAAGGCGATCGAGGTCATGATGATCGGGCGGAAACGCTGCCGCGCGGCCTCGACCACGGCCTTGAACAGCGGCACACCATGCTGCGATTGTTCGCGGGCAAATTCCACGATCAGAATGGCGTTCTTGCCGGTCAGGCCGATCACGGTCAGCAGCCCGACCTGAAAGAACACGCCATTGTCGAAACGCCCCAGAAAGGCCCCGATCAGCGCGCCCAGAATCCCGATGGGCATGACCAGAATCACCGCCAGCGGGATAGACCAGCTTTCGTACAGCGCCGCAAGGCACAGGAACACCGCCGCCAGCGACAGCGCGTAAAGCAGCGTCGTCTGATCGCCGGAATCGCGTTCCTCAAGCGAGAGGCCGGTCCACGCGACATTGAACCCTGAGGGCAACTGGCTTGCCAGACGCTCGATCTCGGCCATGGCCTCGCCGGTGGCCACGCCGGGCGCGGGACCGCCCTGAATCTGCATCGCCGGCACGCCGTTATAGCGGCTGAGGCCCTGGGGACCAAAGCTCCATTCGCCCTCGGCGAAATTGGCAAAGGGCACCAGTCCGCCGGTCGCGTTGCGCACGCGCCATTTATCGAAATCCGATGGCACGGCACGGCTGTCGGCCTGACCCTGAACATAAACCTTCTTGATACGCCCGCGATCAAGGAAATCATTCACATAGGAACCGGTCCATGCCACCTGCATCAGGCCAGCCACATCCGAGGCCGTGACCCCCATCGCCCCGGCCTTGCGCCAGTCGATATTCAGCCGGTACTGGGCTGCATCCTCCAGCCCCGAGGGACGGGCCTGCGCGATCAGCGGGCTTTGCGCCGCCATGCCCAGCATCTGGTTGCGCGCCTCAAGCAATTGTTCATGCGACTGACCGCCGCGCGCCTGCAAATACATGTCGAAGCCGGACACATTGCCCAGTTCGATCACGGCGGGCGGCACCACCGGGAACACCATTGCATCGCGGATCTGCATCATCGCCGGGAAAGATCGGCCCGCGATGGCCTGTACCGATTGCGCGGGATCCGGGCGTTCGCTCCAGTCCTTCAGGCGGACAAAGGCCATGCCGGTATTCTGTCCCTGTCCGGCAAAGCTGAAGCCGGCGACGGCGAACATCGATTCCACCGACTCGGCCTCTTGCGTCATGAAATAGCCCGAGACCTGTTCCAGCACCGCAGTCGTGCGCTCGGTTGTGGCTCCGGTCGGGCCCTGCACCAGCACCAGCAGAACGCCCTGATCCTCATCAGGCAAAAAGCCCTGCGGCGTGCGCAGGAACAGCATCGCCATCAGCACGCCCATTCCCGCATAGACCAGAAGAACCCGCAGCGGACGGCGCACGATCCAACCGACCGCTCCGGTATAGCCCCGGCTGGTCCGGTCAAAACCGCGGTTGAACAGGCCGAAAAGCCCCTTGCGCGGGCCATGCGCCGGTTTCAGCATCGAGGCGCACAGCGCCGGCGTCAGCGTCAGTGCGACAACCACCGACAGGCCCATGGCCGACACGATAGTGATCGCGAATTGCTGATAGATCACCCCGGTCGAACCGCCAAAGAATGCCATCGGCACGAATACCGCCGACAGGACCAGCGCGATCCCGATCAGCGCGCCGGTGATCTGGCCCATGGATTTGCGCGTCGCCTCGCGCGGGGGCAGGCCCTCTTCCTCCATGATGCGTTCGACGTTTTCCACCACGACGATGGCGTCATCGACCAGCAGACCAATGGCCAGCACCATGGCCAGCATGGTCAGCGTGTTGATGGTAAACCCAAAGGCCGCCATGATCCCGAACGTTCCCAGCAGCACGATGGGCACGGCCAGAGTCGGGATCAGCGTCGCCCGCCAGCTTTGCAGGAACACATACATGACGATAAAGACCAGAACGATGGCTTCGATCAGTGTCTTGACCACCTCTTCGATCGAGATCTGCACGAAGGGCGAGGTGTCGAACGGGATGACATACTGGACGCCCTCGGGGAAGAATTGGGAAAATTCCTCCATCCGTTCCTTGACACGTTCTGCCGTGTCCAGCGCATTCGCGCCCGGCGACATGCTGAGCGCCATGCCGGTGGCGGGGCGGCCGTTATAGGTCGCCTCGGCGGCATAGTTTTCCGCGCCAACCTCTACCCGCGCAACATCCTGCAAAAGCACAAGCCCGCCATCCGGCTGAGCGCGCAGCACGATCTGGCGGAAATCCGCAGGCGTGTTCAGCAACGATTGCGCGGTGACGGTGGCGTTCAGTTGCTGGCCGTCCAGCGCGGGCCGGTCGCCAAAGGCCCCCGCCGAAATCTGGGTGTTCTGCGCCGACACCGCCGCCACCACATCCGAAGGCGTCAGCTCGTAGGCGGCCAGTTTGGACGGATCCAGCCAGATGCGCATGGCATATTGGGCACCAAAGACCTGCACGCCCCCGACGCCCTCGATCCTGGACAGGTCATCGACAAGGTTCGCGACCATGTAATCGGCAAGGTCGGTCTGGTCATAGCTGTCATTGCCGATCAGCCCGATCACCATCAGAAAGCCCGCCGCCGATTTCTCGACCGTGATCCCCTGCCGCTGCACGGGCTGGGGCAGCAATGTCGTCGCGCCCGACAGCTTGTTCTGCACCTGCACCTGGGCGATATCGGGGTCTGTCCCGGTCTCGAATGTCAGTGTGGTGGTCGATCTGCCCGCCGCATCGGAACTGGAGGACATATAGCGCAGCCCGTCCAGCCCGGTCATCTGCTGTTCGACGATCTGCGTGACCGTGTTCGCCACCGTTTCAGCCGAAGCACCCGGATAGTTTGCCCGGATCGTCACCGAGGGCGGGGCGATTTGCGGATATTGCGCGATCGGCAGCGACAGGATCGACAGGACGCCAACGCCCATGATGATGATCGAGATCACCCATGCGAAAACCGGTCGGTCGATAAAGAAACGTGCCATGACTTGCCTCGCTGGTCCGGGGCTTAATTTCCGCTGCCGTTCTGATCCGCCGCGCCACCCGGCGCATCCGCGTCACCGCCACCCTCGCCCCCGGCGGCTGGTGCCTCGGGCTCGCCGCCCTGTGCGGGGGCTTCCGGGGCATCGGGTACCGCCGCGCGTTCTTCGGGGGTGACGGGCATGCCAACGCCGATCTTTTGCAGCCCTTCGACGATCAGCCGGTCACCAGCCTTCAGCCCCTCGCGCACGATCCAGGTGTTCCCGCGATCCTGAACGATATCGAGCTGCCGTTCCTCGACCATGTTCTGATCGTTCACCACCATCGCGACGGGGCGGCCCCTGCGGTCGCGGGTCACGCCCTCTTGCGGGGCCAGAACGACATCCTTCAGTTCGCCCTGCGGGATCTCGGCCAGCACATACATGCCCGGCAGAAGGAAGGCCTCGGGGTTGTCGAATTCCATCCGCAGGGTGACGACGCCCGTCGTCTCGTCCACATTGGCCTCCGCCGCCGTCAGCAAGCCGGTATGCTCATAGACCGAGCCATCGGCCAGATGCAGCTTGACAGTCCGGTCAATGGTTTCGGGCACGCTGCGGCGCGCGCCAAAGCGTTGCCAGCGGATGATTTCCGCCGCCGACTGGGTCACATCGACGCGCACCGGGTCGATGCGCCGGATCACCGCCAGCGGTGTCGGCTGACTGGCCGTCACCAATGCGCCACGCGTGGTCTGTTCCAGCCCGATCACCCCGTCCAGAGGCGCGGTGATCGTCGTCCGCTCAAGGTCGATGCGGGCGGTCAGCAATTGCGCCTCGGCAACCTTGACAGCGGCCTCGGCGGCCTCACGGGCGGCGACTGCGCTGTCCTGGGTCTGTTCGCTGGCCACGCGCCGGTCACGCAATGCAGCCACGCGGTCGGCCTCGCGCCGGGCGGAACCTGCCGTGGCCGTGGCCTGCGCCAGCGCGGCCTCGGCCTGCGCCACGGCGGCCTCATATACGCGCGGATCGATCCGGTACAGCGGATCACCCTGTTTCACAAAGCTGCCTTCGTCAAACAGCCGCTCGGTGATGATGCCGTTGACCTGCGGGCGCAATTCCGCCTGGGCCGAGGCCAGAACCCGCCCCGGCAGGGTCGCGGTCAGCGTGACATCTTCGGATGTCATCGTCACCACGGTGACGGCAGGCGGCGGTGGCGCGCCCCCCGGCGGCTGCTGAGCCTGCACCGCAGCGGCGGCCATTGTCAAAGCCGCCACGGCAATCGCGGTGCAAAATCGGAAATGTCTCATCATGCCTGCGACCCGCATCCTGAAACCCATCAAATAAATCATCTCACCGGCGCGATGCCGTTCAGCTTTTCTGCCCCGAGACCTATGCTGCCAAGACCCGAGACACAACCTCGGGCTGGCCATTTCGCCAAATTTTGACCTAAAAAAGCGTTTTCTGGGCAGGCCCGTCCGTTTTCCGGGCAGGTTGCGAGGGCGGGTTTTCGGGACGCGCGGTCAAGCGCCCATCCGCGAATTCGATCTCGAACCGGGGTTGTTTCGCCCCGTCAGCAACCGACGTCACCACGCCGCCCCGGCCATGCACCACCGCGAAACCGCGCTTCAGCGTTTCGGTATAACCCAGTGTCTGCCGCATCCGGTCCAGCCGCACCAAAGCCTCGCGACGGACCGCCAGATCGCGCCGCGCCGCCATTTGCAGCCGCCGCGTCAGCCCGTCAAGCCGTCCGGTCTGGGTGTCGATCGCCTTGCGCGTCGCCGCCACGGTGCGCCGCAGCGAATTGTCCAGCCGCTGTTGCAACTGCGCCAGCCGGTCGCTTCGTCGCTCAAGCCACCGGTCGCGCGCCATGTCCAGCCGCGCCGAGGCCCGTTCCAGCCCGTGCCGCTTGGCGGCGGTGAACTGGCGAAGGGTCGCCGCCGGGATCGCGCGCGACAGCAGCACCTGCCGCTTGCTTCGCACCAGCCCGCGCAAGGCGGGTTCCAGCCGCGCGCCCCACAGATCCAGCCGCTGCCGCGCGCCCTCGGTCAGCGCGCCTGGCCGACCAAGCGAACGGCCCAGATCGTGC
The DNA here is from genome assembly GCF_047973135.1 of Paracoccus sp. (in: a-proteobacteria). Classification (GTDB taxonomy): domain Bacteria; phylum Pseudomonadota; class Alphaproteobacteria; order Rhodobacterales; family Rhodobacteraceae; genus Paracoccus. Next base: position 39,314 of record NZ_JBKEBL010000241.1, read on the forward strand.
AGCCGCTGGCGGGGCCTGTCGATCCGCAGCGCGCTGGCGCGGGTCATGCGCGCGCCAGCCTCGGCCAGCCGTACGGCCAGATCGGCGCGCACCGGAACCGCCATCTCGGCTGCGGCGGTGGGCGTCGGGGCGCGACGGTCCGAGGCGAAGTCGATCAGCGTCGTGTCGGTTTCATGCCCGACAGCGGAAATCAGCGGAATCCGGCTGGCGGCGGCGGCACGCACCACGGATTCTTCGTTGAAGCCCCACAGATCCTCAAGGCTGCCCCCGCCGCGCGCGACGATGATCAGATCGGGGCGTGGAACCGGCCCGCCCTGCGGCAAGGCGTTGAACCCCGCAATCGCCGCCGTCACCTGCGGCGCGCATGCCTCGCCCTGAACGGCGACGGGCCAGATCAGCACGCGGGTCGGGAACCGGTCACGCAGGCGGTGCAAAATGTCGCGAATCACCGCGCCCGAGGGCGAGGTGACAACCCCGATCACGCGCGGCAGAAACGGCAGAGCCTGCTTGCGGTCCTGATCGAACAAGCCTTCGGCAGCCAGCGCCTTGCGGCGCTTTTCCAGCATCGCCATCAGCGCGCCGGCCCCGGCGGGTTCGATCTGATCGACGATCAACTGATATTTCGACTGCCCCGGAAAAGTGGTCATGCGACCGGTGGCGATGACCTCCATCCCCTCTTCTGGGCGCTGCGCCAGACGCGCCGCCTGCCCTTTCCAGGTCACGGCAGCCAGAACCGACCGGTCGTCCTTGAGATCGAAATACAGATGCCCCGAGCCCGGCCGCGACACGCGCCCTATCTCTCCGCGCACGCGGACACGGCCAAACTGATCCTCAATGCTGCGCTTGACCGCGCCCGACAGCTCGGACACGGTGAATTCATGGGCATTGCTGCCCGGTTCGTCTTCCAGCAGATCCATGCGGGATTTCTAGACCACGCTTTCGCGCCCCGCCACCGCAAAAGCCCCTCGCCCCTGATGTGATGCTGCGATTGCAGACCGGAACCTCGATACAGGTCGCAAAGCCAAAGCCGGTGGGATCCGAGTGCAGCCGGATGGGAAACGCCGAAACCCCCGGACGGCGGCGCGATACGCCTTGCGTCCGGATTGGCCCTGGCTCAATCGCCGCCACCGCCCCCATCGCCACCGCCCCCATCGCTGCTGCCGCCATCGAAGCCGCTGCCCCCGCCATCAGCGTCGCCGATATCGGCAAACAACCTGTCATCGTCCCGGCGGGCCGAGTGCGACGGCACCTGCAATCCGTCGATCCCGCCGACAAAGCCGGAATCGCCGCCGCGCCGCGATGACCGCGTCAGTTTGAAGGGCTGCAGCAGACCGCTAAACGGAACAAGCGCGAAAACACCGATCATCATGGGCAGGAACAGCCAGTAATAACCCGGCCCGAACCAGTACACCGCATACAACATCACAATGGGCGCAACCATGCCCGCGACCAGCACCTTTGTCGCGATACCGGGGATGGGCCAGTATTGATGCGGCGGTTTCTGCCCGAACTCTGCCGCATAAAGCCGTTTCGTCCTGCGATAGGCACGCCCCTGCCCCGGCTCGTCATTAATCCACCGATCAAGCGCCCTGCCCGTCACAGCCTGACCAAATCGCTGCCATTCCCCGGCCACCCCCTGATGCATTCGCAGCAGATCGTGAATGACATCCGACGGCAGGACGGCCCCCTGCGCCGAGACGATGAACAAATAGAGAAACCGGCGATATTCTCGGATCAGCTCGTCCGCTTTCTGACCGGAACAGTAAAAGCGTTCCGAAAGCACCTCTTTGATGTCTTGTCTGACGTTGCCCACAATGACTGGCTGATGTTCAATTCGCGACCATAGGTCCGGATCACGCAATACACACCTCAAGAACTTGTCGAAATACATGCGCAACACTAGAAGTCGCGCTGACAAAGGCAAGCGAAAGGTCGGCTCATGAATATCCTGATCCTTGGCGGCGGCGGGCGCGAACATGCGCTGGCCTGGGCGATCCGGCAGAACCCGAAATGCGACCGGCTGATCGTCGCGCCTGGAAATGCGGGCATCGCCGGGATTGCGGAATGCGCCACAATCGACATCAATTCCCGCGCCGAAGTTCTTGAATTTGCCGAGGATAATTCGATAGATTTCGTCGTTATCGGCCCCGAGGCGCCGTTGGCTGCGGGCGTGTCCGACGCGCTGCGGGATTCCGGTTTTCTGGTCTTTGGCCCCTCGCAGGCCGCCGCCCAGCTAGAGGCCAGCAAGACCTTCACCAAGGAAATCTGCGATGCCTGCGGTGCCCCCACTGCCGCATGGGCGCATTTTGACGACGCCGCAGCCGCGCATGATCATGTCCACAAGCAGGGTGCCCCCGTCGTCATCAAGGCTGACGGGCTTGCCGCCGGAAAGGGGGTCGTGGTCGCCGAAACGGAGGAACAGGCCTACAACGCAATTGATCTTGTTTTTCAAGGTGAGTATGGAAAAACCTCAGTTGTTATCGAGGAATTCATGGCTGGTGAGGAGGCCAGCTTTTTCGTGCTCTGCGACGGCACGGATTGCCTGCCCATCGGCACCGCGCAGGATCACAAGCGGGTCGGAGACGGCGATACCGGCCCGAATACCGGCGGCATGGGTGCCTATAGCCCCGCGCCGGTCCTGACCGAGGCATTGCAGGCGCAGGTGATGGACCGGATCATTCGCCCGACGGTCGAAGAAATGTTGCGTCAAAACAAACCCTTTCAGGGGGTTCTTTACGCTGGCTTGATGATTGAGGACGGTCAGGCGCGGCTGGTGGAATACAATGTCCGCTTTGGCGATCCGGAATGTCAGGCGCTGATGATCCGGCTGGGGGCTCAGGTTCTGGACCTGTTGCTGGCCTGCGCCGAGGGACGGCTGGCCAGCGCCGCAGTGAGTTGGGCCGACGATCACGCGCTGACAGTGGTGATGGCTGCCTCGGGCTATCCGGGTTCATATATAAAAGGAAGTATTATCAGTAATTTGGAAAATGTTGCTGAGGATAGCTTCGCGACCGTTTTTCATGCCGGGACCAGTGAAAGCGGCGGCCGGATCACTGCGACGGGCGGCCGCGTGCTAGCCTGCACGGGACGCGGCGCGACTCTGGTCCAGGCGCGTCAGCGCGCCTATGCTCTGGTCGATCAGATCGACTGGCCGCAGGGCTTCTGCCGCCGTGACATTGGCTGGCGGGCACTGCCGCCCGGTTGATATTTGCTGCATTGCAGCGAGGTAAAAAATCCGTCAGGAAAGCGGCGCGAGTCCACCTCGGGTCGCTTTTTTTCATATTTTTTATCAATATATTAAGAACTGATGCGCCAAAATTCGCCGGTTCCGGCTCTGGGATTGAAAGATCGGCCCACAATGACAATCTTACATTAATGCCGCGACGCAGAAAAACCTGCCGCGGATATTTCGGGCCGGTCCCCGGACCGGCGGTCATAACAGGAATTGACGATGCTGCGATATAGTGACAGCGACGAATACAGTGACGAAACCGACGCGCAGGAAGCCGGGCTTCTGACTTCGCTGAACGACCGGCTGGATGTACGCGGGCTTGAGGCAAGGGACGCCCCCCGCCTTGCCGCGCATCTGCTGCGGCTGTCGCCCGCCGACCGCGCCTCGCGCTTTCATGCCGGGATGAGCGATAGCGCGATTGCCGCCTATGTGGCGCAGATCGACTGGAAAAAGGTCTATATCTTCGGCGCATTCATCCGGGGAACCCTGCGCGGCGTGGCTGAACTGGTCCCCGATCAGGACGCAAAATCCGGCGAAATCGCGGTCTCGGTCGAAACCAAGGTCCAGCATGCGGGATTGGGCAGGCTGCTGGTCCTGGCCGCGATGCTTGCGGGACGGCGGATCGGGGCGACGACGCTGCGCCTGCAATACCAACCCGGCAACCACACCATGCGCAGCCTTGCGCGGGACATGGGCGCGCGAATGGGAAAACCGGGCGAATGCGTGATTTCGCTGCCGCCGGTGCCAGAGTGACATTTGACGTAAAAACAGAAAACTCTGCCACTTTAGGGAGAGTTTATTATGTCGAGATCAATTTTGACTATTGCCATGTGTGGTGTGATCGCCCTGTGGACCGCGATGTTTGTCGTTCCCGGCAGACCTGCCTCGCTGAATGAATTTGGCGACAGCTTCGGCATTGTGAATGCGCTGTTTTCTGGCCTTGGGCTGGTCGCCATCGTGTATTCCCTGCATCTTCAGGCGCGCGAGATCGGTGCATCGGCCCAAACGACCGATGAAACCCGTCAGACCGTCGAAAAGCAGAATGCCGAGCTGAAGCGATCTGTCATTGCCCAGACCGCACAGGCAAATGCGCTGGAGGCATTGGTCGATCAATACCGCAAGCACCTGTCTGAACTTGGCCGGCAATCACAGATCATGGCCGAACGATTGCAACACGAGGCGAAACGCGACGCCGTGATCCAGGAATTCCAGCTACGCACCGCGCTGCATGATGCATGGGAACGGCTGGAAGCACTGTTGCCGGACTGTCAGACATATGACGACCAGCGCGATCAGTTCGAGGCCTCGCGGTATCGCGATGCTGTGGGGGTCGCCATCGCCTTCAGGGAAAACAATCCGGCTTCTTCCATTCTTGGCGCCTTGACCCCGCCAGAGCAGGAGTTTCTGAAAACGCACCTGTATCGCGCCGACAGAGAGCAGACCTATTTCAGCCGCGAAGCGCAGGCTTTGGCGTATTTCGGCGTGCTGGCAGAGGTCGAACCCGGACAGCGTTTGCGAAATTACATGTCCGCCAAGGACAAGTACCAGGAAAATGCGTGATTTCCCTGCCAACCCTTCCGGGTTGACGCAGGGGTCAGTGCTGGAAATGTCCTTCGGCGAGGAAGGTTCTGACCTGCCGGATCACCTCGGCATTGTTCATCATGAATGTGTGGCTGACCGGCAGGGTAATGTGATCGGCCATCCCCTCGACCCGCGTGGCGGCAACCGCGACCTTGCCGTCATCGGGTCCGGGGATCAGCGCCGATGAGACCGGGTTCACCGACCCGTCGCCTGCGATCACGCCAAGTTCGAACGTCACCGGACCAAGGGATCGCGGCAGCGAATCCGCGCCGGTTCCCAGTTGCAGCCCCGCCGGCCCGTTGAACAGCCTGAAGCCAGGCAGCCCCCCCAGCCGGTCCACCAGCGGCGATCCGTCATTCGGCGGTGCCAGCATGACCACGCGCCCCATGGCCGCGGGGCGGTGCTCGGCCAGCCACAGCCGCGCCAGAATACCGCCCATTGAATGCGTGACCAGATGCACCGCTTCACCTTCGGGGCATTGATCTATCCCCTGCCCGACCACCGGGGCCAGATCGGCCAGCGGCGCAGCGCGTGACGGATAGCCCTGATTGACCACGGCATGGCCATCCGTGGTCAGCGCCCGTTCCAGCGCCCACAGCGAGGCAGGGCTGCGCGCCAGCCCGTGCAGCAGCACCACGCAATCCGCCGCCGCCGGCACCGCAGACAGCATCAGCACCAGAAAGCAGCGGATCAGGTCAGTCGCGATTGTAAAATCCTTCGTAAATCGGCAGCAGGGTATCGGTCTCGAACAGGCTGGACACCGAAGTGCCGTTCCAGATGTTCAGGATCGCCTGGGTGAACATCGGCGCAGTCGGGACGATGCGGATGTTCGGGGCGGAGTTGATGGCTTCGGTCGGCTGGATCGAATCGGTGATGACCAGCGATTTCATCACCGAATTGCTGTCCCTCTCGACTGCGGGGCCGGACATGACGCCATGGCTGATATAGGCGTGCACCTCCGATGCACCGGCATCGGTCAGGGTCTGGGCGGCCTTGACCAGCGTTCCGGCGGTGTCGCACATGTCATCGACGATGATGCAGGCCTTGCCCGAAACATCGCCGATCACCGTCATTTCGGCCACCTCGCCGGCCTTTTCGCGGCGCTTGTCCACGATCGACAGCGGCGCGCCGATCCGGGTCGCCAGTTCGCGCGCGCGCGCCACGCCGCCGACATCGGGCGACACGACCATCAGATCGCCCATCCTGCCCTTGAAATGATGCTGCACATCCAGCGCAAAAACCGGCGCGGCATAAAGGTTGTCCACCGGAATGTCGAAAAACCCCTGAATCTGGGCGGCATGCAGATCCAGCGTCAGGACACGGTCCACCCCCGCCTCGGTCAGCAGGTTGGCGACCAGCTTGGCCGAAATCGGCGTGCGGGCCTTGGCGCGGCGGTCCTGACGGGCATAGCCGAAATAGGGAATTACCGCCGTGATCCGCGCCGCCGAGGAACGCCGCAGCGCGTCGGTCATGATCAGCAGCTCCATCAGGTTGTCATTGGCCGGGTTC
>NZ_JBKEBL010000264.1:0-6139 GCF_047973135.1 Paracoccus sp. (in: a-proteobacteria)
CAGAGAGGCCTTGGATTTTCCCCTGCTGATCAGCCGCGCGGGCTTGAAGCGGTTTTGACCGAAGATATCTTGATCGGCTTGGAAGGTCTCGGTGGTGCCGCGCCGGTTGGGGGCCGCGCCGATCTTTTGCACCGGCCCCTGCGGGATCCCGCGCGAGAACCGCTGTTCGAACAGTTCCTTGTTACGCGCCACCTGCACGACCATCGTATCCGACAGCGCGTTCACGACCGAGGCTCCGACCCCGTGCAACCCGCCCGAGGTCTGATAGGCATCGCCCGAGAATTTGCCCCCCGCATGCAGCGTGCACAGGATAACCTCAAGCGCTGATTTGCCGGGGAATTTCGGGTGCGGATCGATGGGGATGCCGCGCCCGTTATCGCGGATCACCACGCTGAAATCGGCCTGCAATTCCACCTCGATCCGGCTGGCATGGCCCGCCACCGCCTCGTCCATCGAGTTGTCCAGGATTTCCGCCACCAGATGATGCAGCGCGCGTTCATCGGTGCCGCCGATATACATGCCGGGGCGCTTGCGGACCGGTTCCAGCCCTTCCAGCACCTCGATCGAGGCGGCGGAATAGCTGTCAGCGGTCGCGTCGGCGGCGGAAAGAAGATCGTCGGCCATCGGGTCTGCTCGTCTTGTTCTTGTGCGATTGACGCGACTATCTCATGTGACGGGGCGGCGGGGCAAGGGGTTGTGGGATTGCACGCGATGCCACGCAATCCGTTGCGCATAACCCTGCCGAGCGGCGACCTGTCCCTGTCGGCGACCCGAAAGAAAACCGACTGGTATTCTTGCTTAATGCAGTCGCGCTTTCTAGGAATGTCCCACATGGCGATTTGAGACGGAAGTGATTGGCAATGATACTGCCCGTGGTTTTCTTTGGTTTTGGCTATCTGATCCTGTCGGTACAGCTATGGGTGGGGCTTCCGTCCTTTTACCGGTCGTTCGGAAAGCTGCCCAGGGACGAGCTTGGTCAGGTTCTGCCCGTCGCATCGGTCATGGCCGTGCCGTTGACCGCTTTCGCCGTGACCAAGGTCGAGGCGCTGCTTGTGACCTTTGGGCTTCTTGCGCTGCTCAGCGGGCTGCGGGTCCGCTCGGTCGTTGCCGAAACGGCATCCACCCCCGACATCCTTTCCGCGTGGCATTTCCTGTCCGGTTATCCCATGGCGCTGTTCGATGCATGGACATTCGGAGGGGCAGCGCTGCTTGCCGGCATTGTCGCCATCTAGCGAAGTGTTGCTTCGCCGGTCCCCTGCGCAGAAGATGGGGCCGGATTTCCTTGCAGCCGGGGGTGGCAAAATGACAGCCGAGACAAGAACCGCAATCGTGACCGGAGGCTTGTCGGGGATGGGCCGCGCCATCGCCAGACGGCTGGCCGGGGCCGGGCATGCCGTCTTTGTCGGCGCAAGGCGCGGCGACGATCCCGGCCTGACCCGCGATCTGCGCGCCGAATTTGGCGAGCGGATCGCCTTTGACCGTCTGGACGTGCGTGACACCGAAAGCTGCGCGCGTTTCGTGGACGGGGTGATCGCGCGGCGCGGGCGGGTCGATGTGCTGGTAAACGCGGCGGGTGTCTATGACGAGGCCGCGGTGATCGGGCATCCTGACAGCATCTGGAATGACACGATCGACATCAACCTGACCGGAACCTTCAAGATGATCCGCGCCGTCCTGCCGGGGATGATCCGGAACCGGTGGGGCCGGATCGTCAACCTTGCCTCGGTCGCGGCGCATCAGGGCATGGCGAATAACGCGGCCTATTGCGCGTCGAAGGCGGGGCTTCTGGGCCTTGGCCGCTGTGTCGCGCTGGAGGGCGCGGCGGCGGGCGTTACCTGCAACAGTATCAGCCCCACCTGGGTCGAGACCGAGATGCTGAAGAAATTCATTGATGACGAGGTGGCGCAGGGTGCCCCCCGTGCCGAGGTCGTCGCGAAATACGAGGCGTCGAACCCTCAGGGCAAGCTGGTCCAGCCCGACGAGGTGGCCGGGCTGGTGGCCTTTCTGGTCAGCGATGCGGGGCGCGCGATGACGATGGAGGATTTTCAGGTCAATGCGGGTTCGCTGTGGTAACGCAGCCTGCGATCCAGCAGCGCGCGGCCATCTGACAGCGCGGCGAAATCGCCCATGCCTGCCTGCCGCCATTGTGCCTTGGCGGCGGCATTTTCGAAAACCGCATCCGCGTGCAGGATCGCCGGGGTCTCGGCGATCAGGTCGCGGACCAGATCCGGCAGGGGCGCGCGGGCCAGCCATGCATCGGGGCTGACCCGTTCGAACCCGGCATCTGCCGTCACCGGATCATCGGCGATCAGGTTGTAAAAGCGCACGCCCGCGCCGGGGCGCAGCCCGACCAGAAAACCGGCGGCGGCGCGCAGATCGGTCATCGGAAAGATCAGTCCCTCGGGCAGGCAGCCGATGGCACGGCTTGCCTGAAGGATGATCTCATAGATGTCGCGGTGGTTTGGCGCGTCCAGACCGTAAAGCGATGGCAGCCGGACGATGGCCGCACTCACCCCCGAAGCGGCAATCTGCGATTCTGCCTCGATCTTGGCGGCGCCATAGCCGGAACAGGCACCATACATCGCGGCGGGTGCCTCGGGGTGGGGGCCGCCGGTTTCGGGGAACACCGCCGAGGACGAGGAAAACCGCAGATCCGCCCCGGAATCGCGGCAAAATTGCAGGATCGCGGTAATGCCCGCGCGCGACCAGTCCAGCATGGTGGCGCGATCCACCGCCAGATTGACCGTCGCCGCGCAATGAATGACCAGCGACACATGCCCGCAGAGATCGCCGTAATGATCTGCGTCCAGCCCGAGATGCGCGTCATCGACGGATCCCGCCACCGGAATGATCCGGTCCTGCGGCAAGCCCGCCGCCGCTGCAATCGCCTCAAGCCGCTGATGCGGATCGCGGTTGCGGGGGCGGACAAGGCAATAGACGACGTGATCGCCGGGCAGCGCTGCGATGGCGGCAGTCAGAACCTGCCGTCCCAGAAAACCTGTCGCTCCGGTCAGCAGGATGCCCGGACGGCTGAAACGCGGCCCGGTCGTGTCGGCGGCATGGCCGGACAGAAGCTGATGCAGCCGTGACAGGGGCAGATTCAGCGCCCGGTCGAAATCGACGCGCCGTGCATAGCCGCGTTCCAGTTCAAGGATCAGATCGACGCACATCAGCGAATCGCCGCCCTGATCGTGGAACGAGCGGTCGGGATCGATCTCGGCGATGCGGCATTGCAGGATCCGCGCCGCATGGATCACCGTCGGCAGCGCGTCGCCCGCCGTCTCGGGTTCACAGGTTTCGGGCCTGATCTCGGGCAGCGCCTTGAAGTCGCATTTGCCTGACACTTCGTGGATCGGGATCGCGTCAAGCTGCACCAGATAAGAGGGCACACAATAGCCCGGCAGCACCTTGCGCAGCGCGCGGACCAGCGCGTCGGGCATCCGCCGGCTGTCATCGACGATCTGCCATCGCGCCCGGTTGTCCGCCGTGGTCGTGGCGTCGGCGGTGTAATAGAACACCAGCGCCTGCCCCTGATCGCCGACTTGCCGCACCCAGGGAATCGCATGGGAAAAGCCCATGAGTCCGGCCATCGTCTCGGTCAGTTCGCGGGTCTGGATGCTGTGGCCGCGCAGTTTCAGCATATGCGCGACGCGGCCCAGAACGACAATCTGCCCATCCGCATCGACATAACCCTGATCGCCGGTATCATACAACCTGACCGCGCGACCCTGTAAGGTCAGCTCGCGAAAACGTTGCGCAGTTTCTTCGGGGCGGTTGACATAGCCCGGACCCAGCATGCGCGGCCCCTCGAAATGCAGAAGGCCGGGCGTGCCGGGGGGGCAGGGTTGGTCGTGATCGTCAAGCACGACCGCGCGCAGATGGGGCATCGGCCTGCCGACCGTCACCCCCCGCGCCGGACCCGCCGGCCCGGTCAGCTCCGACATGCAGATGTCATGGGTTTCACAGATGCTGTACAGGTTCCACAGCGCCGCATGGGGCAGTTTGGCCTGCGCTTCGGCGATCAGGCGGTCGCTGACCACCTCGCCGTTCAGGACGATCCGGCGCAGGGGCAGGGTGGCGCAGGTCGCGGCGTCCAGCCCTTGCAGCATCTTTTCAAAGAACGAGGGTGTGAACAGCATCTCGGACAGGTCATGGCCGGTGATGAAGCGCGCCAGCGATTGCGGCGACAACAGATCGTCGAGACCGGGAAAACACAGCTCTGCCCCGTTGCGCAGCGGGCGGAACATCTCCCATATGGCAAAGATATAGATGCCGATCTTCATGCCGGGGGTATAGGGCGTATAGGCGTCGCGCCATTCATAAGACAGCAAGGCCGCGTCATGCGTCACCGGAATGCATTTCGGTCGCCCCGTCGTGCCCGAGGTCGCGACCAGATAAATCGAATCGCCCGGCGACACCCGGCCCGGCGCGATGCTGTCTGCGGCGGGCGCGTCCAGAAAGATCGTGGCATCGACAACCCGGCAACCGTCCGGCAACTGCCCCGCGCGCGCGGGCTGCGCGGTCAGGATCAGCCCGATCTCAAGCTCGGCGACGATATTGGCCAGCACCGAGTCCGGCATGGCGGGATCCAGATGCACAAAGGGCCGCCCGGCGATCACGCAGGCGGTGCAGGCCGCCCCGAACAGCGCCCCCGGCGCGCCATAGACGGCCACCGCCCCCTGTCCCGCCAACACGCGCTGGCAGGCCGCCGTGAATGCGGCCAGATCACCATAGCTCAGGCTCAGGCGGCGGTCCCGCATCGCGACCCGGTCGCGAAAGGCTGTCAGCGCATGGGCAAGCTGTGCGGAAACCGGGCTGTGGTGCTGTGACATCGGCGAAATATCCAGATGAGCGGGCCAGAAAGCGGCAACCGTTTCGTCGCGGCAATCGCGTGCCGCGTCAAGACGGGATTCGCGTGATTGGCAAGGTTGCAAGCGGCCTTTGCGGTCAGCCCGGATCGGGATAAGAAGCAAGCAGGCAACGCTGCGTCCCCAAGGGAGAAACTGAATGAAACACACATGGCGCTGGTTCGGTCCACAGGACCGCGTGTCCATCGACGACATGTTGCAGGCGGGCGTCAAGGGCGTCGTGACCGCCCTGCACCATGTCCGCACCGGCGCGGTCTGGACGCCCGGAGAAATCGCCGCGCGGCAGCGAGAACTGGCGGTGATGAAGGACGGGTCGCCTTCGGGGCTGGCATGGGACGTGGTCGAAAGCCTGCCCGTCAGCGAGGCGATCAAGACCCAGACCGGCGACTGGCGCGAACATGTCGCCAACTGGATCACCTCGATGCGGCATCTCAGGGATGCGGGGATCGACGTCATCTGTTACAACTTCATGCCGGTGCTGGACTGGACCCGGACCGATCTGGCATGGCGCCGCCCCACCGGCGCGACCTGCATGCGGTTCGATCTGATCGACTTTGCGGCCTTTGACATCCACATCCTGCAACGCAAGGGCGCGGCAGAGGATTTTTCCGAATCCGTCCGCGATCAGGCCGCCCGCCGCTTTGCCGCCATGGACGAGGCCCGGCGCGAGGGGCTGGTCCGCAACGTGGTGTTCGGCCTGCCGGGCGCTGCCGAAAGCTTCAGCCTGCAGGATGTGCGCGATCTGCTGGAAAGCTATGCGCCCGTGACCGATGCGGTGCTGCGCCGGAATTTCCACGATTTTCTGGAACAGGTTGCCCCGGTCGCGCAGGATCTGGGCCTGCGGCTGTGCTGTCACCCCGACGATCCGCCCTTTGGCCTGCTGGGCCTGCCCCGGATCATGTCCACCGAAGCCGATTACGCCGAGCGCGTCGCCGCCGTCGATCTGCCCGCGAACGGGATCACGCTGTGTTCCGGCTCGCTTGGGGCGCGGCCCGATAACGATCTGCCCGGCATGATGGACCGTCTGGGAGACCGCGTGCATTTCCTGCATCTGCGCAATGTCCGCCGTGAGGCCGAGGCCGTGCCTGTCTCGTTCTTCGAGGACGAACATCTGGGCGGTCAGACCGACATGGTGGCGCTGATCGCAGCCATCCTGCGACAAGAGGAGCGGCGGCGCGAGGCGGGGCGCAGCGATGCCGAAATCCCCATGCGTCCCGATCACGGGCAGGACATTCTGGACGATCTTGGCCGGGGCGGGCAGCCCGGCTATC
>NZ_JBKEBL010000314.1:0-2110 GCF_047973135.1 Paracoccus sp. (in: a-proteobacteria)
CGGTGAAAGCTATTGACGGTGGACCACATGATCTCGTCGAGATCGGCATCGAGGCTGGTGTCGGCCATGGTGGAGATCAGCGCGTCGAAGATATCGGCGACGGCGGTCTGGATGCTATGATCCTCGGGTGTGATCCGGGGATCGGCCTCGCCCTCGGCGAGGCGGTAACCATAGAGTTCGAGGGCGTCGGTGACATGGCCGGTCGGGGATGTGCTGTGATCGGGTTCGAAATCGTCATGGGCATACATGGGATGCGTCCTTCGGCTGGACCGCGACCGTCGCGGCCTTCATGGCGACGACACGCCCACGGGCGATCCGGCCGGGCAGCCCGAGCCTTTCGCGAGGGCCTCGATGGCAAAGCCCGGCTGATTTGCTTCGCGCTGTAAAGGCGGGCCTGCCCGCCGACGGACATCAGTCGGGCGCCGCCATTGCCGGGCCGGGGCGTTTGTGGGCCGCTCGCCCTCCGAGAAGGCCAAGGCGCGGTCCCCTGCCGACGGAGGTGCGACCCTTTGCACATGACGGAGCTGACGCCCCCGATCACATTCCTCGTTCCGGTCCCGTCACGAGGCCATGAATCGGCTGACATCCTCCGGGGCGATCTGCACCCGGATCTTCGCCCGCAGCGCCTCCAGACCAAAGCTGATGAGATCGTCGTTGAAATCCCCCAGCACGGGCGAAAGCTGGATCGCCTCGATCCCGTCTTCGATGTCCCGGCCCACCAAACTGTCCCTCGCAGCCTCGCCGGCCGGATAGTTGTCGCGGAGGATTTAGAGCCGGCGCAGATGCGGAGGGAACCGGATGGCGGCGAGGTGTCCGGCCGAGAGAGCCGCAACAATCGGCATGGTTGGCAGGGCCTGACGCAGCGACAGGATGGTTTCGATGCCTTCCCCAGCCGCCATGATATCCTGCGCATTCCCGAAGCGGACGCCGTGCCCGAGCAGGTCTCCCATCGCCTTTCTCGGCGGATCGACAGGCGCCTTGCCGGAGCCGTCACGCCTGAGCCAAGAGCGATGTACGCCGGTGATCTTGTCATCAAGGTCAGTGACGGCAGCGATCATCGCAGGCCAGGTCTCGGTCGGAGCATCACCCTCGGGTCGCCAGAAGCAGGTCGGATGGAAGCGTAGATTGGCGATCTCGCGCAGATCGGTAATGCCGCGATTGCGCAGATACGACTCTGCTACAGAACCGGACAGCGGTTGCGTCATGCGCCAGAGGCGGCCGGCCGCCTCGGAGGAGCCTGATACTGCGGGCATTGTTCGGGACTGGCGAGGCTGCGGCATCGGTTCGGGCTGCGGCAGGCTGAGAAAGCGTCGGGCCTCCTCGGCAATATCGGCAAATTCGACCAGCCCAAGGCTGTCGCGAATGACATCCAGTAGATCGCCATGCTCCCCGGTGGCGGAATCTGTCCATTTGCCCGCAGCGCCCTTGCCGGATTCGGGCCCGGTAAGGCGCACGAACATTGAACGTCCCGGCGTGTTCCGCACATTGCCGACCAGCCAGTATTTGCCCTGTTTGCGCCCGTTAGAGAGATAATGCTGGCACACCGCCTCGGCCTGCCAACCGAGACGCTGCGCCAGTTCAGAAGCCGTGAGACGTTCCATCACGCAGCTTCCCGATCAATGATACGCGCGACCGGAAAGCGGTCAAAGAGCTTTCCAATGATCCCCGGCCCCGATGCGTCAACCGGCACGAAGAAGCGCAGCTTCCAGGAGATGATCTCGCTGAAAAGGCCATAGGCCCTGAGCCGCTCGCGCATCGCATCGGTGAAGCCGCAAAGCTCGATCCGGTTGGCGCCCATGACGCGGACGCGGCGCAGTTGCAGCCCCTCGGCGAGATCAAGGATCGTGCGACCTTCGATCAGCGCGGCATAGGCGGCATCGGGTGTCAGGCTGCTGGTAACGCCACTGGTCGAGGCATTGGCAGCCCATGCCGGCGATACCCGGCGACCGATGATGCGTTCGCCCTCGTCAGTCTGCAGCCGATAGACGCGGGAGGAGTCCTGCGGCAGCCGTTTCCAGATCGTCAGAAGCAGCCCAGTCACCATATGCAGAATGCTGACGCTGAACTCCGGCAGCTCGGCCAGATCCTCCTTCCAGGCTGTAGTGACGGC
>NZ_JBKEBL010000202.1:0-8647 GCF_047973135.1 Paracoccus sp. (in: a-proteobacteria)
AAAGTCGCGCCAGTCGCGCAGCAGGTCATCCTCATGCGCCAGCCCGTCCAGCGCCATCGTGGACAGCAGATGCAGAACCCCGTTGACCACGACGTAATAGGTCAGCAGCGCATCGCCCAGTTCCGCAGTCACGACATTGCCCGCGTCCCGGCCCAGATCCGGGCAATGCTGCGCCAGCCTGTCGTGGAAATCCGCCAGATGGCCGGTTCCCTGACAATCGCGCAACCAGACCGAGACGGGCGCGCGGTCGGCATCAAGCCCGATCATCATGTTCTGCTGATGCGCGCCGAACAGCAGGCCATGGGTCGCCCGCAGCTCCAGCAGGGGCAGGATGGCAATGCGCAGGAACCGGCGGAACCAGCCCCGCGCATCGCCCGCGCCGATCAGGCGGACCAGCGCGCTGCCGCCGCCGGGGACCGGCTCGCACAGGCTGCCCAGCATGACCGGGCCAGACCGGCGCGGATCGCGGAACGGGTTGTCGCGCAGCGAGACCAGCGTTTCGGGGATCAGCCCCGCACCATTGCGCAGCGCAGCGTGATGAGCCTCGCGCAGGATATGCATCTGCGGAAAGCTTGCGCGCAGATCCTGCCCCACCGGACCATCCAGCAGCGCCGCCAGATCGGCCCCGCGCCGCATCTCGCGCGGGTGCAGCACGCGGGTCGAGTTGGTCAGCCGCAGCGACAGCGACATCTTCAGCATGACATCGGCATGCCAGCCATGCAGCGTCCGCATCGAGGCCGTCGCGCGCCATTCACCCTGCCCCTCGCCCAGGATCCGCGCGCCAGCCGCTGCGATGCGATCAGCCTGCGCAACGGCCTGCCACGGATGGACCGGCAGGCGGATATGCCGGGAATCAGCCGGTTCAGGGGCCTCATCCGCCCGTGCCAGCCGCGCCAGCCGGACCAGAGCGCCTGCCGGAGCCGCGACGGCTTCGCGCGGCACGGCCAGCCATGTCAGCGCAAAGCCGGTGCCAAATTCCGGGGCGTAACGGCGGGCATCCTGCGCGTTCATCTCGTCCCGGCTGCGGGGGTTCGGGTGGCAGGGGTGGCCATATCTCATCGCGGCCTCGGCCTGCTGAAAATTCCACAGCGCGGGGTCATCATCCGCCGCCCGCCAAGGCGCGCGCCGGATCGCCATCGCGCTGTCCCCTACCCGCGCCGCGAAAACCTGACCAAAGGGATGCGCCAGCAGCGCCAGCCCTTCGGCCACCGGGCAAGGCCGCCCCGCAAGGCGCAGACCGGGACTGAACCGAAGGCGAAAGCGGGCCTGACCAGCCAGCGGAACCAGCAGCGTCCCCCGGCCCGTCGGAATCGCCAGTCCGTTTTCGCCGATACGCGCCCCGGTCAGGACGTTTTCGCGCAGGGCCGCATTCAGGAACGCATCAAGCGCGGGAATGTCGCGCAGGTCTTCGCTCATACCGTGTCACCAGCCGGTTCGATCTTTCGGTTGACGAATCCTTACTATAATAGTCAATTATTATGCAACCAAGAATTTCCCGGCGAATACCGTGACCCCTGATCAACTTCAGCATGCAATCTCTCCTGCCCTGACCGGCTATGGCTTTCAGCAGACCGCGCTGATCGGCATGCTGCCGGTGCTTGCGCCGCATCTTGGCCTTGGCGCGGACCGGATCGGGCTGGCCATCGGCGCGGGGCTGGTCCTGTCGGCAGTGGCGGCACCACTGCTGGCGCAGGCGATGACGCAGCGAAGGCTGCGCGGGGCGCTGTTGCTGCAATGCGCTGCATCGCTGGCGCTGGTCCTGCTGCTTCTGTGGCCTCCGCCAAACGGGATGACCTTTGGTGTCCTGCTGGCAATCCGGGGGGTGCAGGGCACGGCGGCGGCGGTCATTCTGGCCGTCGCACAGGGGGCCAGCGCCGGATCGGGGCGTCCGGTTGCGGCATTGGCGCGGGTACAGATCGGGCCGGGGCTTGGGCGCGCGACCGGTGCGGCGCTGATCGGGCCGCTGTCGCGGCTGTCGATCGCCCTGCCCGTCCTGCCCGCGCTGATTGGCGCGGGGCTGAGCCTGCGCCGTCTGGCCCGTCCGGACGGGCATCACCCTGACGGAATCGCGGTTCTTGCCAGCCCCCGCTGCCACGCGCCGCGCCCTGCCGCGTTGCTGGTGCCGTTTCTGGTGCAGGCAGCGATTGGTGCGGGGCAACTGGGGCTTGGGCCACGGCTTGCATTGACCCGCCCGCCCGACGAGGCCGCGACCATGGCCGGGCTGTGCCTGGCCTCAGGCTATCTGGCGCTGCTGCTGGTGCATGCGCGGCTGACTGCGGCAGGCGTCGCGATGCGGCCCGCCGCCGCGCTGCTGGCCGCGGCGCTGGCCCTGCCCGCTTTCCTTGTCGCCCCGCTTGCCCTGATCGTTGCAACGGCGCTGGCGGCGGGGGCATCGGGCCTGCTGATCGCGCGCCACCTTGCGCGCATCATCACCGCGCGGCCCGAAAGCGCGCGCCACAGCGCGGCCTGGCAAGGCTCGGCCCTGCTGGCCGGACTTGGCAGCGGCGCGGGCGCGGGCGCGCTGGTCCTGCCGCTGTCCCCCGCCGCGCCCTTCTTGCTGGGCGCGGCGCTTTCCCTTGTCATCCTGTTGATCTGCCAGAGGTTCACATGACCAGTTTTGATCTTTTCGGCGTGGGCATCGGCCCGTTCAACCTGTCGCTTGCGGCATTGGCCGACACCGTGCCGGGGCTGCGCTGCCGGTTCATGGAACGGCGCGCGCGGTTTGCCTGGCATCCGGGGCTGATGATCCCCGGAGCGACCATGCAGACATCTTTTCTCAAGGATCTGGTAACGCCCGTTCTGCCGACCAGCCGCTGGAGCTTTCTGAACTATCTAGTGACACACGGCCGCTTTTTCGACTTCATGGCGGGCCGCAACGCATGCGCCAGCCGGGCCGAGTTCGCCGATTACATGGGATGGGTCGCGCATGGGCTGGACAGCACGGGATTCGGCGATCCGGTCGAAACAGTGGACCATGACGGACAGGAGTTTGTCATCCAGGGCGCGTCGGGGCAGCGCTGGCGCAGCCGGGCGGTGTCGGTCGGCGTGGGCATGCAGCCCGACATCCCCGGGTTTGCCGCACCCGGCCCCGATTGCCTGCACGCCTCGCGCTGGCTTGAACGACCGTTGCGGCTGGCCGGGCGGAGGATCGCGGTAATCGGCGGAGGACAGTCCGGGGCCGAAATCGTTCTGGATCTTCTGAGCCGAAGCGACGGACCGGCGCAGATCATCTGGATCAGCCGCCGTCCCGGATTCTGGACGCTGCAAGAGGGGGCCTTTATCGACCAGTTCTTCACACCCGGCTATGTCATGGCATGGCGCGGTCAGTCACCCTCGGCGCGCGAGGCAGTGCTGGCCGGACAGAAATATGCCAGCGACGGCATCACCCCTGCCACCGCCGACGCCATCCACGATGCCCTGTATCAGCGCCGCCGCGAGGGGCGAGGCGACACCGTGCTGCGGCCCGGACGCGAGGTTCACGCAATCCGCAGGACGGCGCGGGGACAGGTGATCGAAGCCCAGGTCGCAGGCACCGACCGGCCCGAACGGTGCGAGGCCGATCTGGTCGTGCTGGCGACCGGCTATCGCCCGGCCGTGCCGGATTGTCTGGAGCCGCTGGCCGCGCGGCTGCATCGGCAATCTGATGGCGGGCTGGCGCTTGACGCGCATTTCCGGGTGATCTGGGATGGCCCGCGCCAGACCCCGCTTTACGCGATGAACCACGGTCGGCACAGCCACGGGATCGCCGATCCGCAGATCAGTCTGGCGGCATGGCGCAGCGCGGTGATGCTGAATGACCTGACCGGGCAATTGCCCTTCCCTGCCCTTGCGGAACGGGCCGATTCCCCGATGGTCGATTGGCCGGGCCGTGAAGGTAAGGAAGGCACGCGAGGGGATGACAAAATCGCAACAGCAATGGCCGGATCGCCCATGCCGCTTGCAAATCGCCGATTATCCTACTAATAAACTCGGGAAATCGGCCAGCCTGACCTGCCAGCCCGAATGACCAACCGGGATCGGGCATGTGACGCGGCCACCACTTTCTACTTCTGTCGCCCTGTCGGGGCTGTATCTGGCGCAATCGGTACCGCTGTATCTGGTGGCAGCGGCGCTGCCCCCGATCCTGCGCGCGCGCGGTGTCGATCTGGCGGTCATCGGCGCGTTGGGGGCCTTGCTGGCGCCCTGGGTACTGAAGGCGGCATGGGCGCCTGTCATCGACCGGCTGGCGCGTCATCCCCGGATCGGGCGCAAGGGTGTGGTGCTGACATGTCAGGTGATCACCCTTGGCTGCATCGTCATCCTGTCGAAACTCGATCCGGTCACGGACGCGGTGCGGTTCTTTCCGATCCTGATGACCATGTCGCTCGGCTCGGCCACGCAGGACATCGCCGCGGATGGCTGGGCGGTCGAACATCTGCCCCCGGCGCAGCAGGCTTTCGGCAACGCGCTTCAGGCGGGCGCGGTGGCCTTTGGCGTGCTGATCGGAGGGTCGGGCACGCTGCTGCTGGTCGATTGGCTGGGATGGCGCACGACTCTGCTGGCGATTGCCGCGCTGTCGGCGGCCTTCGCCCTGCCGTTTCTGCGGATGCCCGAGGCCAGAGGCCGCCGCGCCCTGCCCGCCGATTACGGTCGCGCCACATTCGGGCATTTCCTGTCGCAACCGATGGCGGGCGGAATGCTGGCCTTCGCCTTTTTCTTTCGCATGCCCGAGGGGCTGGTCAAGGCGCTGGAGCAGCCCTTTCTTGTGGATCAGGGATTCTCACTGGCGCAGGTCGGGCTGATCTCGGGCGGGTCGGCTGCGCTGGTCGGCCTGTTCGGCGCGGCAAGTGCCGCCGCAATTATCGGCCGGATCGGGCTGGCGCCCTTTTTCGTGCTGCTGATCGCCGGACGCACGCTGACCTTCGCCGCCTTCTTCTTCGCCGCCACGATGGGGATCGGAACGGCGCCGCTGGTCGCGCTGTCGGGCATCGACACCTTCCTGCGCTATGTCGAGATGGTCGGCCTGTTCACCGCCTTCATGCGCTTTTCATCGCTGACACAGGCCGGGACGGATTTCACCCTGCTCACCGGCATCAACCTGCTGATGTACATGCTGGGCAGCATGATCGCGGGGGCGATGGCGTCCGCGCTTGGCTATGGGCCGGTCTTTGCACTGGCCGCGCTGCTTTCCGTTCTGACCGGCTGGATCGCCATCACGCGCCTGCCTGCCTCGGTCCGGCAAAAGCCCGTTTTAACCAGCTTTCCAAAGGAGTATTCCGCGTGACATACCATGCGCCCATGACCGGCCTGACCCTTGCGGTGCTGATGACCGGCACCGCCCTTGCCCAGGATGCCGATACGCTTGTTCTGGACACGGTCGTTCTTGAAGCCAGCCGCACGGGCACCGCCATGGGCGATTATCCCGGCGCGACGCAGGTGGTCGAGGCCGGGGACATCGCCGCGCGCCTGGAAACCGGGGAACCGCTGGACCGCATCCTTGGCCAGATGGTGCCGGGCCTCGCGCCCTCGAACGGCACCATCGGCGGCGCCAGCCAGACGCTGCGGGGCCGGTCGGTCCAGATCCTGATCGACGGCGCGCCCCGCACTTCGGAACTGCGGGGATTTACACGCGAATTGTCAATGATCGACCCGGCCAGCATCGAACGGATCGAGATCGTCAAGGGCTCGACCGCGCGTTTTGGCAATGGCGCGACCGGCGGCATGATCAATATCGTGACGAAAACCCCCGGCGAGGGGCAGCAAACAAACCTGTCCTTCGGCATCAGCAGCGGAACCGAGGGCGACAGCATCGGCTCGGACCTGTCCTTCAGCCATGAACGCCGCCTGAACGATCTGGGCCTGCGGCTGGAATTGTCACGCCGGTCGATGAACGATCTTTACGACGGCGACGGCAAGCGGATTCCGTCAGACCCGGTGGTCGGACAGGGCAATGCGGATAATTCCGAAAATTACGCGGGGGCGGTGGTGCTGGACTGGCGCGCAGGCAGCAACGAAATTACGGCCCGGATCGGCGGCTATCATTTCAGTCAGGAGATCGACCGCTTTACCGATTACGCGACCGACCCGGTCAGCGTCGGCGACGCGGATTATACCGGTCGGGACGTGAAGGATATCGGGCGCTTTGCCAATGTGACATGGCGCAATTCCGACCTGTCCATCGGCGAGACCGAATTGCAGCTTTACGCCAGCAACACCACCCGCCGCGCGGCTTTTGTGCCGGCAGGCATCGCCAATCCGCTGTATTATCCGGTCAGCCTGAGCGATCCAACGCAGCATCCCGACGCCCAAAGCGAGCTTTCGACCAGAACTTTCGGCGCGCGTTTTACCGTCCGCACGCCGTTGGACGGCTTGCGGGCGGGCGCGCAACTGACCTGGGGCATTGATGCCAGCCATGACGATGTCAGCCAGCAGGATCTGTCGGGCCGCGACCTGATCGCACCGATGAAGCAGAAAAGCCTGGCCGGATTCGCGCAACTGGATGTGCCGGTCGGGCAGGTCGATCTTGGCGCCGGGCTGCGGGCCGAGAAATTCTGGCTGGATGTGGATGATTTCACCCGCCCCGACGCCATGCAACTGACCCCGTCCGGGTTGTATCCGCTGCCCGCCGTGGCGGTGCGCGGAGGCGATTTCGACTATGACGCGGTGGTTGGCAATATCGGCGCGACCTGGCATGTCACGCCGAAACTGGATCTGTTCGCCAGTGTCAGTCAGGGCTTTTCGGTGCCCGATGTCGGCGGCTTCACCCGCCGCGCCATGCCCCCGAACCCTGCCGCGCCGGGGCAGACAGTATCCTTCGCCTCGCTGCGCCCGGATTCGCAGATCGTGAACACCGCCGAACTGGGCCTGCGCTGGTCCGGCGACCGGATTGCGGCCTCGGCCTCGGCATTTCTGTCCACCTCGGACGAGGGGACGGTTTTCGACAGTGCCACGAACAGGGTCACGCAGCAGAAGGAACGCGTCTGGGGTGGCGAAGCGGCGATCAGCCTTGCGGCCACCGACGCGCTGCAACTGGGGGCCGTTCTTGGCTGGCAAGAGGGAAATTATGACGCCGATGGCGACGGCTCTCGCGAAAGCTGGTTGCCGAACAACCGCATCCCGACGCCATTCACCGCGACGCTGACGGCGGCCTGGCTGTTCCGGAACGATGCCAGCCTCAGCGGCGAAATCGCCTATGCGGCGGGGCGCGACAAGGCCGGGCAACCCGAACTGGACGAGATGATTACCGTGAACATGTCGGGCTCGTACCCTCTGGGCCGTGGCGCGGTAACGTTCGGCATCACCAACCTGCTTGATCGCCAGCAGGACAATATCACCGCAAGCTCGGTCCGCGAGAACCCGCTGACCGCCGACGCAATCCGCGTGGCGGACGAGGGGCGGCGCATCTATCTGGGCTATGGCATGTCATTCTGACCGCCCCCGGCGTCCCGGACCATGACGACATGCAGGAAGCCCGGCCCGTGGGCGCCGCGGACATAGCTGCCCTCGATATCGGTGGTGCCGCTGGGGCCGGTGATCAGGATGGCGTTGCGCGGGGTGTCGGTTGCGGCCAGTTTCGCGGCGTAATCCTCCAGATAGGGCAGCAGCGTACTTTCGCGCAGCACGACGATGTGGTGAAGTGGCAGAAAGGACAGCAGGATCGGCGCGTCGGGGCCTGAATGGATCACGACCGAGCCGCTTTCGGCAACGCCGAACAGCGCGAGGCCAAGGGCTGCGGGCTCATCCGGGACAACGCCCTCGTGGATGGCAATGCCGGTCCAGTCCAGCGCGGTCAGGTCGGGCGCGGGTTGCAGTGACAGCGATTGCAGGCCATGGCTGTCCAGATAGCGCCGCACAGCCTGCGGTACCGAGGCCAGATCGGGGATGCGTTCGACCGTGGTGCCAAGTACCGAGGCCTTGGCCGCGAAGGCGTCGTGCAGCGTGGCACCGGCCGGCGCGGGGCGGATACTGTCGGGATCGGCCAGCAGGGCCAGGGCCTCGGCAGCGATGGAATCGCCGTCCCCGCCGGGGCTGACCCTGCGGATGGCTGACAGGATCGTTTCGCGGGCGGTCATGTGCGGTCTTTCTGCTGCGCGCGATATTGCTGCATGAAGGTGCGGCCCGGCGGTTTCGGCATGTCGCGATGCGCCGTCCAGCCCCCGGCCAGCGGCAGGCTGGAAATCCAGCCGCCGCGGCCCATCAGCCGCAGCGCCCGCACCCCCATCCCGCTGGCCAGCCGGTAAAGCGCCGGGCGCCGGGCCACCCAGGCCCAGAGGCCGATGCCCCGGCGGATCGTGACGGGCTCCAGCCGTTCGCGCCAGCTTCGGCTGCGCCAGGCCCGGATCAGCGTCGGCAGCGGGATGCCGACCGGGCAGACCTCGGCGCAGCGGCGGTTCATCGTGCAGGCGTTCGGCAGATCGCGCGAGGCCGCCAGCCCGTCCAGAACCGGCGTCAGAACCGTCCCCATCGGGCCGGGATAGGTGCCGCCATAGGCATGTCCGCCGATCTGGCGATAGACCACACAGTGATTCATGCAGGCCCCGCAGCGGATGCAGCGCAGCATCTCGCGGAACTCGTCGCCCAGCATCCGGGTGCGACCGTTATCGACCAGCACGATATGCATTTCCCCGGGGCCGTCCGCGTCGCCCGCGCGTTTCGGACCGCAATGGAA
>NZ_JBKEBL010000130.1:0-6222 GCF_047973135.1 Paracoccus sp. (in: a-proteobacteria)
GCCGCCGCCGCCGCCGCGCTGGCCGCGCCGGTAATGGCCGAAGCCGACGAGGCGATGGATGACAGCATCATCGTGGACGTTCCCGAATCCAGAAGCTGGGAATGATCGCGAACTGACCGTTTGAACAGGACAGCCCGGCCACATGGTCGGGCTGTTTCATTTTCGCGGGTGAACAGGACAGGGATACCGATGCGAATACAGGTTCTTGGGCTTTGCCGGTTTTCCATGCTGGTCGAGAACGCGTTCCAGTCAGTCGGTTCGGACCTGAACCAAAGCCGCGGGTTCCTCTATGATCCCCGGCGTCTGGAACAGCGGATGCGCTGGTTCGAACATTTATGCCTGCAACCGCTGCTGTGGCAGACCGATCCCGATTTCACGCTGATCCTGGCGACGGGCATTGACCTTCCGCAACCTTGGCTGGCGCGACTGACCGAGATCGCCGGGGCTGTCCCCCAGATCCGGCTTGAGCAGGTGGCACCCGGCAAGCACGGGCAAATCTGCCGGCAGCTTCTGGCAAAGCACACAGACCCGGATGCCGATGTCGTCGCGCAGTTCCGCATGGATGACGATGACGCGGTGGCCCTGGATTATGTTGCGCAATTGCGCCAGGATTTCCGGCTGATCCGGCCGCTGATGAAGGCCGATGCGCCAGTCGCGCTGGACTATACGCAGGGTCTGGTGATCGAACGTCAGGGGGATGGCAGTTTCGACATACGTGCCGAACACGCGCGGCTGTGGGTGCCGGCGCTGGCGATGTATTTCCCCGCCGACCGGCCCGGCTCGATCATGAATTACCGCCATGACTGGATCTGGCGTCTGGCCACGATGGTCAGCCGGAACCATCCGCTGATGTGGATTCGCGGCTTTCACGGCAAGAATGACAGCCCCCGCACGCATTATCGTCCCATGCAGATCGAGATGGCGAAGGAACAGATCGACCAGACCCTGCGCCGCCGCTTTGGGCTGGACCGCGAATTGCTGGTCGAGACGCTGGCACAGGACTGATATAGCCTGACGACTTTGTTTTGATTATGTTGTCAGGCTATAACCATTTGATTTTACGCTGATGCTGCGCCAATTTGATGATCAAATTGGCTTCCGTCAGCTATACCACGACCCCAGAGAATGACTGCTCTGGCAAACCCAACCCATGCCAGTCAAGCGCAGCGCATAACCGCCGTCAACGCCCCCCGCAATCGTTCGCTGGCCCCTGTGCGGAATGGCCGGCAAGGGATCAATACGGGCTCCGGCGCAGAATGGGGCAATTGTCAGCACTATTAGTATGATCCGTTCAATCAGGGTCCGCAAGGCCTTGTGCCCGTCCGCAGGGCGACCTAACCCTTGGTGGACAGGAGAAGGTTTGATGCGCGCGCCATTGTTATCGCCATTTCGCAGGGCCAGCCCGCTTTCCATCCGGCCCGAAGCCCTGAAGCCCGGCGACAATCTGCGCGGTGCCGGGCTGATGACCGTGTCCATGATTGGCTTTACGTGCAACGATACGGTGATGAAATCCGTCGCGCAGACGATGCCGATGTATCAGGCCGTCGCGCTGCGGGGGCTGGCTGTGATGATTGTGCTGCTCCTGCTTGCGCAGCGCGGCAAGGGGTTGCGGCTGCGGATCGCGCCTGCGGACCGGGGGGTCATGGGGCTGCGCCTTGTGGGCGAGGTCGGCTCGACTGTGCTGTTTCTTGGTGCGCTGCAACATATGGCCATCGGCGATCTTGCCGCCGTCATGCAATCGCTGCCGCTGATCATCATGTTGGGCGCGGCAGTGATGTTTGGCGAAACCCTGGGGTGGCGGCGGACCAGTGCGGTCATTGTGGGATTGATCGGGGTCATGATCGTCCTGCGGCCCGGCAGCGGCACCTTTGGCGTCTGGTCGCTGGTTGCGCTTGGGGCCGTGGCGATGGTCACATTGCGCGATCTGGTCACGCGCAGGCTGGGGCCCGAAGTGACAACCGCCGCCATCGCCTTCTATGCCGCCTCGGCGACGGCGATTTTCGCGTTGATCGTCAGCCTGTGGCAGGGATGGATGCCGCCATCGCCAGGGCAGCTTGCGGCGCTGATGCTGGCGGGCGGGTTCCTGACCATCGGCTATGTCTGCGGCGTGGCGGCGATGCGCACCGGCGAGGTCGGGTTCGTCGCGCCATTCCGCTATACCTCGCTGATCGTCGCTATTGCGGCGGGGTACGTGGTTTTTGGTGACTGGCCGGATCGCTGGACCTGGGTGGGCTCGACGCTGGTGGTCGGCGCCGGGGCCTATACGATCTGGCGCGAAACCATGCTGGGGAGGCGGTGATGAAGGTTCAGATGCTGGGGCTGTGCCGGTATTCCTATGTCGGGCTGCGCGGTTTTCAGGTCACGCATGACAGCTATGAGGAACGCCGCAGCTATCTGTACGATCCCGCCCGGCTGGCGCGGCGCTGGTTCTGGTTTTCCGAAGTGGCGCTGCCGGCATGGCGCGCGCAGACCGATCCCGATTTCACGCTGGTGGTGATGACCGGGCCGGATCTGCCCGAGCCGTGGCTGTCGAGACTGCGTGACCTTTGCGCCGAAATCCCGCAATTGCGGCTGGAGCTGGTCCCCCCGATGGAGCGGCACCTGGAGGCCTGCCGGACTGCCATTGCGCCGCATGTCGATCCGGCGGTCGAGGTGATCGGCCATTTCCGCCACGATGACGACGACGCGGTCGCCATTGACTATATCGACGCCGCGCGCAAGGATTTCCGCCGCGTCAAGGCGCTGTGGAAAATGGATGGCAAGCTGTCGCTGGATTATTCGCGCGGGCTGATGATGTCGCTGGACGGGCAGGGGTTGCGGATGACCCCCCGTCTTTGTCACAATATGGGTGTGGCGCTGACCGTATTTCTGGCGCCGGAACTTGAAGAAACCGCGCTGAACTATGATCATTCCAAAATTGGATTGTGGATGCCGGGCGTTGCCGTAACGAAACCGCTGATGTTCATCCGTTCGATTCATGCCGACAGCGATTCCGGGGCGGCGGGTCCGGGCGTGCCGTGGCAGGCCGATCCCGAGGCGCTGAACCAGCAGCTTTGGCGCAGGTTCCGGTTGCGCCGCACGGCGCTGGAGCGCGCGGCTCGGGGCGTAGTGGAATAGGAGAGGATATGCGGGTTCAGGTCATCGGGGTCTGCCGGTTCTCTGTTCTGACGACCGGAGGCTTCAAAAGCGGGCCGCAGGATCTGGACGAACGCGCCGCCTTCCTCTTCAACGATCAGCGGCTGGCCCGCCGGATGGCGTGGTTCCGCAATGTCGTGCTGCCTTCGATCCGCGCTCAGTCCGACCGCGATTTCACTCTGGTCGTTCTGGCCAGCACCCGCTTGCCGCCGCGATGGCGCGGGGAACTGTCGGACGCGGTTGCAGGGCAGGATGGCATCGATCTGGATTTCGTCGAACCCGGTCGCCATTTCGAGATTGGCAATACCGCGATCAGCAGCCGCGTTGCCCCCGGAACCGAGGTCGTGGCGCAGTTCCGTCTGGACGATGACGACGCGGTGGCGCGCGACTATGTCGCGCGGGTCCGCACGGATTTCGATGAAATCCTGCTGCCGCTGTTCCTGCGGTCGCGCGCGGTCTGCTGCGATTACTCGCATGGCTTTGTATTGCAGGCTGACGGGCAAATGGTGCGGCTGTACCGGACCAAGGTTGCGACATGGACGCCGGGCCAGACGGTTTATCTGCCCCCCGACAGCGAAAACGGGCTGTTTTCCTGGGGCCATCACCGGTTGCACGGGGTCATGCCTACGGTAACGCTTGGCGACAGCAACATGTTTCTGCGCGGCCTGCACGATGCGAATGACAGCAGTTTCGCGGTGCCCCGGATGGATACTCAGGAATGGGGGCTGGATGCCCTGCCACGGCGCTTTGACATCGATCCCGACGCGCTGATGACGGCCCTGCGCGAGGCGGGCTGAACCCGCCCGGACGGGCGGGCCGGGGTTATGTTGACAGCCTTGGCGATTCCACTTATATGCCCGGAACCCGGCGGAGATCCGCCTTGGGAACCAGAACCTGTGTGGTCACGATCCGGGCCAGTACTGCCTCGATCCTCTGGAAGTTAACCGTCCACCCCGCTATGGGGCGGGATGGATTTGGCGTTTTGCGATTCGCGCAGGACGCCGTCGAGAAGTGGCGCAGCCCATGGCTGCGAGTATTGACGAGAAAGCAAGACGGGGAACCGAATGCCGACGATTCAACAGCTGATCCGCAAACCGCGGCAGCCCAAGGTGCAGCGCAGCAAGTCGCAGCACCTGCAAGGATGCCCGCAGAAGCGTGGCGTCTGTACGCGCGTCTATACCACGACGCCGAAGAAACCGAACTCTGCTATGCGGAAGGTGGCCAAGGTCCGCCTGACGAACGGCT
This sequence comes from Paracoccus sp. (in: a-proteobacteria), assembly GCF_047973135.1. GTDB lineage: Bacteria > Pseudomonadota > Alphaproteobacteria > Rhodobacterales > Rhodobacteraceae > Paracoccus. The sequence goes on from NZ_JBKEBL010000130.1 coordinate 4,381, forward strand.
TTGAGGTCATTTCCTACATTCCGGGCGAAAAGCACAACCTTCAGGAACACAGCGTCGTGCTGATCCGTGGCGGTCGTGTGAAAGACCTTCCGGGTGTCCGTTACCACATCCTGCGCGGTGTGCTGGATACCCAGGGCGTCAAGGATCGCCGCCAGCGTCGTTCGAAATACGGCGCCAAGCGTCCGAAGTAAGGAGAGGCATCAATGTCCCGTCGTCACGCCGCTGAAAAGCGCGAAGTCCTGCCCGACGCCAAATATGGTGATCGCGTACTGACAAAATTCATGAATAACCTGATGGTTGACGGCAAGAAATCGGTTGCCGAGCGGATTGTCTATAGCGCGCTTGACCGCGTTCAGACCCGTCTCAAGCGCGAACCGGTCGAAGTCTTTCACGAGGCGCTGGATAACGTAAAGCCCTCGGTCGAGGTGCGTTCGCGCCGCGTCGGTGGTGCCACTTATCAGGTTCCGGTCGAGGTTCGCCCCACCCGCCGCGAGGCGCTGGCGATCCGCTGGCTGATCACCGCTGCGAAGAATCGCAACGAAAACACGATGGAAGAGCGTCTTGCGGGCGAGCTGGCCGATGCCGTGAACGGCCGCGGCACTGCCGTCAAGAAACGCGAGGACACGCACAAGATGGCCGACGCCAACAAGGCGTTCAGCCACTACCGCTGGTAAGGCGAAAGGATCCACCCATGGCACGCGAATATCCGCTGCAGCGTTATCGCAACTTCGGCATCATGGCCCATATTGATGCTGGCAAGACGACAACGACCGAGCGCATCCTTTACTACACCGGCAAGTCGCACAAGATCGGCGAAGTGCATGACGGCGCCGCGACCATGGACTGGATGGAGCAGGAACAAGAGCGCGGCATCACGATCACGTCTGCCGCGACCACCACGTTCTGGCAGCGTCAGGAAGACCCGACCTCGGAAGGGACTTCGGACACCAAGTACCGCTTCAACATCATTGACACGCCGGGCCACGTCGATTTCACCATCGAGGTGGAACGTTCGCTGGCCGTTCTGGACGGCGCGATCTGCCTGCTGGACGCCAATGCCGGGGTCGAGCCGCAGACCGAAACCGTGTGGCGTCAGGCTGACCGCTACAAGGTTCCGCGGATCGTGTTCGTCAACAAGATGGACAAGATCGGTGCCGATTTCTTCAACTGCGTGAAGATGATCAAGGACCGCACCGGCGGCACCCCGTGCCCGATCGCCCTGCCGATCGGTGCCGAGGATCAGCTTGAGGGTATCGTCGACCTGATCAAGATGGAAGAATGGGTCTGGAAGGGCGAGGATCTGGGCGCAAGCTGGATCCGCCAGCCGATCCGCGACGAGCTGAAGGAAGTCGCCGAAGAGTGGCGCAACAACATGATCGAGCTTGCCGTCGAGCAGGACGATGACGCCATGGAACAGTATCTGGAAGGCAACGAGCCCGACGAGGCGACCCTGCGCGGGCTGATCCGCAAGGGCACGCTGTCGCTGTCGTTCTTCCCGGTCACGGCCGGATCCGCCTTCAAGAACAAGGGCGTGCAGCCGCTGTTGAATTCGGTCATCGACTTTCTGCCGAACCCGCTGGACGTGCCGGCCTATATGGGCTTCTCGCCCGATGACGAGACCGAGGAACGCAACATCGCGCGTCACGCCAACGACGACGAGCCGTTCTCGGGCCTCGCCTTCAAGATCATGAACGACCCGTTCGTCGGTTCGCTGACCTTCACCCGGATCTATTCGGGCGTGATCAAGAAGGGCGACCAGCTGATGAACTCGACCAAGGGCAAGCGCGAGCGCGTCGGCCGCATGATGATGATGCATGCGATCAACCGCGAGGAGATCGAGGA
>NZ_JBKEBL010000169.1:0-9873 GCF_047973135.1 Paracoccus sp. (in: a-proteobacteria)
CCAGGCCGACCTGACGCTGGCCACCGGCGGCAAGCCGATGGTGCAGGCGGCCTACAGTTCGGGCAAGCCCGCCTATGGCGTGGGGGCCGGCAATTCGACCATGGTGATCGACGAGACCGCCGATATTGCCGAGGCGGCCGCCAACAGCCGCCAGTCCAAGATGTCGGATTTCGGCTCGGGCTGTTCGGCGGATGGCAATCTGGTCATCGTCGATGCGGTCTATGACAGGATGCGCGATGCGCTGATCGCCGAAGGCGGTCATCTGTGCAGCCCCGAGGAAAAAGATCTGCTGAAAAAGGCGCTGTGGAAAGAGGATGGCAGCCGCCGCATCGAAACCGTCGCCGTAGCGGCCAAGGTCATCGCCGATTTCGCCGGTTTTGACCTGCCCGAGGATCGCAAGTTCCTGATGGTGGAACAGGACGAGATCGGCAAGGATCATTTCTTCAGCAAGGAAAAACTGTCGGTGACCATGGCGCTGTATCGTGCCAGGGATTTTGACGACGCGCTGGCCAAGGTGCGCGCGATCTACGAGGTCGGCGGCAAGGGCCATTCCTGCGGCATCTATTCCTTTGACGAGGAACGTATCCTGCGCCACGCACAGAACGCCCCGGTCAGCCGCGTGATGGTGCGCCAGCCGCAATCCAAGGCCAATGCCGGATCGTTCAGCAACGGCATGCCGATGACTTCCAGCCTTGGCTGCGGGATCTGGGGTGGAAATATCACGAATGAGAATGTCAGCCTGAAACATTATATGAACGTCACCTGGGTCGCCCGCCCGATCCCCGAGGATCGCCCGTCCGACGCGGAACTGTTCGGCGAGTTCTATAACACGGAGGCATTGTGATGGCCGTTCCCGGCAAGGATCTGATCGCCAACCAGATGGTACGCTATCTGGAAGGGCGCGGGGTCGAACATATCTTTGGCCTCTGCGGCCATACCAATATCGCGGTGCTGTCGGCGCTGGCCAATTCCCGCGTCAAGTTCATCAATGTGCGCCATGAACAGATCAGCGCCCATGCGGCGGATGGCTATGCGCGGGTGACGGGCAAGGCTTCGGTACTGCTGTCGCACCTGTCGCCGGGCCTGACCAATGCGGCGACCGGTGTGGCGAATGCGGCGCTGGACTGTATTCCGATGGTGGTGATCGCGGGCGACATCCCCAGCTATTACTATGGCAAGCACCCGCACCAAGAGGTGAACCTGCATGCCGATGCCAGCCAGTATGAAATCTATCGCCCCTTCGTGAAACGGGCATGGCGCGTCGATACGCCGGAACTGTTGCCCGAGATTCTGGAAAAGGCGTTTCTGCTGGCCGAAAGCGGTCAGCCGGGGCCGGTGCTGGTCAATGTGCCGATGGACATCTTTTCGGCCGAGATCGACCCCGCGCTGTGGGATCGCCTGAAAGGCAATACCAAGGCGCTGACCAAACCGTCCATTGACGACGAGACCGCGCGCCGGATCATTTCGGATCTGGCAGGGGCGCAGTCGCCTGTTCTTTATGTGGGCGGCGGCGTCGCGCTGGCGCGGGCCTATGACGAGCTGCGCGATTTCGTGGATCACATGCAGATCCCGGTGTCGCACAGTCTGATGGGCAAGGGCGTGCTGCCGGACGATCATCCGCTGGTTCTGGGAATGACCGGGTTCTGGGGGATGAAATTCACCAATGAACAGACCCTTGGCGCTGACTGGATTCTGGCGTTGGGGACGCGGTTCAAGGAAGCGGATTGTTCAAGCTGGTATCCGGAATACACCTTCAATATCGGCGAGGGCGGGTCAAAGCTGATCCATATCGACATCGAGCCGCAGGAAATCGCCCGCAACTATCCGACTGAAATCGGTGTTGTGGCGGATCTGAAATCGGCGCTGAAGGTGCTGAACCGCGTCGCGCGCGAGATGCTGCCGGGCGGTCGCAAGGCCCCCGGTCTGGCCGACCGGATCGCGGCGGAACGCAAGGCGTTTGCGGCGAAGAATGTCGGGATGCAGAGCTCGGACGCGTTTCCGATGATGCCAGAGCGCATTCTGGCCGATCTGCGCGCCGCGATGCCGAAGGACGCGATCCTGACCTCGGATGTGGGCTGGAACAAGAACGGCGTGGCGCAGCAGTTCGACATCCTGACGCCCGGCTCGATCCTGATCCCCGGCGGTTTCGCGACCATGGGCTTTGGTCCCCCCGCAGCCATCGGTGCCAAGATCGCAGCGCCGGATCGCGTGGTGATCAGCCTTGTGGGCGATGGCGGCTTTGGCCAGAACCCCGCGATGCTGGCCACGGCGGCGGCGGAAAACCTTGCCGTGATCTGGGTGATCATGAACAACAACGCCTATGGCACCATCGCCGGGCTGCAAAAGGCGAATTACGGGCTGACGCACGGGACGACCTTCCCGCGCGCCACGGACCCCGCCGAGCAGACGCCCGATTACGCCACCATCGCCCGCGCCTATGGCTGCGAAGGCGTGCGCGTGACCTCGGCTGACGGGTTCCGGCCCGCGCTTGAGGCGGCGATTGCCAGCGGGCGGCCCACGGTGATCGACGTCGCGATGGTCAACAACCCGACGCCGACCTCGGGGCACTGGAACATCCTCGACATCTATTCGCCGGAAGGCAATGTTGGGCATGTGTCAACCGACTGACCGACCGGGCGGCGCGAGGTGATCGCGCCGCCTTACCCCTGAAAGGACCATGTGATGCGGACATCCATTGCCACCGTCTCTATCGCCGGCGATCTTCGTGACAAGCTGGCCGCCATCGCCAAGGCCGGTTTTGACGGGATCGAGATATTCGAGCAGGACTTCATCGCCTATGCCGGGTCTCCGTCCGAAATCGGCGAGATGGTCCGCGATCACGGCTTGCGCATCGACCTGTTTCAGCCGGTCCGCGATTTCGAGGGCCTGCCCGAACCGCTGCGCCGCAAGGCATTCGACCGAATCGAGCGGCGTTTCGACATGATGGAGGAACTGGGCACCGACCTGCTGCTGGTCAGTTCCAGCACCCATCCCGAGACTCGGGGCGGGGTTGACCGCATCGCGGCCGATTTCGCCGAACTGGGCGAGCGCGCCGCCGCCCGTGGCCTGCGCGTGGGCTATGAGGCGCGGTCATGGGGCAGTTTCGTATCCGATTACCGCGACGCATGGGAGGTCGTGCGCCGCGCCGATCACCCCGCCATCGGGCTGATCCTCGACAGCTTTCACACCCTGGCCAAAAAGGTCGATCCGCACGCGATCAGCGCCATCCCGGCAGATCGCATCTTTCACGTGCAACTGGCCGATGCGCCGTCCATCGGCATGGATCTGGAATATATGTCCCGGCATTTCCGGGGCATGCCGGGCGAGGGCGGGCTGCCGCTGGTCGATTTCATGCGCGCGGTGGTCGCGACCGGCTATGACGGGGCCTACAGCCTTGAAATCCTGAATGACAGGGTGCGGGGCGGCAGCGCGCGGTTGGCGGCGCTGGACGGGTACCGGGCGCTGATCTATCTGGCCGATCAGATCAAGCGCGCCGATCCGGCGGCGCAGATCGACGTGCCCGCCATGCCGCCCAAGGGCCGCGTCCACGGGGTCGAGTTCATCGAATTCACCGCCAATGAGGCCGAGGCGAAAACGCTTGGCGACATGCTGCATTCGCTGGGGTTTGCCGCCGCCGCGCGGCATGTGTCGAAATCGGTGACACTGTGGCGGCAGGGCGACATCAATCTGGTGGTCAATACCGAACAAGAGGGCTTTGCCCATTCCGCCTATGTCATGCACGGCACCAGCGTCTGCGATATCGGGTTGATGGTCGAAAATGCTGACGCAACAGAGGAACGCGCCCGCGTTCTGGGCGCGAACCTGTTTTCCCAGCCATTGGGCGCGGGCGAGCTGGATATTCCCGCCGTTCGCGGCGTCGGCGGCTCGGTCCTGCATTTTCTGGACAGGCGCACGGAACTGCGCGAGGTCTGGAACCGCGAATTTACGCCGCTGCCCACCGACGCAAGGGCCGCGCCGACCGGGCTGACGCGGGTGGATCATGTGGCGCAGGTCATGAAGCACGAGGACATGCTGACCTGGACGCTGTTCTATACCTCGATCTTCGAAATCGAAAAGGCCCCCGAGGTGGATGTGGCCGATCCCGGCGGCATCGTCCATTCCCGCGCGCTGCAAAGCGATGACGGCGCGCTGCGGCTGACGCTGAACGGGGTGGATACGCACCGCACCTTTGCCGGACAGTTCGTTTCCGACAGCTTTGGATCCTCGGTGCAGCATCTGGCCTTTGCCACGGATGACATTTTCGAAACCGCCCGCAGGCTGAACGATAACGGCTTTCAGACGCTGCCCATCTCGGGCAACTATTTTCAGGACGTCGCCGCGCGTTTCGGGCTGGATGCCAAGATGGTCGGGGCGCTGCGCGAGGCGAATATCCTCTATGACGAGGATGCCGATGGCGGGGCCTATTTTCAGCTTTATTCGCGCCCCTATGGCGATGGATTTTTCTTCGAGGTGGTCCAGCGGCGCGACGGCTATAACGGCTATGGCGCGCCGAACGCCCCCTATCGCACAGCGGCACTGAAGCGTCTGGCACGCCCGGCTGGCATCCCGAGGGCATAACCGGGCAGCGCAGGTCCGGCGTCACCGCCGGATGATTTGCGTCCCGCGATAGCCGGGGGAGTTGCACCCCCCGGACCCCCTGCTTTTTCCATGCGGCAATACGCGCGATGTCAGGGCCTTCTTTCATGGCTCGATCACTATCGAAGCATCTGTGTGATTCAAATCTCTGGTATCGGCGAAACACACAGGAAAAGGGATCGCCATGCTGACCTGCGTTATCCGCTGTCATATTGACCCCACGAAAAAGGCCCGGTTCGGGGAATATGCCCGGAAAGGGAATTTCCTGCTTCGCGAGGGCCGGACCTTCCCGAAGCTTGTATCCGCGCCGCATGGGGGGCGGGCATGATCGCGGTGATAGTCGATGTCGAACCGGCTGACGGCCGCAAGGAAGAATATTTCGACATTTCCGCAAGGATGCGGCCAATGCTGGGCAGTATCCAGGGCTTTATCCCGGTCGAACGGTTCCAGAGCCTGACCGATCCGCGCAAAATCCTGTCGCTTTCATTCTTCGGGGATAAGACAGCCATTTCCCGCCCACGCCATGCTTGCCCGGTCTGGCACCACATTCCGCATGCCATTGCTGTCATTCGTGCGATGCGTTGCGGGCCTGCCCAAATATCGCAAGGGATCCTGAACGATTTACGCTGTTCTTCCCTTTTCATTTCTATTATCGTCGAAATATGGAAATGAACAACGCCCTCGATTGCTTTGCCGCGCTGTCCCAGTCGATGCGGCTGTCGGTGTTCCGGCTGCTGGTCCGTGCCGGGCAGGGCGGCATGGCTGCCGGTCAGATTGCCGGGGCGCTGGATGTGCGCGAAAACACGCTGTCGGCCAATCTGTCGGTGCTGGCATCGGCCGGGCTGGTGCAGAGGCGGCGTGAGGGGCGGTCGATCCGGTATTTCGCCGATCTGACCACCATGCGGCATCTGGTGGATTACCTGTTCAGCGATTGCTGCGGCGGGAATCCGGCTATCTGTCGGCCCGTCATCAACACCCAGATTCTTCTGCCCATCCCCGAAACATCATGGACAACCCAGATGCGCGAGCCCCCCTTCAACGTGCTGTTCCTGTGCACCGCCAATTCCGCCCGCTCGCTGATCGCCGAGGCGATCCTGAACGCCGATCCCTCGGGGCGGTTCCGGGCGTTTTCGGCGGGCTCGCAGCCTGCGGGCCAGCCCAATCCGCATACTGTCCGGCTGCTGGCGCGGTTGGGCCATGACCTGACGGGCATCCGCTCGAAAAGCTGGGACGAGTTTGCCGGGCCGGATGCGCCGCAGATGGATTTCGTCTTTACCGTCTGCGACAATGCGGCGGGCGAGGTTTGTCCGGTCTGGCCGGGTCATCCCGTGACGGCGCATTGGGGCATTCCGGATCCGGCGGCGGTTGGCGGCAACGAGGCCGAACAGGCCGCCGCCTTCAACCGCGCCCATCAGATGCTGGCCACCCGGCTGGCCGCCTTTACCAGCCTGCCGCTGGAATCGCTGGAACGCAGCGCGCTGAAGGTGCAGATGGACGAGATCGGCAACGACATGACCACGGCCTGAGGCGGACATGACCGACGCAAGTGCCACCGGGGGCGGAAACCTTGGAACATTCGAACGCTGGCTGACGCTGTGGATCGCGCTGGCGATGGTCGCGGGCGTCGTGATCGGTGCCATCGCGCCGGGGCTGGTCATATTGATTGCCGGGGCCGAAATCGTCCATATCAACCTTGTTGTTGCCGTGCTGATCTGGGCGATGGTCTATCCGATGATGGTCGGCGTCGATTTCGGGGCGGTCGCCGGCATCGCTCGCCAGCCGCGCGGGTTGTTGATCACGCTGGCGATCAACTGGCTGATCAAGCCCTTTTCGATGGCGCTGCTGGCAGTACTTTTCTTCGACCATGTCTTTGCCCCCTGGATCGCGCCCGACGATGCCGCGCAGTATATTGCCGGGCTGATCCTGCTGGGTGCGGCCCCCTGTACGGCGATGGTCTTTGTCTGGTCGCAACTGGTGCGCGGCGATGCGACCTATACGCTGGTGCAGGTCTCGGTGAACGCTCTGATCAGGGTCGTGGCCTTGGCGCCCATCGTCGCCTTCCTGCTGGGCGTGACCGAGATCAGCGTGCCCTGGCAGACGCTGGTTCTGGCCACGGTGCTTTATGTCCTGTTGCCGCTGGCTGTGGGGCTGCTGACGCGGCGGGCGCTTGGGTCGGCGCAGGCGATCAAGGCGTTCTCGGCCCGCGTCAAGCCGTGGTCGATGGTCGGGCTGGTGGCGACGGTGGCGATCCTGTTTGCGCTTCAGGGCGAGGTGATCCTGAACCGGCCCTTTGTCATCGGTCTGATTGCCGTGCCGATTCTGATCCAAAGCTATATGATCTTCGCGATGGCCTATGGCGCAGCCTGGTTGCTGCGCGTGCCGCACGGGATCGCGGCACCCTGCGCGCTGATCGGCACGTCGAATTTCTTTGAACTGGCGGTTGCCGTGGCGATCAGCCTGTTCGGCCTGAACTCGGGCGCGGCGTTGGCGACGGTCGTGGGCGTGCTGGTCGAGGTGCCGGTGATGATGTCTCTGGTGGCCCTTGCCAACCGCAGCCGCGCCAGCTTTGCCCGGAGGGCAGGATGACCGATCCGCTGGACGATCTTCCGAATATCCGCCGCGACTGTTTCGCTCCCATCGACCCGGCACGCCTGTCCCCGGCCTCGCGCGCCGGCCACCCCCCGCGCATCCTGATCCTGTACGGGTCGCTGCGCGGGCGCAGTTTTTCGCGTTTTGCCGCCGAAGAGGCCGCGCGCCTGCTGACCGCCTTCGGGGCCGAGCCGCGGTTCTTTGACCCGAGGGGCCTGCCACTGGTCGATGACGGGAACGCCGATCATCCCAAGGTCGCGGAACTGCGCGATCTGGTCGGCTGGTGCGAGGGGATGGTCTGGTCCTCGCCCGAAAGGCACGGCGCGATGACCGGGGTGATGAAGACCCAGATCGACTGGATCCCCCTGTCCCTGGGCGGCGTGCGTCCGACGCAGGGCAAGACGCTGGCCGTGATGCAGGTCTGCGGCGGCAGTCAAAGCTTTAACACGGTAAACCAGTTACGCCTTCTTGGCCGCTGGATGCGACTGCTGACGATCCCCAACCAATCCTCGGTCGCGAAGGCCTGGAACGAATTCGACGATGAGGGCCGCATGAAGCCCTCGGCATTTTATGACCGCATCGTCGATGTGACCGAGGAACTGGTCCGGTTCACCCTGCTGACCCGCGACATCCGCGAGGCTTTGGTGGACCGCTATTCCGAACGCGTCGAAAGCCACGCGGCGCTGTCGGCCCGTGTCGATCAGTCAAAGGCGGTCTGAGTGCTTTCCCCTGCCGTCCCAAGATGCTAACCGGGGGCCAAATGATGCCCGAGGCCCCGACATGGACGACCTGACCCCGCTGCGCCAGCAATGGCTTGACCGTATCAAGGATGCCGCCGATCCTGCGGCGATCGAGGATGTGCGCCTTGCCGCCCTTGGCAAGAAGGGCGAGATCAGCCTGAAAATGCGCGAACTGGGCAAGATGACCTCCGAGGAGCGTCAGACCAAGGGCCGCGCGCTGAACGACTTGCGGGACGAGATCGACAGCGCCCTGCGCGCCCGCAAGGCCAGCCTGGAGGATGCCGCGCTTGAGGCCCGTCTGGCTGGGGAATGGCTGGATGTGACCCTGCCGGGCCGCCCGCGTCCGCAGGGCACCATCCACCCGGTCAGCCAGGTCACGGACGAGGTCACGGCGATCTTTGCCGATATGGGCTTTGCCGTCGCCGAGGGTCCGCAGGTTGAAACAGACTGGTATAATTTCGACGCGTTGAACATCGCGCCCGAACATCCCGCGCGGCAGGAACACGATACGTTTTTCATGCGCCGCGCACCGGGCGACAACCGCCCGCCCCATGTGCTGCGCACCCATACCAGCCCCGTACAGATCCGCGCCTTGCAGGATCACGGCGCGCCCATCCGCGTCATTGCGCCGGGCCGCGTCTATCGCATGGACATGGACCAGACCCACACGCCCATGTTCCACCAGATCGAAGGGCTGGCCATCGACCGCGACATCAGCATGGCGCAACTGAAATGGGTGCTGGAAGAGTTTTTCAGCGCCTATTTCGGAACGCCGGTGAAAACCCGTTTCCGCGCCAGCCATTTTCCCTTTACCGAGCCTTCGGCCGAGGTGGACATTCAATGTTCGTGGCAGGGCGGCACGCTGAAAGTGGGCGAGGGGGACGACTGGCTGGAGGTTCTGGGCTCGGGCATGGTGCATCCGCATGTGCTGCGCTCGGCCGGTGTGGATCCGGCGGAATGGCAGGGTTTCGCCTTCGGCATGGGCATCGACCGGATCGCGATGCTGAAATATGGCATCCCCGACCTGCGCGCCTTTTTTGAAAGCGACCTGCGCTGGCTGCGTCATTTCGGCTTCGCGCCGGGGGATGTGCCGTCCGTGGCGGGCGGGCTGAACAGGTAGGCAGCTATTTCGCGGCAAGCGTCGCGCGGGGCCGGGAAAATGGCTTTGCCGCTTCACGCTGGAAACCCGGAAACCAGTCCGAAAGCGACCTGAAGCGTCGGCGTTTCTGGCAAATTTTAGGTGGATCAGGAATGATTTCCTCTACAGCAGAGGCTTAAATTCCCTTTCCAGCAGCCTGTTAAACACGTCTGGTTATATATCTGGCGCATGAAAATGCACTGCCTATTCCAGGCAAACCGATGCACAAATGGCCCAGGTCTCAACCTGTCGGGCGGGATGGTTCTCCGAATGTGCTCGCGCGATGACAGCCGTTCCGGGCGCGGCGCGCCCGCCGCTGCATTTGTGCCCCGCGATGGCCGGGGGCGTTGCATCGCCCAGCCTCCGCGCTGGCCCCTCTTTATGCAGCTTTTGCAGCGCCTTGGGCCAGCAGCGACGGGGCGGGCTATGCCCGTCCCGCACCCCGTCAGCAGATCAGCCTTTCAGCAACGCCGCGATTTCGGCCTGTCTGGCGCTGACCAGTTCGGCATCGCCGTCGGATTCGAGGTTCAGGCGAACGACCGGTTCGGTGTTCGATTTGCGCAGGTTGAAGCGCCAGCCCTCGAAGCTGAGCGAAACGCCGTCCAGATCGTCGCGCCCCTTCGCGTCGGGTTCATAGCGGGCAATCAGCCGCGCGATGGCCGCGTCGGGATCGTCGAGGTGGTAATTCGTTTCGCCCGAGGACGGGTAAAGCCGCATCCGTTCCGACAGAAGCTGCGCCAGCGTCTGCCCCTTGCGCGACAGCAGTTCGACCATCAGCAGCCACGGGATCATGCCGCTGTCGCAATAATA
>NZ_JBKEBL010000120.1:0-5564 GCF_047973135.1 Paracoccus sp. (in: a-proteobacteria)
GATCGTCGGCACCGATGAGGAGTTTCACATCGCAGGCGGGACCACTGATACGGTTCAGGCGCTGCGCAATGTCCGCGCGGTCAGAAAGGCCACGCTGGTCTGCAAGAGGGGGGAGAAGGGGGCGGTGTCCTTCGAGTGCTCGATCCCGGAAAGTCTGGATGACGGTGAGACCTGGCCGGGCTTTCCGATTGAAGTATTCAACGTGCTGGGCGCGGGGGACGGGTTCTTTTCCGGTCTGATGAAGGGCTGGGTGGATGGCGAGGATTGGCCGACGGCGCTGGAATACGCCAATGCCTGCGGGGCTTTCGCGGTCAGCCGGCATGGCTGCACGCCGGCCTATCCGTCGCTGGCGGAGCTGGTATTCTTCCTCAAGCGCGGAGTGACCCGCCCCGATCTGAGAAACGATGCCGAGTTGGAACAGATCCACTGGGCGACGAACCGGCAGGGCCGGATGGGCGGCGACTGGACCACGATGCGGGTCTTTGCCTTCGATCATCGCGCGCAGCTTGAAGAGATGGCGGGCTATACACCGGAAAAGGGCGCGGGTTTCAAGGAGTTGTGCCTTGATGCGGCCTTGCAGGTGGCCGATGGCCGGAACGGTTACGGCATCCTCTGCGACAACCGGATCGGGCGGTCTGCCTTGCACCGGGCCAGCGGCTCGGGCCTGTGGATCGGGCGGCCCTGCGAATGGCCTGGCTCGCGGCCGCTGACGCTTGAACCGGAACTGGGCGCGGATTGCGGCGGGCTGGCGGAATGGGCGCGCGAGGATGTGGTGAAGGTGCTGTGCTTCTGTCATCCGGATGACGACGCGGAAATGCGCGCAGGGCAAGAGGCGACGGTCGGGCGGCTGTTCACAGCGGCGCGCAGGAACGGGCTGGAATTCCTGCTGGAGGTGATCCCCTCGAAGGTCGGCCCGGTCGATGACCAGACGACCGCAACGCTGATCCGGCAGTTCCATGCGGCAGGCATCTTCCCCGACTGGTGGAAGCTGGAGCCGATGGCGACAGCCGCCGCCTGGGCCAATGCCATCGGTGCCATCGAGGCACATGATCGCCATACGCGCGGCATCGTGGTGCTGGGTCTTGATGCAGCCGAGGATGAGTTGGCCGCCAGTTTCGGGGTCGCCGCCGGGTTCGCTCTGGTGCGGGGCTTTGCGGTGGGGCGGACGATCTTTGGCGATGCGGCACGGGACTGGCTGGCGGGCCGGATCGGGGACGAGGCGGCGATAGCGCGGATGGCCGGGCGTTACGGGCGGCTCTGCGACATCTGGGACAGGGCGCGGCATGCGGCACGGGTGGGTCTGTGAGGCCGGCGCGGAACCTTGCCGGGGGCGGTGGCGGGGGGCTTGGCCCCCCGCGCGAAAGTCGGCCCCTCGATGGGGCCGGCTTTCGCTGCCCCCCTTGCGTTGCGGCGCGTCCGCGGAAGGAGACGGAAATGAATGACAGGATCCGGTTGACGGCGGCGCAGGCGATGGTGCGCTGGCTGAGCGTGCAGATGACCGAAGATGGCGAACGCTTCATCGACGGCGTCGGGGCGATCTTCGGCCATGGCAATGTGGCAGGCGTGGGAGAGGCCCTGCACGGGATCGGCGATGCGCTTCCGACATGGCGCGGGCAGAACGAACAATCCATGGCCCATGCGGCGATTGCCTATGCCAAGGGTCTGGGGCGCAGACGCGCGCAGGCGGTGACGACCTCCATCGGGCCGGGTTCCACGAATGTGGTGACGGCGGCCGCGCTTGCGCATGTGAACCGGCTGCCACTTCTGATCATCGCGGGCGATGTCTTTGCCAATCGCCGCCCCGATCCGGTGCTTCAACAGGTCGAGGATTTTGACGACGGCACGGTCAGCGCGAATGACTGCTTTCGTCCGGTGGTGCGCTATTTCGACCGCATCACAAGGCCCGAACATCTGCTGACGGCTCTGCCGCGCGCCATGCGGGTGATGACCGATCCGGCCAATTGCGGGCCCGCCTGTCTGGCCTTCTGTCAGGACGTGCAGGCCGAAGGATATGACTGGCCCGAGGAGTTCTTCAAACCACGCGTCTGGCGCATCCGCAGGCCGGAACCCGATGCGGCAGAGCTGGCGGAAGTCGCGGGTCTGATCCGGGCGGCGAAGGCCCCGGTCATCGTCGCGGGCGGGGGCGTGATCTATTCGGGGGCCGGGGATGCGCTGGCGGATTTTGCCACGGCGCATAATATTCCGGTGATCGAGACGCAGGCGGGCAAATCCGCCCTGCCACAGGCCCATGCGATGAACTATGGCGCGGCCGGGGTCGATGGCTCGGCGGCGGCGAATGCCGTGGCGGGGCGGGCCGATCTGGTGATCGGCATCGGCACGCGGTTGCAGGATTTTACCACCGGCTCGCGGACGCTGTTTCCGGGGGCGAAGCTGGTCAGTATCAACGTCCAGCCCTATGATGCAGCGAAGCATGGCGGGGTTGGCCTTGTCGCGGATGCGAAGGTGGCGTTGGAGAAGCTGGGCGCGGCTTTGGATGGGTATCGGGCCGATGCCGCGGATCCCGCAATCCGCGAAAGCTGGTTGGCAGCGGTCGACGCCCATTGCGCGGCCCCCGCTGACAGCAATGAATTGCCGACCGATGCGCAGGTGATCGGCGCGGTGCAGCGGGCGACCGCCGACGACGCCATCGCCATGTGTGCCGCAGGGACCATGCCCGGCGCGTTGAAGCTTCTGTGGCTGCCGTCGCAGGGCGGCTATCACATGGAATATGGCTATAGCTGCATGGGATACGAGGTGGCGGGCGCCATGGGGCTGAAACTGGCGCGGCCCGAGCGCGAGGTGATCTGCTTTGTCGGCGATGGCAGCTATATGATGATGAACAGCGAATTGGCGACGGCGGTCATGCGGCGCATTCCCTTCACCGTCGTACTGACCGACAACCGGGGTTACGGCTGCATCAACCGGCTGCAAAAAGGCACCGGCGGCGCGGCCTTCAACAACATGTATGTGGACAGCCGGATCGAGACCCAGCCGCAAATCGACTTCGTGGGTCACGCCGCCTCCATGGGTGCCCATGCAGTCAAGGCCGAAAGCATCGCCGATCTGGAGGCCGAGGTGAAGGCCGCGCGCAGCCGCGACATCCCCACCGTGATCGTCATCGACACCACCGCCGCCCCCGGACCGGGCGACGGGCTGGAAGGGGCGGGGCATTTCTGGGACGTGGCCGTGCCGGAAGTCGGCGATACCGAAAGGCTGCGGGCCGCCTATGCCGATTACCTGAAGAATATCGCAAGGCAGAGCCTCGTGAACTGAGAGAAGCACCATGATCCTTTACGGCACCAACCCCATTGCCTGGGCCAATGATGACGACCAATCCATCGGCGCGCATATCCCGACCGAACAGATCCTGCACGAGGCGGGGCAGGTCATCGGCTTTGACGGGATCGAGAACGGCCATCGCTGGCCGGACGACCCGCAGGCGCTGAAGGAATTGCTTGGCAGCTATGGGCTGCGCTTCATCTCGGGCTGGTATTCGACGGCATTGCTGACCCGCTCGGTCGGGGACGAGATCACCGCCGTGCGGCCCCATCTGGCGAAGCTGAAGGCGAATGACTGCAAGGTCTGCATCGCCTGCGAAGGCTCGAACGCCGTGCATGGCAGGCCGGACAGGCCGGTGAATGACCGGCCCCGGCTGACGAAGGATCAGATGGTCGCCTTCGGCGCGAAGATGGAGACGTTTGCGGAATATCTGGCGTCCGAAGGCATCACGCTGGCCTATCACCACCACATGGGCACGGTGGTGGAATCCCCCGAAGACATCGACGCCTTCATGGCGGCCACGGGGCCTGCCACGCATCTGCTGTTCGATGCCGGACATTGCGCCTTTGGCGGCGGCGATCCGGTTCAGGTGCTGACCCGCCACGCCGCCCGCGTTGTCCATTTTCACGCCAAGAACATCCGCAGACCCGTGACCGAACGCGTCCGGGCCGGGAACATGTCCTTCCTTCAAGGCGTGCTCGCCGGGGCCTTCACCGTGCCGGGCGACCCGGAAGGCGGGATCGACTTCGTGCCGCTGCTGCGCATTCTGGCCGATGCGGGCTATGATGGCTGGCTGGTGATCGAGGCCGAACAGGATCCGGCGGTCAGGAACCCGCTGGAATATCAGTCGCTGGGGCTGAGATCGCTGAAGGCGGCGGCGGCAAAGGCCGGGCTGGAGCGCGGCGCATGAGGGATTTTCTTGACCTGCAAAAGCCCTTCTACCGACCGCTGTGGCTGCGCCTGGCAATCGTGCTGTTCTGCCTGGCCTGGGCCCTGTTCGAGCTGGTGTCGGGCGGGCCGTTCTGGGCGGTGCTGTTCGGAGTCATCGGCATCTATGCCGCGCATCAGTTCTTTGTCGCCTTCGACCCGAAGGATGACGAATGAGGCGCGCGTCCGGTCCCGCAAGGGGGGCTTGCCCTTCCGGCCCCATCGAGGGGCCGCAAGGGCAGTCGGGGCGTTGCCCCTCCGGCGTTGATCGACCGTTGCGCACAGGTGTTGCGCGGCCCCTGCCCCAACCCTGTCCCATGACGTAACAGGAAAGGAAGCCCGATGCCCGATCTTCTGAAAAAACCCTTCGGCACCCATGGCGAGGTGCACCGGATCACCCCGGAAAGCGCCGGCTGGCGATATGTCGGCTTTTCGCTTTATCATCTGCGCGCCGGAGAGGCAGCGGGTGAGATGACCGGCTCGAACGAAGCCATTCTGGTCATGGTCGAAGGCAAGGCCAGCATCCGCGCCGCCGGTCAGGATTGGGGCATTCTGGGCGACCGTATGGATGTCTTCGAAAAGACCCCGCCCCATTGCCTTTATGTCCCCGACGGGCAGGACTGGCAGGCCAAGGCGGCAACCGATTGCGTGATCGCGGTCTGCTCGGCCCCCGGCCATGGCGGCCATCCGGCGCGGAAGATCGGCCCCAACGGCATCACCCTGACCCAACGCGGCGAGGGCAGCAACACCCGCTGGATCAACAACATCGCCATGGAGAACGAGGATTACGCCGACAGCCTGCTGGTCACCGAGGTCATCACCCCCGCCGGCAACTGGTCGTCCTACCCCAGCCACCGCCACGACGAGGACGACTTTCCCCGCATCACCTATCTGGAAGAAACCTATTACCACCGCCTGAACCCGAAGGACGGCTGGGCGGTGCAGCGGGTCTATACCGACGATGGCAGCCTTGACGAGGTCATGGCGGTGCGCGACGGCGATGTCGTCTGCGTCCCCCGAGGCCACCACCCCTGCGGCGCCCCCCACGGGTTCGAACTCTACTACCTCAACGTCATGGCCGGACCCCGCAGGAACTGGCGCTTTGTGCCAGCAGCAGAGGTCGAGTGGATGATGTGACGGGAGGTCGTCTGTCAGCGGGCTCCCGGAAGAACCAGATATGGTAAAAATGACTGTCAGACCAACGGCCCTATTCATTGACCTTTGCCCTGTTCCTGGAGGCGGTTCTTTGGCGCGTGCGCACCGGTGTGCCCTGGCGAGATCTGCCGGTGGAATTCGGGAACTGGACCAGCGTGTTCCGTCGGTTCCGCAGATGGGCCAAGGGGGGTGTTTTCGAGCGC
>NZ_JBKEBL010000331.1:0-1544 GCF_047973135.1 Paracoccus sp. (in: a-proteobacteria)
CCAGACTCTGCCCTATGTCCGTCCGGGCGGAGAAATCCTGCTGCGCCTCAATGGCTGGCCAAAGGTGCAGCGTGCGCTTGCCGCCATCGACGCGGTGGAAACACTTGGCCTCGATCCGGCGGATGCCTCGCCCGATCACTGGCGGCACATTCACAACCGCCTGACCGCCAATCTGGAACCGCACAGCTACACACCCGAGCGCCATGCCGCCTGGCTGCATCGCCGCAGGATTGCGCCATGACCCGGCGGCGTATTCTCACCGTCACGGCGCTGGCCGCCATCACCATCGCCGCCGCAGGAGCGGTCGATTGGCCCACGAAACTGATCTGGAACGAAACGGCCAGCGTGCCTGTCGGCTTCTACACCGTCGAGCCTGCGGCCCGGATCGACGCGTCTGATCTGGTCGCGGTCATGCCGCCTGAACCGCTCGCCAGCTTCATTGTGGAGCGCGGCTATGTCGGGCGTGACGTGCCGCTTTTGAAACGCGTTCTTGGCCTGCCGGGGCAACAGGTTTGCCGCATTAGCCGCACCATTACCGTGGACGGGATCGTGATGGGCGAAGCGCTGGAGCGCGACCGAATGGGCCGCGATCTGCCGGTCTGGCAGGGCTGCCAGATCATCGGCCTCAATCAGCTTTTCCTGATGAACCGGAACATCCCGGACAGCCTCGATGGCCGCTATTTCGGCCCGCTTCCCGCCAGTTCAGTCATCGGTCGCGCGGTCCCGCTCTGGACCGATGAACAGGGCGACGGCCGCTACCAGTGGCGCGCGCCGACACCCTGACCCCAATCCCGACAATCAACCACAGGAGATTTTCAATGCCCCAGATCGGTCAATTCACCCGCGAACAATCCGGCTTTTCCGGGCGCGTGCAGACCCTCACGCTCGACATCGAACTGGCGATCATCCCCGCCGAAGGCGATGCCGAAAACGCACCGGACTACCGCATCCATCACCGTGATGCCGATGGCCCGGAGGTCGGTGCGGCGTGGCAACGCACCGGCGAAAAGGCTGGCAACTACCTGTCCGTCCTGCTGGACGATCCCGCTTTGCCGCAGGCGATCCGGGCAAATCTCTTCCAGAACGGTGACGATGAAACCTCCTGGTCGCTGCACTGGAACCGTCAGAAACCGCGCGAAGGACGGGAGTAAGGCCATGCGAACACCCGCCATTCTCTGCGCAGTGTCGGCAATGATCGGCGCACTTTCCATCTGCGTCGCACCGGGCGTCGCGTTTGCACAATCCGCGCCCGTCACGCGCGCGGCCATTACCGATCCCCATGCGGCGTATATCACTGAGGCATCGCAGAGGTTCGATATCCCGGAGCATTGGATTCGCGCCGTCATGCGGGCCGAGAGCGCGGGCAATGCACGCGCAATTTCCTCCGCAGGTGCTATCGGATTGATGCAGGTGATGCCCGACACCTGGGCGGGTCTGCGCATCCGTCACCGGCTTGGCCGCGATCCCTATGATCCGCGCGATAATATCTTCGCGGGCACGGCCTACCTGCGCGAAATGTTCGACCGCTACGGCAATGTCGCGGC
>NZ_JBKEBL010000190.1:0-4751 GCF_047973135.1 Paracoccus sp. (in: a-proteobacteria)
CAGGGCGGTCAGATGGACCACCGCCGAATGCACCTTGGGGGCGGGCACAAAGGCTTCGGGCGGCAGGGTCATGACGATCCGCGCCTCGGCCCGCCACTGGGCCAGCAGCGCCAGCCGCCCATAGGCCTTGCTGCCTGGCGCGGCTACGATCCGCTCGGCCACCTCTTTCTGGAACATCAGCGTCAGCGACTGCCAGAAAGGCGGCCAGTCCGGCGGCGTCAGCCAGCGGATCAGCAATTCCGTCCCCACGTTATAAGGCAAATTCGCTGCCACCCGGATCGGCGGGGTCAGATGCGCCAGCGGGTCGATTTGCAACGCATCGCCTTGCAGAACCGTCAGCCGCCCCGGATAGGCGGCGGCGATTTCGGCCAGCGCGGGCAGAGCGCGAGGGTCTTTTTCGATGGCGAGAACATGCCGCGCGCCTTCGGCCAGCAGACCCCGCGTCAGCCCGCCGGGGCCGGGGCCGATTTCCAGCACGTCGCATCCGCGCAGATCGCCCGCCTGCCGCGCGATCTTGGCGGTTAGGTTCAGGTCCAGCAGGAAATTCTGGCCAAGCTGTTTCTTTGCCCTAAGGTCATGGGTGGCGATCACCTGGCGCAGGGGGGGAAGGTTGTCGATGGAGGTCATGCCGGGGCTGCGGGGGTCTTTGCGTCCCGCGAGAGCCGGGGGGCGAGCCCCCCGGACCCCCTGGAGGACATGTTGCAGCGGAGTTGCCTCATGGCCGCTGTGCCGCCATGTCGCGGGCCATGCGCAGGGCGGCGATGGTCGAGGCGGGATCGGCGCGGCCCTGACCGGCGATGTCGAAGGCGGTGCCGTGATCGGGCGAGGTGCGAATGAAGGGCAGGCCAAGCGTCACATTCACCCCGCCCGCGAAGTCCAGCGTCTTGATCGGGATCAGCGCCTGATCGTGATAGGCGCAGATCGCCGCGTCATGGCGCGCGCGGGCCGGGGCGTGGAACATCGTGTCGGCGGGCAGGGGGCCGGTGATGTCCAGCCCCTCGGCGCGCAGGCGGTCCAGCAGCGGCGCGATCCGGTCGCGCTCTTGCCGGCCCATGGTTCCGCCCTCGCCCGCATGGGGGTTCAGCCCGGCCACGGCCAGACGCGGGGCAGACAGGCCGAAATCGCGGATCATCGCGGCATGGGTGATGCGGATCACCTGTTCCAGCACCGCATCGGTCAGTGCCTCGGGCACCTGTTCCAGAGGGATATGGATGGTCGCGGGCACGGTGCGGCAGGGCGGCGATATGGTGGTCGAGGCCAGCATCATCGCCACCGGCACCCCGCCCGCCAGATGGGCCAGATATTCGGTATGGCCGGGAAAGGCAAAGCCCGCGCCCTCTTTCAGGGCCTGCTTGTTGATCGGTAGGGTGGTGAGCGCGGCTGCCTTGCCCTGTGTCACCAGATCGACGGCGCGGGCGATTACCTGGATCACGCCTGCGGCATTGGCTGGATCGGGGCGGCCCGGCGTGGCGGGGGCGTCGAATTCGTGGCGCAGCACCGGCAGATGTCCGGCGGGCACCGGATCGCCGGGGGATTCGATCAGCGCGACGGGCGTGCCCTGCGGCAGATGGCGCGGATCGCCGATCCATGCGAAATCGACCCCGCATCCAATTGCGGCAACGGCCAGTTCAGGGCCGATGCCCGCAGGTTCTCCGCAGGTCAGAAGGACGCGGGCGGGGCGCATCAGGGCCGCCGGATGACCGCATTGGCATAAAGTTCCTCAAGATAGGCGTCGGCCATGGCGTTGATCTTGCGGTTGCGGATGTCGTCCAGCACCATCTCGCGGTCGGGGATGGCCTGCGGATCGGGGATGGCGTTCTCGACCCCGTCGGGGGCCTCGGCCGTGGTGGCGACCGGCGTTCCGGCCTCGGCCAGAAGCGCGGGCTGGCGCGAACACAGCATCACCAGATCGGCGCTGGTACCGTAATTCACCACCGCCGCCTCGTCATCGTCCAGCGAGGCAAGCTGCGTGGCGATCACTGGCGGGATCTGGTTCTGGGGCAGGGTCTGGCGCAAGACCTGCGCGGCCAGTTGCTTGCCTGCCTGCACATAAAGATCGTCGCAGCCCTGCGCCCGTGCCGCCAGCGCCGCTGCATCCTGTGCGCTGCCCATGTGCAGGGTCTGATAATCTAGCACCTGTTCGCGCGCGCCGGGGCGCAGCGTGCCCGCGCTGTCGCGCAGGCGGAACAGGATCACCGCGCCGGTCACGGTCAGCGGTCGCGTGGTCTGGCCCGGTTGCAGCGACAGGATGATCGGGCGCAGGGTCGGCGGCAGGTTGTCGATATTGATCCAGTTCAGCCGCCCCCCGGCCTCTGCCGAATCCGATGCGGAATACTGCCGCGCAGCCTCGGCAAATCCGGCGTCGTCGGGGTTGGCGGCGGCGATGGCGGTGGCGCGCTGCACCGCTGCCTGTTCCTGACCCGGAGGGGCCGGGATGATCAGTTCCGACAACAGCACGCGGGTGATGACCGGCGTTTCGATCCGGCGCCTGAGTTCCTGATCGATCTCGCGGTCCGAGACATTGACCATCGGCACGAAACGCTGCCGGATGACGCTGCGCCAGACCACACCGGCCTCGACGAAATCGCGAAATGCCTGAGGTTCGACGCCCGCGCGTTCCAGCGAGGCGCTGAACTGTGCGGCGTCCATTCCGGCGCGGCCCGCAAATTCCTCAAGCCCTTCCTGAAGGCCCTCGTCGGTGATGGTGATGCCCATCTGTTCGGCCGCGTATTTGCGCAGCCGGTCCTTGATCAGAGCATCCTCGGCGGCGGCGCGGTCGGTATCGCCCGCCCCCAGCAAATGCATGAAGCGCATTCGCTGATCGACCTCGAACCCGGTGATAGCCTTGTCGTTCAGATACAGAACGGGCGAAAACGGGCTCTGGGCCAAGACGGGTGCCGCGTGACCCAAAAGCACAGTCGCCGCAATGGCGATGCCGGAAAGAAACTGCCGCATCTGCTGCCCCCAAATCCTTCTTTGCCGCAAGATTAGCGCATACAGCGGCGGCGCGCCACCGTGCCCGGACCGTCTTTCTGCCTGCCAAAACCGCCAAGCTGGACGGACAGGTCGAAACTGGTCTCGGGGTCGATATCGTCCGAGTTGGAAAACCGTCGCGACAGGCCCATCTGCACCGCCAGGCATTCGTTGCGATAGGTCAGATCCAACGCTGCCTTTTGTGCCCGCTCGGCCTGAAAATCATACCGGGTTTCGGCATTGCCCCACCAGCCGGTGGCGATCTGCCAGCCGACATTCGCCGTCAGTTCGTTGGTATCGGTCTCGCGCCCCTCGTCACGGTCGCTGGTGATCCACAGATGACCGGCGGAAAGCTGCAAATCGGGCCGCAGCCAGCCAAGCCGCAATTCGTTTCGCGAGATGTCCAGCTTGTCGTTGAACAGCGCGCGGTTGGCGATGGCCAGCCCGGTGCCGCTGTCGAAATGCGCCGCCATCAGCCAGTCCGAGGTGTTGCCCGCCAGCGGCGACGATTCGGGAAACTGATCGTCGGCCGAGTTGCGAAACACCCGGCCCCCGGTCAGCCCCAGCGACCAGCCCGCCGGGTCGATCCGCGTCCAGCCGACGCCCAGATTGGCGCGCAGGCCCCCTTCGCGCCGGTCCCAGCCGGGAAAACGGTTGGCGGAAAACAGGTTGCCCTCGTCGAACTCGATCAGGCGGCTGTCCTCGTTCGGCAGGTTTTCGGTGCTGCGCCAGGGTGACCACAGGATCTGGGCCACGGGTTCGACGATATGGGTGGCGGCACCGGGCTGCGCCATCAGCGGCCAGCGCAGTTCCACCCCGCCGACCGGATCGGCGCGGGCGACGACATTGTCATACTGGCTGTCCTGCGCGATGTAATAGACGTCAGCATTCATGCCCATGATCGCCGAAGCCACGACCCCGTTCCGCAGGATCGTGCTGCTCCGCCAGTCCAGCGCCAGCGAGCCGCGTGCCATGTCACGGCCGACACTGTCCTGATCCGAGGGGCGGACATGGGCATGGGTGGACCATTCCACCACTGCCTCGCCGCCGATCAGCGCCGGGGTAAAGCGGCGGATCGTGTAGGCGTCGGCGACCTGCGCGGGCGATGTATCGTTACCCTCGTCGCTGCGCAGCGAATGGTAATTGCCGACCCGGATAAAGGTCAGCTTGTCGCGCTGCACCCGTTCCAGGGTCGCGCCGCTCCACAGGCGGTCGGCATCCGTGATGTCGTAATCCAGAAGATAGCGGCGGTCCGAGGCGGTCTGTACCTGCAATCCCAGCCGGTAATCGCCCGGCAGTTCGAATCGCGCCGCGCCGAAAAGATAGCCGCGCGTCTTGCCGTCCTCGATATCGTCGCGGGTGATCGCGCCGTTCCATTCCATCGCGCCGTGGCGATAGGCCTGACGATAGCGCAGCCCCAAGGTCCGTGTGCGGCTGGCCGAGACATAGGGTGTCAGTGTCAGATCGGCATGATCGCCAAGTGTCTTGAAATAGGGCAGCATCAGCCCGAAGCCAAGCTGCGAGGTCGTGCGGTATTCCGGTCGCAAAAAGCCAGACTGCCGTTCGACCGTGGGATCCGGGGCGCTGATCGTCATGGGCAGGGCAAAGACCGGCAGGCCGAACAGGCGCAGGCGCGGATATTCCAGATGGATCAGCCGGGTGCGGGCGTCATGGGTGACGCTGCGGGCGCGGATTTCCCACAGCGGCGGACCGCCGCCCTCGCAGACCGTGCAGGCGGATGAAACGACCTGCCGCAGCTTCGTGACCTGTCCGCCCTC
>NZ_JBKEBL010000165.1:0-18810 GCF_047973135.1 Paracoccus sp. (in: a-proteobacteria)
GTGTCGAGCATGTCTTCGGCGCGCAGACCGACGACATGGGTGGCACGCTGGTGCGCACCATCGGCCTGGTACGCGCGAAGGCGAAAATCGGGATGAAGAACCTCGCCTGCAACATGCGACGGCTGACGCAACTGCGCCGCCTGAACCCTTGCCCGGCATGACCCGAGGCGCGGAAGTCAGGCCGGGCAAGGGCGAAGCGCGCCGTGACCGGGCGGAACCGTCACTGATCACGCCCCCCAATACCCCAGCAAGCCGTTTTCGGCAGGGTTCAGGCTGTCAAACAGACATTGAGCAGCAGGAAACGTTAAAAATCGAGGTGCCCCTTATAGAGTTTTTCCTTGGGTTTCAGGTTTCGCAGCTTGGTATCAGTCAGCATATTGCGCGCGTTTCTCCGCTTAAAATACCATGCTGAAAATTGTCAGGAATATCGCCATAAATCCATTTTGCACCAAAGGCTTACCCAAAAATAATACCATGGTGCCCTTACTGAAGGCCGCATGGTATCAAGCCTTCAGAGTGACGTCATGATAAACGATGCCATTCGTCGTGCCACAAAAAAAATGGTGCTCGCCGGTGCCAGTCCGTTCCTGATGATTCCGAAAATGTCAGAGGAAAATCTCATATTTCTAAGGGATAATGCGACTTTCGCCCCTACTTTTCCTTATTGATTCCCGCTCATTCCGAACGCCCGAATCACTCCCACTCGATCGTGCCGGGCGGTTTCGAGGTGATGTCATAGGTGCAACGGTTGATGCCCTTGACCTCGTTGATGATGCGCGTCGCTGTCTCGCCCAGGAATTCGTGGCTGAACGGATAGTAATCCGCTGTCATACCATCGACCGAGGTGACGGCGCGCAGGGCGCAGGCATAGTCATAGGTGCGCCCGTCGCCCATCACGCCCACCGTGCGGACCGGCAGGATCGCCACGAAGGCTTGCCAGATGTCATCGTAAAGCCCGTGCTTGCGGATCTGGTCGATGAATACGGCATCGGCGCGGCGCAGGATCTCCAGCTTGTCGCGGGTGATCTCGCCGGGGCAGCGGATGGCGAGGCCGGGGCCGGGAAAAGGGTGGCGGCCAATAAATTTTTCCGGCAGGCCCAGTTCGCGGCCAAGGGCGCGGACCTCGTCCTTGAACAGTTCCCGCAGCGGTTCGACCAGTTTCAGGCCCATCTTTTCGGGCAGGCCGCCGACATTATGGTGGCTTTTGATCGTCACCGAGGGGCCACCGCTGAACGAAACGCTTTCGATCACATCGGGGTAAAGCGTGCCCTGGGCCAGAAACTCGGCCCCTTCGATCTTTGCCGCTTCGCGCTGGAAAACGTCGATGAACAGCTTGCCGATGGTCTTGCGCTTGACCTCGGGGTCGCTGATCCCCTCCAGCGCGCCGATGAACAGGTCGGCTTCCTCGGCATGGATCAGCGGCAGGTTGTAATGCTGGCGGAACATGCCGACGACTTCCTCGGCCTCGTTCAGCCGCATCAGCCCGTGATCGACGAACACGCAGGTCAACTGCTCGCCGATGGCCTCGTGGATCAGGACCGCTGCGACGGAACTGTCAACGCCGCCCGACAGCGCGCAGATCACCTTTTTGTCGCCGACCTGCTGCCGGATTTTTGCAATTGCGTCCTCGCGATAGCTGGCCATGGTCCAGTCGCTGGTGAACCCCGCCAGACGGACGAAATTTTCGTACAGTTTTGCACCGTTCGGGGTGTGATGCACCTCGGGGTGGAATTGCACGGCAAAGAAATTGCGCGACGGATCGGCGGTGATCGCAAAGGGCGCACCGGGCGAGGTACCATAGACCTGAAAACCGGGGGCGATGCGCGAGACATGGTCGCCATGACTCATCCAGACCTGTTCGCGGCCATCGGCGAACCAGCCGTTCAGCAGCGGCAGGCGGTCATCGGTGGGCGTCACGAAGGCGCGCCCGAACTCGGCCGTGCCATGGCCGCTTTCGACCAGACCTCCCAGTTCCTGCATCATCACCTGCTGGCCATAGCAGATGCCCAGGATCGGCACGCCAAGGGTAAAGGCCGATGCTGGGGGGCGGGGCGATCCGGGGCGCGTGACGCTGTCGGGGCCACCCGAAAAGATGATGGCTTTGGGCGCGAAATCCGCCAGAAACGCGTCGGTCACGTTCTGATAGGGATGGATTTCTCAATAGACCTTCAGTTCCCGCAGGCGACGCGCGATCAGTTGCGTCACCTGAGAGCCGAAGTCGATGATCAGAAGGCGCTGGTGTTGTGTCATGGATGCGCTTTAAGATTGCGGACGCCATGGTGCAAGGGGCCTGTTTCACCGATGACAGCCGACAGGGTCGGGCTTGCCATCGGGCCTGCCGGAATGGCATCTGATATCGAAGCATAATCCCGAGGTTCGTCATGACCGCACTCCGTCCCGCAATCGCCGCCCTTTGCCTGCTGGCGCTGGTCGCCTGTCAATCCGCGCCCTCGATAGACGCCATCATGCCGGGCGACGCCCCCTCGGGTCAGGAACCAATCCCCGTGGCGGACAGCATGGTCTGCAATGGCGATGTGGATCAGGCGCAGCGCATGGTCGAGGCGGTGAACAACCTGCGCGGCGGGCAGGGGCGGTCGTTGCTGAAAACGGACAGAAAACTGACCGAGATTGCGCTGAAGCAGGCTTGCGACATCTCTGCCTTGGGGCGAGAGTCGGTCGTCGGCGCGGATGGGTCCGGCATTACAGACCGCGCCAAGGCCGTGGGCTTTCGTTCCTGCGGTGTCGGGCAGCTTGTGGCGATCGGTAGATCGGCGGATGCGGTGATCGCGCGCTGGTTCGCCTCCGAGGGGCATCGCATTGCGCTTCTGGAACAGACGAATGACCGGATCGGCGTCGGTGCCGTGACCGGGCAGGATGGCCGCATGTGGTGGAGCGTGGTGATCGGCGAAAAATGCGGCCTGTTTCAGGGCACCCGGCGTCTGACGGGGCAGTAACCGCGCGATCATGGCAAGGCGGGCCTTGACGGCCCGCCGCCTATCGTTCCGGCACCAGTCCGCGCGGCGCAAAGCGCAGCACCAGCAACAGCACCAGCCCCATCGCGATGAACCGCATATGCGCCGCGCTGTCCAGCAGATGCGCCTTTAGCGGCCCCGCCGGCAGGGGCGAGGTCAACAGCGCGATCAGCGCCGGACCCCAGACCTCGGCCTTGATCCACAAAAACCAGATCAGCACCGCGCCCAGAACCGCGCCCCAGTTATTCCCCGATCCACCGACGATCACCATCACCCAGATCAGAAAAGTATAGCGCAGCGGGTTATAGCTGACCGGTGCCATCAGCCCGTCCTGCGTAATCATCATTGCCCCCGCGATGCCGATCACGGCTGAACCAAGGATGAACACCTGCAAATGCCGCGCGGTGACATCCTTGCCCATGGCTTCGGCGGCGGTCTCGTTGTCGCGGATGGCACGCATCATCCGGCCCCAGGGCGATTTCAGCGCCAGCTCGGCCAGCAGAATGATGACCAGCAGCACGACCAGAAACAGCGACATATAGCACAGCTTGACCCAGATCCCCGAGGCCTCGGCCGTCCCGAACCCCCAGCCTTGCGCGAAGCTGATGAAATCGGGGTTCTTTTGCAGGGTAATCTCATAGGGCACGGGGCGCGGAATCGAGGTGACATTCTTGACCCCGCGCGCCAGCCAGTCCTCGTTTTTCAGCACCGCGACGATGATTTCGCCGATGCCAAGCGTGGCAATCGCCAGATAATCGGATCGCAGCCCCAATGCGACCTTGCCCACCCCCCATGCGGCGGCGGCGGCAAAGACCCCGCCCACGGCCCATGACAGCAGGATCGGCAGGCCCAGCCCGCCAATATTGCCCGCGCGAGCCGAGTTATTGGCCTCGATCGCAGTCACAGCGGGGTCGAACAGCCCGCGATACAGAAAGAACCCAAGGATCAGGATGGCGGCGACGGCCAGCCCGCGCGCGCGGCCCTTGGCCATGCGCCTCCAGACGGCGACGGCCAGCGCCAGCGTCCCCAGCCCGGCTGCCAGCCCCAGCAGCAGGCGCGGCCCTCCGGCGGACCATGCGCCCGCGACGGGCGGCATGGCGACCAGCACCGGGGCCAGCCCGCCAAGGGCCAGAAAGCCCACCACGCCGACGTTGAACAGCCCGGCATAGCCCCATTGCATGTTCACGCCCAGGGCCGTGATGGCCGAAATCAGCCCCATGTTCAGGATCGCAAGCGAAGTGTTCCAACTGCCGGAAAACATGCTGTTGCGTACCGTGCCCTCAAGGACAAACAGTGTCGCAAGGGCCAGAAACAACAGCGGGGCGCGCCACGGATTTGTGGCGGCGGTGGCCTGACGGTTCGAGGACATCTGTGACCCCCTTCCCTAGACCGACTTGCCACGAAACAGGCCGGTGGGCCTGAACAGCAGCACGACGATCAGAATGACGAAACTGACGGCGAATTTATATTCCGTTCCCATCAGTTGCAGCAGCCCACCGGGCTGCCAGTCAGGGAACAGATATCCGGCGACCTTGACCCAGGGATAGGTCAGCGCGACCTCGGAAAAGGCCACGACAAAGCCGCCCGCGATCGCCCCCAGCGGATTGCCAAGCCCGCCCACGATGGCCGAGGCAAAGATCGGCAGCAGGATCTGGAAATAGTTAAAGGGCTTGAACGCCTTGTCCAGCCCGTACAGCACCCCCGCGATGGTCGCCAGCGCGGCAGCGATCACCCATGTCATGCGCACGACCTTTTCCGGATCGATCCCCGACAACAGCGCCAGATCCTCGTTATCGGAATAGGCGCGCATGGCCTTGCCCGATTTGGTGTGGTTCAGAAACCGGAACAGCGCCCAGACCACGATCACCGCGACCACCAGCGTCAGCGCCTGCGTCGATTTAAGCGCCAGCCCTTCGCGCAGGCCGGTCCATTCGCGGAAACTGCGGACATCGATGACAAAGCGCGCGCCATCTGCGAAACGCTGTTCATCGACGCCGATCAGCAGGCGGGTCAGCCCGTTCATGATGAACATGACCCCGACCGAGGCCATCACCAGAATGATCGGCGCGGCCTTTTGCGCCCGGTAAAAGCGATAGACCACGCGGTCGGTGCCCAGAACGATCAGCGCGCTGGCAGCGATCCCCACAGGCAGCGCCAGCAGCGCGGTGGGCAGCGGCCCCAGCCCAATGCCCATGGCCTGCAACCCCCATGTCACAAGGATTGTGATGGCGGTGCCGAAGGCCATGGTGTCGCCATGGGCAAAATTGGAAAAGCGCAGGATGCCATAGATCAGCGTCACCCCCAGCGCACCAAGCGCAAGCTGCGCGCCATAGGCGGCCGCGGGGATGAATACGAAATTCAGAAAGACCACAAGGGCGTTCAGAATGTCCATGGATCAGCCCCCCAGGAAGGTGCGGCGCACCTCGTCATTGGCCATCAGTTCCTTGCCGGTGCCGGTATGGGCGTTCGCGCCCTGCACCAGCACATAGGCCTTGTCGGCGATGTTCATGGCTTGCTGTGCGTTCTGTTCCACCATCAGCACCGGCAGCCCGCCGCGCGCGATGGCGATGATGCGGTCGAACAGCTCGTCCATGACGATCGGGCTGACGCCCGCCGTGGGTTCATCCAGCATCAGCAGTTGCGGGCGCGTCATCAGCGCGCGGCTGACAGCGACCTGCTGGCGCTGACCGCCCGACAGCTCGCCCGCCGCCTGCCTGCGCTTGTCGGCGACGGCGGGGAACAGTTCATAGACCTGCTGCATCGTCTCGCGGATGTCGTCGTCGCGGATAAATGCGCCCATTTCCAGATTCTCCTCGACCGTCATCGAGGGAAAGATGTTGTTCACCTGCGGCACAAACCCCATGCCCGCCTTGACCCGGTCCTGCGGGTTCAGCGCCGTGATGTCGCGCCCGTTCAGCCGCACGCTGCCCTTGCGCAGATCCAGCATGCCAAAGATTGCCTTCATCGCGGTGGACTTACCCGCGCCATTCGGGCCGACGATCACCGCGATCTCGCCCTTTTCGACGGCGATGGTACAGCCTTGCAGGATGTCGGGCCCACGGCCATAGCCGCCCCACATGTCCTCGCCGATCAGAAACGGATCGCCCGGATTTCCGGGGCCGGACGCGCCGGATTTGCGGCTGCCGTCGATGCTGCCGCGCCCATGCGGATTGACGACCGAAGCGTCACGGTTGCCCCGATGGCCGAATGCCTGTTCAGCGTCGCTCATGCGCCCACCATGTCCTTGTTCTTGAGGCCGCGCCCCAGATAGGATTCGATGACTTCCTCGTTCTGCATGATCTGATCGGCACTGCCCTGCGCCAGAACCTTGCCCTCGGCCATGACGATGACCGGGTCGCACAGCTTGCTGATGAAATCCATGTCATGTTCGATCACGCAGAACGTATAGCCGCGTTCACGGTTCAGCCGGATCACCGCATCGGCGATGGTGCCCAGCAGGGTGCGGTTCACGCCCGCGCCGACCTCGTCCAGAAAAACGATCTTGGCATCGACCATCATCGTGCGGCCCAGTTCCAACAGCTTTTTCTGCCCGCCCGACAGGTTGCCGGCCTTTTCATGGGTCAGATGGCTAATGGTCAGGAAATCCAGCACCTCGTCAGCCTTGCGGCGCAGCTCTGCCTCTTCGCGGTCGATCCGGCCGCGCTGAAACCAGGTTTTCCAGATCGTCTCGCCGGTCTGGCCGCCGGGAACCATCATCAGGTTCTCGCGTACGGTCATCGAGGCAAATTCATGCGCAAGCTGAAAGGTCCGCAACAGGCCCCGGTGAAACAGTTCATGCGGCGGTAGGCCGGTAATGTCCTGCCCGTCCATCGTCACCCGTCCCGAAGTAGGTGGCAACACGCCCGCGATGACATTGAACAGCGTCGATTTGCCCGCGCCGTTCGGGCCGATCAATCCGGTGATCGACCCGGTCCCGATCGTCAGGCTGGCACCATCGACGGCCCTGAAGCCGCCGAAATGCCGATGCAGGTCTTCGACCTTTATCATTCGTTACATCCCTGTCTTCACGGCTTGGGGTGAAGTCCGGCCACCTTTGGCGGTATTCTTTTATGTTCCCGAAGAACCGGCACCCCGAAAAGGGATGCCGGGCCGGTCTTGTCAGCCGCCATCAGCGATAGCCGACGATCTCCATCGCGCCGTCCTTGAAGGTGACTTCGCGGAAGGTGCCCGAGGATTCGCCCGGCTCGACGAACTCGACCGAGGATGCGCCGACATAATCCACATCGCCGCCGCCATTGATGATCTCGATCGCCTTGGCCAGTTCGCCCGGCATGATCTTTTCGCCCGGCGCATTGGCGACATCCATGATCTTTTCCTTATAGACCGAAGGATCGCTGGAACCCGCTGCCGCCATCGCCATCAGCATCAGCGCGGCACCGTCATAGGATTCCGCCGAGAACGCGCCCGAACCGTCAAAGCCCGCATCCGTGGCCATCTTCAAATAGGTGTCGCGCCCTTCGCCCTCGGCTGCCGGGTTCTGACCGAAACTGCCGTCGATCTCGCTGCCGAAATTCTCGACCAGCGCGGTGCCGATCATGCCGTCGGGAAAGACGAATGTGCTGAACGCGCCGGTATCCAGCGCGCCGCGCACGATGCCCGAGCCGCCCTGATCGACATAACCCGCCACGACCAGCGCATCGCCGCCCGCCGCCGCCAGCGCCGCGACCTCGGCCGAATAGTCGGCCTTGCCGTCGTCATGGGCGCTGTTCACCGTGACCGTGCCCCCCTTGGCTGCAAAGGCGGCGGCAAAGCTGTCAGCCAGCCCCTTGCCATAATCGTTATTGGTATAGGTCACGGCGACGGATTTGATGTCATGCTCAAGGATAATGTCGGCCATTACCTCGCCCTGACGGGCATCCGAAGGCGATGTCCGGAAGAACAGCCCGTTATCGTCGATCGTGGACAGCGCCGGAGATGTCGCCGAGGGCGAGATCATCACGATGCCGTTCGGTTTGGCGACGTTTTCCAGCGAGGCAATGGTCTCACCCGAGCACATGCCCCCCACGATGCCGCGCACCTTTTCCGCTGTGATCAGCCGTTCGACCGTGGCAGTCGCTGCGGCGGCATCGGCGCAGGTCGAATCGCCCTCGACCGGCACCACGGTCGAGCCGTCCAGCAGCAGCCCTGAATCGCTGACTTCTTTCATCGCCAGTTCGGCGCCGTCGCGCATGGCCGGGGACATGGATTCCAGCGGCCCTGTAAATCCAAACGAGATGCCCATCTTGATCTCTTCGGCACCCGCGGCACCGGCGATCAATGCACCGGCGGCGGTGGCAAGCAGCAGCTTCTTCATATGTCTTTCTCCCAGTTGAGCAAATTTCCCTGACAAGCAGGTTAAGGTGGCGTTTCAAAAAAGAAAAGCGGCCTGTAGGTATGGGCTGCATGACTTTTGGGTCAAGCTTACGCCAAGTCATGGTGCCAGAACGAGGGTTTCAGATTGTTTTCGGTGTCAGCCGACCCGCTGCGCCAGTTGATCGGGCAGGTGCGGCGAGGGTGAAAAGGGGCTCGGGCCGCCGCGGGACGCAATCTTGCGGCGGTGCCGTCGGACTGTTCCGAAAATCCTGGGGCAAATCGCGGGGCCGCAGGACGGACACCGGCCCGCCTGCGAACCGGTATCCGTCCTGCGGCCCCGGCGGCGATCACCCCGCCGCCAGAACCGGAGCATAGATTTCGGACAGGCGGGCCACCGCGTCGGCGGGGGCCAGTTCCTGACTTTCCCCGGTGCGGCGGCAGGTCAGTTCCACGCGATTGCTGGCCAGGCCGCGCGGGCCCACGGTGATGCGCCAGGGCAGGCCGATCAGGTCCATCGTGGCGAATTTCGCGCCCGCCCGTTCGTCGCGGTCGTCATAAAGCGGATCCAGCCCCCGCGCCTTCAGTTCGCGATAGATCGCTTCGCAGGCATTGTCGGTCGAGGCGTCGCCCTGTTTCAGGTTCACGATACCCGCGTGGAAGGGGGTCACGCCTTCGGGCCAGATGATGCCCTTGTCGTCATGGCTGGCTTCGATAATCGCGCCCAGAAGGCGGCTGACGCCGATGCCGTGGCTGCCCATATGGACCGGCACGCGGGTGCCATCGGGGCCGACGACCGTTGCGCCCATCGGCTCGGAATATTTGGTGCCGAAATAGAAAATCTGCCCGACCTCGATTCCGCGCGCGGTTCTGCGGCGTTCCTCGGGGATTTGTTCGAACAGCGCGGCGTCGTGGGTTTCATCCGTACGGGCATAGCGGCTGGTGAATTCGTCCAGCACGGCCTGACATTGCGCCACGTCGGCATAATCGATCTGCCGGTTGCCAAAGGTCAGGTCGGTGATGGCGCTGTCATAAAAGACCTCGGATTCGCCGGTTTCGGCGAGGACCAGAAATTCATGCGTGTAATCGCCGCCGATTGGCCCGCCATCGGCACGCATCGGGATCGCCTGCAGCCCCATGCGTTCATAGGTCCGCAGATAGCTGACCAGATGGCGGTTATAGGCGTGCAGCGCGTCCTCTTTGGTCAGGTCGAAATTGTACCCGTCCTTCATCAGGAATTCGCGCCCGCGCATCACGCCGAAACGGGGGCGGATCTCGTCACGGAATTTCCACTGGATATGATACAGCGTCAGCGGCAGATCCCGGTAGCTGTTCACATGGCTGCGGAAGATGTCGGTGATCATCTCTTCATTCGTGGGGCCGTAAAGCAGGTCACGCTTGTGGCGGTCGGTGATGCGCAGCATTTCCTCGCCGTAATCATCATAGCGGCCCGATTCCCGCCACAGATCGGCCGGTTGCAGCGTCGGCATCAGCAGCGGGATATGCCCGGCGCGCTGCTGTTCCTCGTGCACGATCTGCTCGATGCGCCTGAGCACCTTGCAGCCCAGAGGAAGCCAGGAATAAATCCCCGCCGCCTGCTGCCTGATCATTCCGGCGCGCAGCATCAGGCGGTGGCTGACGATCTGGGCCTCTTTGGGATCCTCTTTCAGGACGGGCAGGAAATAGCGCGACAGACGCATGGGCAGCCTCTTGCAGGGGTTTTTGTCGGTGTAGGGCAGTCGCGCGGTTCGGGCAAGTCGCCGTTCTTGCCTATTGTGACCGGATCGGTCAGGTCGCGGCAGCGCTGACGATTTCGGAACCGACAATTGAATATCCGGATCGGGCCACCGAAAAACGGACGTGACGGTCTGAAACGCGTCGCAGCGCACAGATCCGGCCGACATCGGGAACCCGACGCGGGAAATTTCGATAAAGAAGGTATAAATGTCGCAAGTCCCGTGTCGGCCATACCCCGCTGCCCGTGCCGCCTGATCCGGCAGGCGGGGCATAGCCTGCTCTTGCAACCTGCGCTGGCCCTCGCCACAAAGGGGCTGACAGAACGGGGGCGGTGATGCCGATACAGAAACAGCTTCGGTGGTGGGGAATTGCGGCAGTTTTGCTGGGGGTGACGATGTGGCTGCTGGGCAGTGCCATCCTGCCCTTCATCCTTGGCGCCGGCATCGCCTATCTGCTGGACCCGATTGCCGACCGGCTGGAGCGCGCGGGCCTGTCGCGGACCATGGCCGTGGTGATCATCACCGGCGGTGCGGTGCTGATCTTTGCGCTGGTCCTGTTGCTGATCGTGCCGGTTCTGGCGCGGCAGGCGACCGCACTGATCCTGACCGCGCCCGAGATGATCGACAAGGGCCAGACCTTCCTGACCACACGTTTTCCCGACCTGCTGCCCGCCGACAGCACACTGCGCACGGCGCTGGCCGATCTGGGGCAGAAGCTGGCCGATCAGTGGGGGCGGCTGGCCTCGACGCTGATGGGCTCGGTCCGGGGGGCGGTCGGGGTGATCGCGCTGCTGGTCATCGTGCCGGTCGTGGCCTTCTACCTGCTGCTGGACTGGGATCACATGGTCGCCCGCATCGACGATCTGTTGCCCCGCCAGCACGCGCCCACCATTCGCCGCATCGCCTCGGATATTGACGATGCGCTGTCGGGTTTTCTGCGAGGACAGGGGATGGTGATCCTGATCCTGGGGACATGGTATTCGCTGGCGCTGATGCTGGTCGGGCTGCCCTTTGGCTTTTTCATCGGCATCATGGCAGCCTGCCTGTCCTTCGTTCCCTATGTCGGCGTGCTGATCGGCGGGGCGACGGCCATCGGCGTTGCGCTGTTCAGCTTCTGGGGCGAACCGTGGTGGATTGGCGCGGTGATCGCGATCTTTGCCGCCGGGCAGGTGGTCGAGGGCAATTACCTGCAACCCAAGATCGTCGGCGGCCATGTCGGGTTGCATCCGGTCTGGCTGTTGCTGGCGCTGTCGGTCTTTGGCGCGCTGTTCGGCTTTGCCGGGATGGTCATCGCCGTTCCGCTGGCCGCCGCGTTGGGCGTGGTGACGCGGTTCCTGATCGAGCGGTACCGCGACAGCGCGCTGTATACCGGGCATGTCCCGCCGCCCGAACCCGGCCTGCCCCTGCGGGTCGAAATCGCGCCGCGCGGTACCCTGGCGGCAGAGCTGCGCGAAACGCGAGAGGTCGCCGAGCCGGGTGAAAGGGCCTGATCGCGCCTTGTCACGTCAACTTACGCTGGATCTGACCACCCCGCCGGCCCATGCCCGCGGCGATTTCCTGCCCGCCCCAGCCAATGCCGGGGCGCTGGAGGCGCTGGACGCGCCGCAGCACTGGCCGCAGGGACGGATGCTGCTGATCGGGCCGGACGGGTCGGGCAAGACGCATCTGGCGGCCTTCTGGGCGGCCGAGAACGGCGCGCGTCGCGTCACCGCCGCCAGCCTGCGCCCCGAAGCCGCCGATCACCTGCTGGCTCAGGGCGGCGCGCTGGTGATCGAGGATGCCGATCACGCCGGTTTTGCGGCGGGCGCGGAGCAGGCGCTGTTCCATTTGTGGAACCTCAGCGCGCCGCGCGACTGCCTGCTGTTGCTGACCGCACGCACCCCCCCGCGCGACTGGGGGCTGGTGCTGCCCGATCTGCGCTCGCGAATGGATGCCATGCCGCAGGTCCGCCTGCACCCGCCCGACGAGGCGCTGCTGGCTGCCGTTCTGGTCAAGCTGTTCGCCGATCGTCAGCTTGCGGTGCCCGCCGGGCTGATCGACTGGCTGGTGCTGCGCATGGACCGCGATCTGGGGCTGGCGCGGCGATTGGTCGCGGCGATGGACCGGGCCACGATGGCAAGCCAGGGGCCGGTCACGCGCCGCATCGCCGCCGATCTGCTGGACAAGCTGTCAGAGCCCGGCCCCTGATCCGCAATTTTGCGGCGGTCAGAACAGCGAACCCGTCAACGAGCCGACCTTTGCACGCGTTGCCATCCTTGCGTGCCGCGATCCTTGTGCGCAACGGCTGGTGGACAAGCGCAACCTGTCCCCCATCGCCGTGCCTTGCCGGGAAGCCTTGGCATGGCTGACGGAAGCTGGTTTTTGATCACAAAACCTGTACAGCATCAGCGTTAAATCAAAAGACTATAGCCAGAAAACGTGATCACTTTGAACGCGTCTCACGGCATGACGTCACCGCCGCAGATTTGCGTCCCGCGATGGCCGGGGGGGCTGTGCGCCCCCCGGACCCCCTGCAAAAGCCTGCGGCGGACCACAGGTCTGTCGGCAGGCATTCGCTTCGGTCCGGCTGCCGCGGTGCGGGCAGGACGGGGTTCCTGACACCCGCCACATACCCGCCACGCCCCGGCGAAGCTGCTGCATCGGATTGATGATGCCAACGCATCGGGCAGGAGGACCGTTTCGGTGCTGGTGTGACGGGTTTCGGACCTGATCCGGTCGTGATGTGGGCTCTGGCGGGGCTTGGCCAGGCCTCGCCACCCGCAGGCTGACCGCGCGCGAAGCGCGCCTTCGGCCGGGCGGCAGCGCGCGGGTCGGGCTTTGCCCGGCCCGCCCCCCCTTTCCGCCCCGCCAGCCTCTGCCGGGTCTGGAGCTTGTGTGATCAGGTGATGAGCAGGCCGCTCGCGACAGCCGGAAAGCGGACCCGGTACGGATTCAAGCGCGCATGGCCCCCGCCTGCGGCAGGGATGCGGGGCAGGGGCGCAATGCGGGTCTGGGATCAAGATGCAACTCGTCGCAGCGCTGCGGGACTCAGGCCTCCAGCGCCTCTAGCTGGTCGATCAGGCCCTCGATCATCGACAGCCCCTTGTCCCAGAAGGCCGGGTCCGAGGCATCCAGCCCGAACGGGGCCAGCAATTCCCTGTGGTGCTTCGATCCGCCAGCCGCCAGCAGGTCGAAATACTTCGCCTGGAAATCGGGCAGCCCGTCCTCATAGGCGGCATAAAGCGCGTTCACCAGCCCGTCGCCGAAGGCATAGGCATAGACGTAGAAGGGCGAGTGCACGAAATGCGGCACATAGGTCCAGAAGGTCTCGTATCCCGGCATGAACTCGAAAACCGGGCCAAGGCTTTCGGCCTGAACGCTCATCCACAGGGCGTTGATGTCATCGGGGGTAAGCTCGCCCTCGGCGCGGGCGGCATGCAGCTTGCATTCGAAATCGTAAAAAGCGATCTGGCGGACGACCGTATTGATCATGTCCTCGACCTTGCCGGCCAGCAATGCCTTTCTTTCCGCCGGATCGGTGGTTTTCGCCAGAAGCGCGCGGAAGGTCAGCATCTCGCCAAAGACCGATGCGGTCTCGGCCAGGGTCAGGGGCGTCGAGGACAGCAATTCGCCCTGTCCCGCCGCCAGCCGCTGATGGACGCCATGGCCCAGTTCATGCGCCAGCGTCATCACGTCGCGCGGCTTGCCCAGATAGTTCAGCAGCACATAGGGATGGGCCGTCGTGACCGTGGGATGCGCGAATGCGCCCGGTGCCTTGCCCGGCTTGATGCCGGCATCGATCCAGCCCCTGTCGAAGAACGGCTCTGTCAGTTCGGCGAGCTTCGGCGCGAAGCCGGCATAGGCCTCAAGCACGGTTGCGCGGGCCTCGGGCCAGGCGATCAGGCGCGGCGTCTCAGCCGGCAGCGGCGCATTGCGGTCCCAGACCTGCAGCTTGTCGAGGCCGAGCCAGCGCGCCTTGAGCCGGTAATAGCGATGCGACAGCCGCGGATAGGCGCGGGTCACGGCATTTCTGAGCGCCTCGACCACCTCGGGCTCGACATGGTTGGACAGGTGCCGCGCGGTTTGCGGGGTCGGCATCTGGCGCCATTTGTCCTCGACCGCCTTTTGCTTGACCAGCGTATTATGGATCCGGGAGAAGGTCTTGATGTTCCTTTTAAAGACCTCGGCCAGCGCGCGGGCGCCGGCTTCGCGCCGGGCGCGGTCGTGATCTGACAGCAGGTTCAGCGTCGCCTCGATGCCCAGCGTCTCGCCCGCGACATCGAAGGTCAGGCCGGCGGTGGTTTCGTCGAAGAGCCGGTTCCATGCCGCGAAGCCGACCACGGAACTGTCATGCAAAAAGCGTTCCAGCTCATCCGAAAGCTGATAGGGGCGCATGGCGCGCATGCGGTCGAAGACCGGCTTGTAGCGTGCCGGGCCATCGGCGGCGGTAAAGACCTCGCTATAGCGGTCTTCGGGGATGCGGTTGAATTCGAGGCTGAAGAAGACGAGCCGGGTGGTGTCATTGGTGATGCGGTCCTGCAGATCGCCCATCTGCTTGGCCCGCGCCGCGTCGGTGGTGTTCTGGTAATAGCGCAGGCCCACATAGGACATCAGCCGGCCGGCCAGAATGTCGATCTGCTGGTAACGCTCGACGCATTCCAGCATCTTTGCCGGCGAAAGCGAGATCAGACGCCCTTCGAAATCGCGGGCAAAATCGTTGCAGGCCTTTTCCAGTGCATCCAGATCGCGCGCGAGTTCCGGCGCATCCGGGGCTGCGTAGAGATCGGTCAGATCCCAGTCGGGAAGCTGGCCCAGATCGGGCGTATCCTTAGGAACCGGCGAGGCATTTTCGTCGCGCGGCAGGACGCGGGAGAACGGGCTATACACGGGAATCGTCATCATTTGTCCTTTTGAATTGCGCGAATGTGGCCTTTGCGGCCAGAATCTGCAAGGACCGCGAGAAAGATCGGATCAAATCCGTAAGTTGCAGAGAACGGCCATCATTCGTGATATGTCCGGAAATGGGCGATCGCGGCCTGCAGGAACGCGTCGCGGATCGTGTCGCGCTCCATCATCGGCTCGTGCCGGCTGTCGGGCAGTTCCATGAGCCGGGCGCCGGGCCAGCTGGCGGCGCGCGCGCGGATCGCAGCGGCCGAAACCACGCGTTCGTGGCTGCCAAGCGCGATCAGCGCCGGCAGATCGGGGGCGGGCAGGGCGGCAAGCCTGCGGCATTCCAGAAGGGCGGCGTGAACCCAGCCATTGGTGGCGCCGCCAAGCGCGATTTCCGGCCAGCTGGCGGTCTCGGCCACGATGCGGCCCCAGCGCGGCCCGTCGCTGGTCAGCAGATTGTCGCGATAAGGATCTGTCAGCACGAAACTGTCATTGCCGCCCGAGCCCGGTGCCGGGCGCCCGCTGCGTCCCAGCCGGATCATCAGGCCGGCCAGCGCCAGCGCGACAGATTCGGGCAGGCCGCGCAGGTTGATCCCCAGCATCGGCGCCGAAAACGCAGCGCTTTGCACCGGCAACCCGCCCATCAGCGCCGGCATCCCGATCGTGCCGCCCATGGTATGCGCCTGCAGATGCCAGGGCCGGGGCAGGTCAAGCTCCTGCGCGGCGATCACCAGTTCGACCACGTCGCGCTGATAATCTGCGAAATCGGCGATATGGCCGGGTGCCGGATTGGCCTGCAGGCGGTCCGACAGACCCTGACCGCGCCAGTCGATCGCCAGCACGTCATAATCCGCCGCGTTCAGATCGGCCGCGACCTGCACATATTTTTCAAGATATTCGGTGCGGCCCGTAAACAGCAGCACGGTCCCGATGGGGCGCCGGGCCCGCCACAGCCCCGCCCGCAGCCGCAGGCCATCCTCGGTCCGCAACCAGAAGCAGCGGACCTCGGGCAGCGGATCGCCCGGCAGGGTATAGAATGGCGCGGGTGTCACCGGATCACGACAGCAGCGCGCCCAGCTTCATGGCCGTGCCCATGGCCCCGTCGACCTTGAGCTTGCCGGTCATGAAGGCGAGCGTCGGGTTCACATCGCCGCTGAGCAGCCCCTCGAACGTGGCGCGGTCGGCGGTCAGCGTGACCTCGGCCTCGTCATCGGCGGCGCGGGCACCGCTGGCGTCGATATAGACCGCGCCTTCGCCCTCGATGACGAATTTCGCGGTTCCCTCGAAGCCACGGGCCTTTTCGTCCAGTGCGGCCACGGCGGCCTCGACGACTTTGCTCATTTTCGATCTCCTGTTCTCGTGTCTGGTATTGCCCTTAGCGGACGTTTACATGGAGTGTATGCGTTTGCCAGTCCTACATTTCCATCATGTCGTCGCGGCAGGGCTGATCCTGATGCCCATCGGCATGCAGGCGGCCTATGCCCAGCAGGATCCGCGCCGGGTCATCCCCGAAACCCGGATTCAGGTTCCCGACACGCCGCCGCAGGACGAATCCGGCGACGCCCCGGCGGCAGGGATCGCCGATGAGCCGGCCGAGGCGCCCGAACTGACCGCCGAGGCCCGCCTGCGCGAGCGCGAGGATCTGGACCTGCTTTTCGCCGAACTGGCCCAGCCCGAGGGGGAAAGCTGGGCGCGGGCGGAAACCGATATCCTGCGGATCTGGTCGCGCTCGGGTTCGGCGGCGATGGACCTGCTTTACAAGCGCGGCGAGACCGCACTGGACGGCGGCGACACTGCCGGTGCCATCGGCCATCTGACCGCGCTGACCGATCATGCCCCCGATTTCGCCGCCGGCTGGCATCTGCGGGCCGTGGCCTTTTACCTTAACGGCGATTTCGGCCCGGCGATGGCCGATCTGGAACGGGTGCTGGCGCTTGAGCCGCGCCAGTTCGCGGCGCTGACGCAGCTGGGCGTCATGCTGGAGGAACTGGGCGACCGGGACCGCGCATTGCAGGCATACCGCGAAAGTCTGAAAATCCATCCGCACCAGCAGGACGCCGCCGATGCGGCCCGGCGGCTGGAACAGGAAACGCAGGGCACGGACGCCTGACATGCAGGACAGATCGCGGGTCACGGCCGTTCTTGGCCCGACCAATACCGGCAAGACCCATTACGCCGTCGAACGGATGCTGGCCCATCGCACCGGCGTCATCGGCCTGCCGCTGCGGCTTCTGGCGCGCGAGGTCTATGACCGCATCGTCAAGGCGCGCGGCCCCTCGGTCGTGGCGCTGGTCACCGGCGAGGAGCGCATCGTCCCCGAGCGGGTGAAATACTGGGTCGCCACCACCGAGGCCATGCCCGAGGTCGGCGCCGATTTCGTCGCCATCGACGAGATCCAGCTTTGCGCCGATCCCGAACGCGGCCATGTCTTTACCGACCGGCTGCTGAACATGCGCGGATTGCACGAAACCATGCTGCTGGGCAGCGACACCATGCGGCCGGTCATCGCGGCGCTGGTGCCGGGCGTGCAGTTCATGCGCCGCGAACGTTTTTCCACGCTGAGCTGGGCGGGCTCGAAAAAGATCAGCCGGATGCCGCCGCGCTCGGCCATCGTCTGCTTTTCGGTCGACGAGGTCTATGCCACGGCTGAGCTGATCCGCCGCCAGAAGGGCGGCTGCGCGGTGGTCATGGGGGCGCTCAGCCCGCGCACCCGTAACGCGCAGGTCGCCATGTATCAGAATGGCGAGGTGGATTACCTGGTCGCCACCGATGCCATCGGCATGGGGCTGAACCTCGACATCCGCCATATCGCCTTTTCCGGGACCGAGAAATTCGACGGCCGCCGCTATCGGCCGCTGTTTCCCCATGAGCTGGGCCAGATCGCCGGGCGCGCCGGACGCCATACCGAGCCGGGCACCTTCGGCGTCACCGGCGATGCCGGGCAGCTTGACGAAGGGCTGATCGACGCCATCGAGAACCACCGCTTCGCCCCGATCTCGCGGCTGATGTGGCGCAACGCGGCGCTGGAATTCGGCACCATCGAGCGGCTGATCGCCAGTCTTGAGACCCAGCCGCAATCGGAATGGCTGACGCGCGGGCGCGAGGCGGACGATCTGCGCGCGCTCAAGGCGCTTGCGGCGATGCCCGAGATCCGCGACCTGGTGACGCATCCCAGGGATGTGCGGCTGCTCTGGGATGTCTGCCGGATCCCGGATTTCCGCTCGATCTCGGCGGGCGAGCATTCGACCCTGCTGGCGCGGATTTTCGGCTTTCTGCGCGAGGGTAGCGTGCCCGGCGACTGGCTGGCCGAGCAGATCCGTCGCATCGACCGGGTGCAGGGCGATATCGACACTTTGTCTAAACGACTGGCATATATCCGCACCTGGACCTATGTCGCGCAGCGTTCGGGATGGGTTTCGGACGAAAGTCATTGGCGCGCCGAGACGCGCGCTGTAGAAGATCGCTTGTCGGACGCGTTGCACGCGGCTCTGACACAAAGATTCGTGGACCGGCGCACCTCAGTGCTTTTGCGCCGGCTCAAACAGAAGGAGAGCCTTTTGGCCGAGGTGAATGACAAGGGCGAAGTGACGGTCGAGGGCGAATTCGCCGGCCGTCTGGAAGGTTTCCGCTTTCTCGCCGATCCCGATGCAACCGGGGACGAGGCGCGCATGCTGCAGCGTGCGGCCTATGAGGCTTTGCGCCCCGAATTCCACCTGCGCGCCGACAGGTTCTACAACGCCCCCGATACCGAGCTGGAGTTCACCGAGCAGGGTGGCCTGATGTGGGGCAGCTTCGCGGTCGGCAAGCTGGTCAAGGGCGCCGAGCCGATGAAGCCGGGCGTCGAGCCCTTGGTCGACGAAGAGGCCGGGGCCGAGATCATCGAAAAGGTCCGCCGCCGGCTGCAGCATTTCATCGACCGCAAC
>NZ_JBKEBL010000143.1:0-2178 GCF_047973135.1 Paracoccus sp. (in: a-proteobacteria)
ATGGCTGACGGCAAGACCCTGTTCCATGCCGATCACGGCAATCAGGGCACGGCATCGGTCATTTCGGAGTCGGCGCTGGCCGCGGCCTACCGCGCCTTCGGCCAGCAGAAGGGCCTTGAGGACCGGCTGATCTCGATCCTGCCGCGCTGGATCCTGACGCCCCCCGGCCCGCGCACGGTCGAGGCCCGCAAGCAGGTCACGGCGACCACACCCGGAAGCACCGCCGAGGTCAACACCTTCTCCGGACGGCTGGAAGTCATCGAAGAACCCCGCCTGATCCCGGCCAGCGGTCAGGATCCGTGGTTCCTCGCCGCAGACCCGGCCCGGATCGACACCGTGGAATATGCCTATCTGGACGGGCAGGAAGGCGTCTTCACCGAGACCCGCACCGGCTTCGAGGTCGACGGGCTCGAGATCAAGGCGCGGCATGATTTTGCCGCGAAAGCCATCGACTGGCGCGGCCTTTACCGCAACCCGGGCGCAGCACCGGTGTGATATCAGAACAGACCGAACAGGTCGCGATGACCATGCACAACGCGCACAATTTCAACCTCGGCATCGGACACCAGCCGATAGAGAAGCAGATAGGAGCCGCTGACGAGATAACGCAGACCGGGGCGGATATCATCGCGGGCGGCGCCGATCTTCGGATGATCGACCAGCATGGCGGCTGCGGTATCCAGACGATCAAGAACCCCGTCCGCAGCCTTCGGGCTGTCAGCGGCAATATACCTCCAGATTCCGATCAGGTCTTCCCGGGCCGCTTCAGTGTAACGGACGGTCGCCATTCAGGATCAGGACATCCCGTGTCTGCGGCGGGCCTCGGCCTTGATATCGGCCATGGTCGTGCCGGGCGCGGCAGGCCCGCTCGCCCGCCCCTCGTCCCAGAGCTGACCGATCAACCGGGGTGTGCGCCATTCGCGCAGCGCCTCTCTGACAACCTCGCTGGACGAGGCGTAATCGCCGCTGCGCACCGCCTCGCCCAGAAGGGCAGCGTGCTCGTCGGTAATCGAAATGCTGATCTTTGCGGACATGGGATGCCTCCTGCCGCAAAGGTAGGAAAAATTCGCACCGCTTGCAAGCGTGACGTGACGCGGCGGGCTCGACCAGCCGCATCATCCCTACCCTCTCATCCCGAAAGGACCCTCCCATGAAGAATTTTGTTGCACAGGGCAATATCATCACCGTGCCGACCGAGGTCCTCCTCCTCGGCGACAGTGTCATCGGCGGAAAGGTCTATCTCCTCTCCGGCGGGCTGTTCGGTGTCGCCACCGCCACGGTCGAAGTGACCGATATCGGTCAGGGCAAGGACTGCACGATTGCCACCACGGGCATTTTCGATCTGCCAAAGCAGCCGTCACAGGCCTGGCTGATCGGCGCAAAGATCTATTGGGACGGCATGAATGAGCGGGCCATGACCACCGCCATTCCCGCCACGTCCGCCCCGAGTTCCTGCAAGGCCATGTCGGCATCGAGCGCCTTGTTGGCGGCGTCAGTATCCACCAGCGCGGATGCCTCATTGGTCATCACTTCCTTGAGGATCGCGGCGATGCTCTTGCGTTTGGCGAACCACTGGCGGCGGATGCGGGTCAGCAGCCCGGTCGCATCGGTCTTGTCCATGAGGATGGCGCGGGTGGACCAGCGATAGGGAAAGGCCAGCCGGTTCATCTCGTCCAGAAGGCCCGGCGTTGTTGCGGTCGGGAAGCCCACGATGGTCAGAATGCGCAGATGGGCGTCGCCCAGGCGCGGCTCCAGCCCGCCGGTGAGCGGCTGATCGGCCAGCAATGCGTCCAGGTGCATCACCGGTCAATGGCAAGCAGGTCCTGCTCGGATTTGACGGTGCCGACATGAGTTCCGACGCCGGGCTGATGCTGTTGCGAGAGATCGAGCGCCGTGAACGTCTGGCAGGTTGGCTGGCCTCTTGCGTGGACGACCCGCGTGATCCGGGCAAGGTGCAGCACAGCCTCGAGGAGATTATCCGCTTCCGGATCCTGATGATTGCGGCGGGCTACGAGGATGCCAATGATGCCGCCGATCTGCGCCATGATCCGAGCTTCAAGCTCGCCCTGGAACGCGCCCCGGAAAGTGGCGCGGCGCTGTGCTCGCAGCCGACCATCTCGCGAATGGAGAACCTCCCCGACGCCCGCGCCCTGATCCGCATGGGGCGTGAGATGGTTC
>NZ_JBKEBL010000321.1:0-6891 GCF_047973135.1 Paracoccus sp. (in: a-proteobacteria)
CTTGACCAGATCAACAACTTTATCGCCTCGGGCGTGGATGCGATCATCGTGAACCCGGTCGATACCTCGGCCACGCAGGCGATGACCGACGCGGCGCAGGCGGCCGGGGTACCGCTGGTGTTCGTGAACCGCCAGCCAGTCAATATCGATGCGTTGCCCGACAATCAGGCC
The DNA here is from genome assembly GCF_047973135.1 of Paracoccus sp. (in: a-proteobacteria). Lineage (GTDB taxonomy): Bacteria > Pseudomonadota > Alphaproteobacteria > Rhodobacterales > Rhodobacteraceae > Paracoccus. The sequence goes on from NZ_JBKEBL010000321.1 coordinate 172, forward strand.
TTCGTCGCCTCGGACGAGCGCGAATCCGGCACACTGGAGACCATTCAGGTCTGCGACCTGCTGGCCGCCGCCGGCAAGACCGAGGCGAATGTCTATGTCATGATGGGCGAACTGTCGAACCAGGCCGCCGTGCAACGAACCGCCGATATTCACGATGTGATCGACGGCGGCAAATGCGCTGTGACGCTGAACATCATCGACGAACAGACGGCCAACTGGCAGCGCGACGAGGCGCAGGATCTGATGACCAACTGGCTGTCGGCGGGTACGCCTTTCGATGCGCTGATCTCGAATAATGACGAGATGGCCATCGGTGCCATTCAGGCCATGAAAGCCGCCGGGATCAGTATGGAGGATGTGATCGTCGGAGGCGTGGACGCCACCCGCGACGCGCTGCTGGCCATGGCCGCCGGAGAGCTGGACGTAACGGTGTTTCAGGACGCCGCCGGTCAGGGCTCGGGCGCGCTGGATGCGGCGCTGAAACTGTCGCGGGGCGAGGCGGTCGAACAGAAGGTCTATGTGCCTTTCCAGCTTGTGACGCCAGAGAACATGTCCGACTACGCGGCCAAAAACTGATCGTGCCGCAAAGCCGGGCGGCGCGACCCGCTCTGCCCGGCAGATGACTGCCCGCATGTCGCAACGAGGTATGAACCATGTCAGATACGTCACAGGGGATCGGCGGCCTCGGCTTCGACGCCTCAAGGCGCACCCTGCCCGCCGAAGCCGGTGTCGGCATCGCCCTTGTGCTGATCGTCGTCGCCTTCGAATTGCTTGGCCGGGTTCTGCTGAATGACAGCTTTCTCTTCAACACGCGCGAGAATGTGCCCGGCATCTTTAATCAGGCGCGGTTGCAGATCATCATTCTGCAAGTCTCGATCATCGGTATCATCGCGCTTGGGGTGACGCAGGTGATCATCACCGGCGGCATCGACCTGTCATCGGGATCCATCGTCGGCATGACCGCCATGATCGCCATGAGCTTTGCGCAGGTCGGCCAGATCAACGGGATGGAAAACACCCGCGCGGTGTTCTTCGACCGGGGCTGGATGGATTTGCCGGTGCTGGTGCCGATCACCGTGGGGCTGGTCTGCGGATTGCTGGCGGGGCTGATCAACGGAACTTTCATCGCCTATACCGGCATCCCGCCCTTTATCGCGACACTTGGCATGATGGTATCCGCGCGCGGCGTCGCGAAATGGTGGACCGAGGGGCAACCGGTTTCGTTCCCGACGCCGGGCTATGCGGCCATCGGCAGCGGCATGATGCCGGTCATCATCTTCATCTGTCTTGCAATCCTGTTCCACCTGATCCTGAAATTCACCGTCTACGGCAAGCACACCTATGCCATCGGCTCGAACGAGGCGGCGGCGCGCATGTCGGGCATCAATGTCGCCCGCCACAAGGTGCTGGTCTATACCATCGCCGGACTGCTGGCGGGGATTGCGGCAATCGTTCTCAGTGCCAAGAACCTGACCGCGCAGGCGGGCATGGGGGTGATGTACGAACTGGACGCCATCGCCATGGCAGTGATCGGTGGGATCTCGCTTTCGGGCGGGCGCGGCACGATCCTTGGCACCGTTTTGGGGGCGCTGATCTTTGGCGTCATCATCTCGGGTTTCACCTTCCTGCGGCTGGATGCCTATTATCAGGAAATGGTCAAGGGCGCGATCATCGTCGGCGCCGTCGCGCTGGACCAGTGGCGTCAGCGCCGCATGGCCGCAAGAATGTAAGGGGGCTGTATCATGACAGGCGACATCATCCTGCGCACCGAAGGGCTGACCAAGCATTACGGCGGCGTTCACGCGCTGGTGGATTGCAATTTCGAGATCCGCAAGGGCGAGCACGTGGCAATCATGGGCGATAACGGGGCGGGCAAATCGACCTTCGTGCGCCAGATCACTGCGGTCGAGCAGCGGACAGCGGGCAGGATCTGGTTCAACGGCGATTATGTCGAATTTGACGGCCCGCTGGCCGCACGCGAGGCCGGGATCGAGACCGTGTTCCAGACCCTCGCGCTGGCCGATCATCTGGACGTGCCCGACAACCTGTTCCTTGGCCGGGAAAAGCGGCTCTTCAACCTGGGGCCTTTCTCGATCCTCGATTACAAGGGCATGCGCGAGGCGACGATGCGCGGGCTGGAAAAGACCGGGGTAAAAATCCCGAATATCCACAACACCATCCAGAACATGTCGGGCGGCCAGCGCCAATGCGTCGCCATCGCCCGCACCGCAACCTTCCATTCCAGGCTGACCATCATGGACGAACCCACGGCGGCACTGGGGGTACAGGAGACCGCGCAGGTGGAAAACATCATCCGCACACTGAAGGAACAGGGCGAGCCGCTGATCCTGATCAGCCACAACATGCGGCAGGTGATGGATCTGTGCGACCGCATCGTCGTGTGGCGGCGCGGGCGCATCTGCGCCAACCTGCGCAAAGAGGAAACCAATGGCGAGGATGTCGTCGCCTATATCACCGGCGCCAAGACCCAGCCGGAATATGACGTCGCGGCGTAAAGGGGATACCATGCGAAAACTGGTTGCAATATCTGCCGCGCTGATCTGCGTTTCAAATGCCGGGGCCGCCATGGCCGAAACGCGGGTGGCCGTGTCGATGACGGCATTCGATAACCCGTTCCTGACCATCATCCGAAACGCCATCGCTTCCGAGGCGGGGCGGGCGGGCGATGTCGATCTGGTGTTCGAGGACGCGCAGCTCGACGTGGCGCGACAGCTTGATCAGGTGCGGAACTTTATCGCCGACGGTTATGACGCAATCATCGTGAACCCGGTCGATGGCGATTCCACAACGGCTATCACGCTGGCCGCCGTCGAATCGGGCGTGCCGCTGGTCTATGTGAACCACCCGCCGGGGGATGTGGACGCCCTGCCCGAAGGGGTCAGCTTTGTCGGCTCGGACGAGGTCGATTCCGGCACGATGCAAACCCGGCAGGTCTGCGAATTGCTGGGTGGCAGGGGCGATGTGCTGGTGATGATGGGACCGTTGGAAAATCATTCCGCCATTATCCGCACGAAGGACATTCACGATGTCATCGCCACGCCCGACTGTTCCGGCATGCGCGTGGTCGAAGAACAGACCGCCAACTGGAAGCGCGGCGAGGCGCAGGATCTGATGACCAACTGGCTGACCGCGGGCGTTTCCTTCGATGCCGTCATTGCCAATAACGACGAAATGGCCATCGGCGCGATCCTTGCGCTGAAGACGGCGGGGGTCGGCATGGACGATGTCGTCGTGGCAGGTATCGACGCAACGCCCGACGGGCTGGCTGCGCTGGCGGCGGGCGATCTGGATGTCACCGTCTATCAGAACGCCGCGCGGCAGGGCGAGGTGGCCTTGCAGACCGCCGTTTCGCTGGCCGGTGGCGCGGATGCGGACCGCAATATCTGGATCCCGTTCGAACCCGTGACCCGCGAAAACATGGCTGATTACCGGTAACGCCGCCCCCGTTTTCCCGCGATGCGCGCCGCCGCTGCGGTTCCGCTTGCGCCGATGAAAGAAGAAATGATGAAAATCGCCCTTGACCCCTTCATGCATCGCCACCTGCCACTGGAACAGCTTCCGTCCAGAGTCGCGGAACTGGGCTATGAGTGGATCGAACTTTCCCCCCGCGCCGATTTCCTGGAATGGTTCAAGGCACCGCGCGTCTTTCCCGACCGGATAAAGTCGTTCAGGCGCGCGCTGTCGGACGCCAATGTCGGCATCGCCACGCTGCTGCCCATGTACCGGTGGGCCAGCAGTGACGAAGACGAACGCCGCACCGCTGTCAGGCATTGGAAACGCGCCATCGAAATCGCGGTCGAAATGGGCGTTGATACGATGAACAGCGAATTTGGCCGTGGCCCGCATCCCGACAAGGGCACCTGCTATTGCTGCCATACCGGCAGCATGATCGAGGCCTGCGAGGACGCCTGGTGGCGCAGCATGGAAGAACTGGTTCCGATCCTCGAACGCGAGGGGATCAACCTGCATATCGAACCCCATCCCGAGGACTGGACCGAGACGTTGCAACCCTCGGTTGATCTGATCCGCACGCTGAACAGCCCCCGCGTCAGGTTCCTGTATTGCACACCGCATACCTTCTATTTCGGCGATGATACGGTGGCGATGCTGCGCGAATGCGCCGATGTTCTGGCGCATGTCCATATCGCCGACACGTTCAACCACAAGGCCAGCTCGGGCCTGCGCTATATCGTTAATCCGCCAGGCAGCGCGGCGCGCGTACATCAGCATCTGAATATCGGCGAGGGCGAGGTTCCGTGGGATGATTTCTACCGGACACTGGCCGAGATCGGGTTTGACGGCATCATGACCGCCTGCGTCTTTGCGTGGGAGGAAAGGGCCGACGAATCCGGGAAATTCATGCGCACCGAGATGCAGCGCATGATCGACACCTATTTCAAATGAGGCAACAGGAATGACCGTCAGGATTGGTGTCATCGGCACCGGCATGATTGGCCGCGACCACACACGGCGCATCCGGCAGGTGCTGGCCGGGGCGGACGTGGTCGCGCTAAGCGATTACAGACCCGATGCGGCGCGGGCGGTTCAGGCCGATCTGGCCCCGCAGGCAGCGGTTTACGACCGGGGCGAGGATCTGATCGCGGCGATGGATGTGGATGCGGTGCTGGTCTGTTCGACCGGCGCGACACATGAACCCTATGTGCTGGCCGCCATCGCGGCGGGCAAGCCCTGCTTTTGCGAAAAGCCGCTGGCGACGACGGCGGCAGGTGCGCTGCGAATCGTTCAGGCCGAGGCCGCGCGTGGCGCGCGGCTGGTGCAGGTCGGCTTCATGCGCCGCTATGACACGGGCTACCTGATGCTGAAACGGGTGGTGGACCACGAAATCGGCAGGCCGCTGATGGTCCATGCCGCGCATCGCAACCCGACCGTTCCGGATGCCTATGTCACCCCCATGGCCATCCATGACACTCTGATCCATGAAATCGACGTGTTCCGCTGGCTGCTGGATGACGATTACATCTCGGCGCAGGTGGTATTCCCGCGCAAATCCGGCCTTGCCCATGCCGCGCTGCGCGATCCGCAGATCGTGCTGCTGGAAACCGCGAAGGGCATCCGCATCGATGTCGAAATTTTCGTGAACTGCCGCTATGGCTATGACATCCAGTGTCAGGTCGTGGGCGAGGAAGGGTTGGCCAGCCTGCCCGAGCCAATGGCGATCGTCATGCGCAAGGGCGCGCGGTTGCAAAACGCCATCCTGACCGACTGGAAGGACCGTTTCATCGACAGCTATGATGTCGAGTTGCAAGATTTCATCAAGGCCGCCGCGCGCGGCACGGCCTCGGGGCCGTCGGCTTGGGACGGCTATGCCGCCGCTATCGCGTCGGATGCCTGCGTCGCGGCGCAGGAAAGCGGCGGCATCGTTCCCATCACCCTGCCGGACCGCCCGGCGCTTTACGACTGAGGCCCCGATGCGTTTTGCCATCAATCATATCTCGGCGCCCCGGCTGGCGCTGGCCGATTTCTTTGCCATGTGCCGCCGCCTCGGCGTCACCGAGGCCGAGATCCGCAACGATCTTCCCGATGTGACCGGAACCATGCTGCCGCAGGCCGTCCGCACCGAGGCCGAGGCGCAGGGCATCACCATCCTGTCGGTCAACGCGCTTTATCCGTTCAATGTCTGGTCTGGCGAAGTGCCCGACCGGGCGTTGCGCATGGCCGACTACGCCGCAGGGTGCGGGGCGGCGGCGCTGGTCCTGTGCCCGCTGAACGATGGCCGCCCTGTGCCGCATTCGCAGGTGGTCGCGGCGTTGGCCGCGATCAGGCCCATCCTCGCGGATCGTGGCCTGACCGGACTGGTCGAGCCTCTGGGCTTTCCCATCAGCTCGCTTCGCACCAAGGCCGAAGCAATCGCAGCGATCTCCGAGGCGGGCAATGACGGCACATTCCGGTTGCTGCACGATACGTTCCACCACCATCTTTCCGGCGAGACGGAACTGTATCCCCATCGCACCGGGCTGGTGCATATCTCGGGCGTGACCGACCCTGCCGTTGCCGTCGATGACATGCTGGACGCGCATCGCGTTCTGGTCGATGATGGCGACCGGCTGGGGAATATCGCCCAGATCAAGGCTTTGTTTGCAGGTGGCTATATGGGTCCGTTTTCCTTTGAACCTTTCGCGGCTTCCGTCCACTCTCTGCCCGACCCGCAGGCCGCGTTACAGGCCAGCATGGACCATGTCAGGGCCGCGCCATGAAGCCACTCGACCTCATCACCATCGGCCGTTCGTCGGTTGACTTGTATGGCGACCAGATTGGTGGTCGGTTGGAGGATATGGGGAGTTTCTCGAAGTATATCGGGGGCAGTCCTACGAATATTGCCTGCGGGACGGCGCGGCTGGGGCTGCGGTCTGCGGTGATCACCAGGGTTGGTGATGAGCATATGGGGCGGTTCATTCGCGAGCAGTTACTGCGCGAGGGCGTGGATGTTCGGGGGGTGAAGACGGACCCGGACCGGCTGACGGCGCTGGTGATATTGGGCATTCGGGACGAGGACAGTTTTCCGCTGATTTTCTATCGCGAGAACTGCGCCGATATGGGGCTGACCGAGGATGATATTGATGAGGGGTTCATCAGCGAGGCGCGCTCGGTTCTGGCGACGGGGACGCATCTGTCGCATGTGCAGACGCGGGCGGCGGTGCTGAAGGCTCTGCGGCTGGCGCGCAAGCACGGGGCGAGGAC
>NZ_JBKEBL010000220.1:0-2897 GCF_047973135.1 Paracoccus sp. (in: a-proteobacteria)
AGACAACGCAACCCTCAACTACTGCCCGAGGGTTGCCGCGTCTTTTTGATTGGATCAAGAGGGTACAACCTTAGATTTTGAAGCAAAAGCCCTAGCTGTACCAATGAGTTGCGTTTTTCAACCGGTAGATGTGCCTGCATCGGCGCCGCCCCGCCGAATACCGGAGGAAAGGCGAAAAACTGCCCGCGGTCCTTGCGCGCCACGAGCGCCATACAATACTGTTCCGTATAAGATTCGCGACCGCGCGTATGTGCCGGACGCCCCCCTTCGGGAATACCGCATGCGACCGGCGGCAGGTCGGGCAATCACCGGCCTGACGCCGGAATGAGGGCAAAGCCGCGCGGCTTTTGCGATCATCCCAAAAGCTTTTGCGCCACCAGTTCGTTGACGGCCGCCGGATTGGCCTTGCCTCCTGTGGCCTTCAGCACCTGACCGACGAACCAGCCCGCCAGTTTCGGGTTCTGCTTTGCCTTTTCCACCTGTGCCGGGTTGGCGGCAATGATTTCATCCACCGCAGCCTCGATCGCGCCCAGATCAGTCACCTGCTTCATGCCGCGTGCTTCCACGATTTGCGCAGGGTCTCCACCTTCGGTCCAGAGGATTTCGAACAGATCCTTGGCGATCTTGCCCGAAATATCGCCCCCTGCGATCAGATCAATCACGCCGCCAAGCTGTGCAGAGGAAATCGGCGATGTCTCGATCGTCAGCCCTTCCTTGTTCAGGCGCCCGAACAATTCATTGATGACCCAGTTCGCGGCCTGCTTGCCGTCGCGGCCCTGCGCCACGGCCTCGAAATAATCGGCGTTTTCGACCTCGGCGGTCAGCACGCCGGCATCATATTCCGACAGGCCCAGATCCTTGACGAAACGCGCCTTCTTGGTGTCGGGCAGTTCCGGCATGTCGCCCGCGATGCCATCGACCCATGCCTGTTCGAGTTCCAGCGGACGCAGGTCGGGGCAGGGGACCTAACGGTAATCATGCGCCTCTTCCGTGCTGCGCATCGACCGGGTGTCGCCCTGGTCGGGGTCATAGAGCCGGGTGTCCTGCACGACCGTGCCGCCGTCTTCGATGATGGCGAGCTGGCGGCGGGCCTCGTATTCGATGGCTTGCTGGATGAACCGCAGAGAGTTCATGTTCTTGATCTCGCAGCGTGTGCCCAGATGGCTGAAATCCTGCGTTTCCTGATATTTCTCATAGGCACCGGGCGGGCAGACGCTGACATTCACATCCGCGCGCAGGTTGCCGTTCTGCATGTTGCCGTCGCAGGTTCCCAGATAGCGCATGATCTGGCGCAGCTTGGCGACATAGGCGGCGGCCTCTTCGGGGCCGCGAATGTCGGGGCGGCTGACGATTTCCATCAGGGCGACGCCGGTGCGGTTCAGGTCCACGAAGGACATGTTCGGATCCATGTCGTGAATGGACTTGCCGGCATCCTGTTCCAGATGGATCCGTTCGATGCGCACGCGGCGGGCGATGCCCGGCCCCATATCCACGATGACCTCGCCCTCGCCGACGATGGGGTGATAAAGCTGGCTGATCTGATAGCCCTGAGGCAGGTCGGGGTAGAAATAGTTCTTGCGGTCAAAGGCGCTGCGCAGGTTGATCCCGGCCTTGAGGCCAAGCCCGGTGCGCACGGCCTGCGCCACGCAGAATTCATTGATCACCGGCAGCATGCCCGGCATGGCGGCATCGACAAAGGCTACATTGCTGTTGGGTTCGGCCCCGAAGGTGGTCGGCGCGCCCGAGAACAGCTTGGCCTTCGAGGCGACCTGCGCATGCACCTCCAGCCCGATGACCAGTTCCCAGTCGCCCTTTGCCCCGGCGATCACTTTCGGTTCGGGCGCGGTGAAAGAGAGGTGGTCAAGCATCGGGGGCCTCGGCTTCGCTGGTTTGCCCGGTTTTTACGGCAGGGGCGGCGGGGCGGCAAGGGCGCTGACTTACCCCAGCTTCATCACCCGCGCGATCTCGGCCAGGGCGTCGCGCTGCCGGTCCGACAGCCCGCCGGATCGCTGGCCGATATCGTTCAGGATCGGCAGCAGCGTCTGGAACGAGGTCTTGTCCAGCCTGTTCAGCCGCTTGACCATGCGAGTCACAGCGGGTTGCGGGCCTTTGCATTCATTGACCAGCCAGCGACCGACGATCATCATCTCTTCGACTTTGTCCTTGCCGCAGCCGGTATGGCGACCGATCGTTTGCGCCAGCGCCTGCTGATCGTCGCGCGTCGGCAGACCGTCCAGTTCCAGAAAGGCCATGGCGATTCCGGTCATCGCCAGATCGGCGTCATCGACGCTTTCGACCGGATGGACATTCGCGCGGCGGCGAAACCCCAACGCGCGCGCCGCGCCCATTACATCGCCCGCCATGTTGACCAATTCACGTGCCGCCTGACCCGCCGTGCGAATACGCCAGATCCAGAAACTTGCCGCCAGTACGGCACCAATAACCGCGAAAATCATGAAAATTCCCCGCAAAACCCACAGATGAAGCGAATCAACCAGAGTTTTGACCGCGACGGGATACAAAGCCAAGATGCAACCGTTCATCTTGCCGCAGCGGAACCCGTTGACAGATGGTAAACCGGATCGTTCACAATGGCGTGATTTGCGGCATGCACATCTGGCTGTTTGGGCGTGTCGGCGGATTTCCGTCAGTGCCGGAACCTCGCTAAGGCGCGTTTCTGCCGATAGCCAGATGCCCGTATTGCGCGAACATTTGTTCCGGGGCAAGGCGACGGGATCGAAAACGTCTGATGAGAACAGAATGCGCGCCGCGCTGATCCCTTTTGCCGCCATGGCATTTCTGGCCGCGTGCCAGCCCTCGCCCCCTTCACAGAACAGCGAAGTTCAGGCCCAGCAGATGCAACTGGCCGTCCGCCCGCCGATGCGCTGGTCCGAGCG
>NZ_JBKEBL010000004.1:0-2437 GCF_047973135.1 Paracoccus sp. (in: a-proteobacteria)
CGCGTTCGCTATCAAATAACCTTTTTTGCGAAAATAATACTGATAGGCCCGGCAAGTTTCTGCCGCTGACAAGGACAACCGCGCCATCAATCCGTCACAACTTGCCCATTGACAGGAAGTGTTGACTAGTCACATCATTTGATTTAGCGTTACAATATATCTTGCGCTGAAACTACCACCGTGTTGCTCCGGACGGTTCAGCCAACCATCCGCGCGGTGGGTCCATTTCCGGCAGCTTAGAGATGGCGTCCTGCAACAAGCGTTCAAGCAAGTCGTTTGCGGCCTGATCTTTGGGAACCACGGCAGACAAGAAGACCACGTTTCAACAAAAAAGCCAGGGAGGAGGCTGAAATGAGACATTCTTTCGTTTCTCTAGTCGCGGTGACAGCGGCAGCAGTGATGCCGACATTCGCGTCATCGCAGGAAAACGCTGTGGAGGTGCTGCATTTCTTCACATCCGGCAGTGAAGCTGCCGCATTCTATTCCTACAAGGATGCGTTCGAATCCGCCGGGGGCACTTGGGTCGATTCCCCCGTTGCGGGCGGCGGGGGCGATTCTCATGACACCACGCTGCGCGCGCGGGTTCTGGCCGGCGATGGTCCTGGCGCGGCCATGCCCAAATGCCCCGAAACGTCGCGCTGGTATCAGGAAGGCTATATCGTCGATCTCGACGATGTCGCCGCCGACCAGAAATGGGACGAGATTCTGCCGACATTGCTGCAGGATTTCGCCAAGGCCGACGGCCATTACACCTGCGTTCCCTTTGACATTCACCGGATCGACTGGCTTTGGGGGAATGCGGCGGTTCTGGCAGAAGCAGGGATCGGCGGCATGCCGCAAACCTGGGAAGAATTCGATGCCGCCGCGCAGAAGATCACGGATGCCGGCAAGATCGTGCTGGCGGCAGGCGGTCAGGAATGGCAGGACGGCACCATTTATCAGGGTGTCGCACTGGCAATCGGCGGCGCCGACTATCTGAAGGCAATCGCCGCCGGCGATCCTGCGGCCATTGACACCGACACGTCGCGTCAGGTGTTCGACCGGATGCGCATCCTTTCGACCTATGTCGATCGCGGTTATCCCGGTCGGGACTGGAACCTTGCCACGGCGATGGTCAGCAATGGCGAGGCGGCGTTTCAGATCATGGGCGACTGGGCCAAGGGCGAGTTCATTCAGGCCGGCGCGACCATGGGCGAGGATATCCTTTGCGCACCCGTTCCGGGCAATGTGCCGGATCGCCCGGGCATGATCATGGTCTCGAACGCGCTTGGCTTTTTCACCAAGGAAAAGGGTAATGCCGAGGCGACAGAAGGGCAAAAACTGCTGGCGGCGACGCTGCTGAACGAAGATGCCGAAATCGCCTATACGCTGCACAAAGGATCGGTCCCCGCTCGACTTGGCGTTCCGCTGGAGCAATATGACAGCTGCGCGGTCAAGTCGATGAGCGATCTCAAGGTGAATAACGACGCCGGGACACTGGTCGGCGATATCTACACCATGCAGCCTTTCGATCCGGCAATTGCCGCAGCCGTGCGTCAGGTGGCGTCCCAGCATTTCAATATGCCCGATATGACCTCGGATGAGGCGGTGCAGCTGATGCTGGAATCGGTCGAACTGGTCCGCTGACCTGCCCGATCCATCGCATGGTCCAGAAATGGGCCATGCCTTCAAGGGAGAGAGGGAAATGGCAACCCAAAAAGGCCGGAACATGTCCGATTGGCGGCGGTTTGCAGCCCCCATCCTGGCGATGTCGCCTTCACTGATCGCGATCACGGTCTTTGTCTATGGTTTTATCATCTGGACAATCGCCGTTTCGCTTTCCCCATCGAAGATGGTGCCCGTCTGGGACTGGGTCGGTTTCAGCAACTATATCAAGCTGTGGAAATTCAGCCCCTGGCGCTTGGCGATTCAGAATTTTCTTGTCTTCTCGGTCATCTATGTCGGGGTCGGGCTGGCGCTGGGGCTGCTTCTGGCCATCCTGATCGACCAGCGCATCCGCGCCGAAGCTCTGTTCCGCACGCTGTTTCTCTATCCGATCGCACTGGCTTTCGTTGTCACGGGCGTCGTCTGGCGCTGGATCATGAACCCAACCATCGGATTCGAGAAATTCATCCGCGATCTGGGATACCCCAATTTTGAATTCGCCTGGATCAGCAGCACCGATCTGGTGATCTACGCCATCGTCATCGCGGCGATCTGGCAGGTCGCGGGCTTTGTCATGGTGCTGTTCCTGTCAGCCCTGCGCGGCGTCGACAGCGAGATCATCAAGGCCGCCAGCCTCGATGGCGCCCGGCCCTGGCGGATCTATGTCTCGATCATCATCCCGTCGATCTGGCCGGTTTTTCTGTCCGCTGGCGCGATCCTGATCGCGATGGCGCTGAAGACATTCGACCTTGTCGTCGTCATGACACAGCGCGGGCCGGGGGGCGCGTCAGAG
>NZ_JBKEBL010000103.1:0-5726 GCF_047973135.1 Paracoccus sp. (in: a-proteobacteria)
GAAAAGCCTCAGCCGTGACGAGCGACTGGAAATGGTCCGCGAACAGGCGGTTATCTGCCGCTTTGCCCGCGACGAGGCGCTGGCCGGGCTGCCCGATCTGCTGCGCGACAATGACGAACGCAAGGTGGTTCGCGACGCGCTTGCGCTGGCCTTTGGCGACGAGGCGCATGTCGCCACCGAACTGCATGCCGAAAGCAAGCGGTTGCGCAAGAGGCTGGACACGGGGGCGAACAAGCCCGCCACCATTCGCGAGGTCAAGGCCGGCGGATCCAAGACGGCTGCGGGGTAAGCGGATGACACGGTTTCAAAGCATCCCCTTCGACCGGCTGGAAACGGGAATGAGCGCCGAGATCCGGCGGCTCTGTGTGATGGATGACCTGCTGGTCTTTGCACATTCCTCGGGCAATCTGAACCCGCTGCACCTTGCGGGTGCCGATGAGGGGGCGCAGCCCGTCGCGCCTTCGATGTGGCTGGGTTCGCTGATTTCGGCGGTTCTGGGCGACAAGCTGCCGGGGCCGGGCACGCTGTACAAAAGCCAGTCGCTGCAATTCCATCGCCGGGTCTCGCCGGGCGATGAGCTGGTCATCCGCGTTGAACTGACCGGCAAGGGCCCCGACCGCACGACGCGCTTTCTGACCACCGTGTCGCTGACCGACGGAACCCCGGTCGTGACCGGAGTGGCCGAAGTCACGGCCCCGGACAAGACCATCAGCGTCGATGCCGCCGATCTGCCGGGGCTGAATGTCCAGCGCCATGTGCATTTCGACCGCCTGCTGCAGGCGGTCGAGGCGGTCGAGCCGCTGCCGACCGCCGTGGTCGTCCCCGAAGACGCCAATTCACTGGGCGGCGCGCTGCTGGGTGCGCAGCACGGGCTGATCGTGCCCCTGCTGGTCGGCGATCCCGGCCGGATCCGGGCGGCGGCGGATGAACTGGGCGTGGATATCTCGGCCTTCCAGATCGTTGCCGCCGAGGGCGATCAGGATGCGGCGGCCCGCGCCGTCACAATGGTGCGCGAGGGGCAGGCGCGGGCGCTGATGAAGGGGCATCTGCACACCGACATCCTGCTGTCGCAGGTGCTGCGCCACGATACCGGCCTGCGCACCGGCAAGCGGCTGAGCCATGTCTTTGTCATGGATGTACCCGGCCTGCCGCATCCGCTGGCCGTCACCGACGGCGCGATCAATATCGCCCCCGATCTGGAAACCAAGGTCGATATCATCCAGAACGCCGTCGATATGCTGCACGCGCTTGGCGTCGAAAAGCCGCGCGTGGCCATCCTGTCGGCGGTCGAGACGATCAACCCGAAAATCCCCTCGACCCTGGACGCGGCGATCCTGTGCAAGATGGCCGATCGTGGCCAGATCCGGGGCGCGGTGCTGGATGGCCCGCTGGCGATGGACAATGCCGTCGATGCCGAAGCCGCACGGATCAAGGGCATCACCTCAATGGTGGCCGGGCAGGCCCAGTTGCTGGTCGCGCCAAATCTGGACGCGGGCAACATGCTGGCCAAGGAACTGACCTATGTGGCCCATGCCGAGGCCGCCGGGCTGGTTCTGGGTGCCCGATGCCCGATCATCCTGACCTCGCGCGCCGATAACGACAAGTCGCGGCTGGCCTCTTGCGCGGTGGCCGTTCTGTGCGCCCGCAACGCGGGCCGCCGGGGGTGACACCGGAAGGAGATGAAAATGACCTGCATTTTTACGCTTAACGGAGGGTCGTCGTCGATCAAGTTCTCGGTCTACGACACGGCGCAGGGGCTGACCGAACGCGCCTCGGGCAAGGTAGACGAGCTGGGTTCGGACAGCGGGCGGCTGGTTTTTCACGATGGCCGGGACAGCCGCGAAAACAAACTGGGCAAGGTCGATCACGAGGGCGCGATGGCGGCGATCATCGACGCGGTCCGGCCGGTTCTGGACGGCAGGCAGATTGCCGGGATCGGGCACCGCATCGTGCATGGCGGCCCCGAAATCGACCGGCCCGTCACTCTGGACAAGGCGATGCTGACCCGGCTGGAGCGATACATCCCCTTCGCGCCGCTGCATCAGCCCTTTAACCTGCAAGGCGTGCGGGCGGCGATGAAGCATCTGCCGGATGTGCCGCAGATAGGCTGCTTTGACACTGCCTTTCATCGCGGGCACCCCTGGGTCAATGACACATTCGCCCTGCCGCGCCGCTATTACGACGCGGGGATCCGGCGCTATGGGTTCCACGGCCTCAGCTATACCTATATTGCCGACCGGCTGTCCCTGATCGATCATGGCGGTCGCGGGCGGGCGGTGGTGGCGCATCTGGGCAATGGCGCCTCGATCTGTGCCATCGAGGATGGCGCGCCCGTCGCCTCGACTATGGGGTTTTCGGCGCTGGACGGGCTGGCCATGGGCACGCGCTGCGGACAGATCGATCCCGGCGTGATCCTGTACATGGCCGACGAGGAAGGGCTGACCACCGCCGAAATCACCCGCATCCTGTACAAGGAATCCGGGCTTCTGGGGCTGTCGGGCATTTCCAGCGACATGCGCGCGCTGGAAGATTCGGACCGGCCCGAGGCAGCGCAGGCCATCACCTATTTCGTCAGCCGGATCCGGCGTGAACTGGGCGCGATGGCGGCCTGCCTTGGCGGGATCGACACGCTGGTCTTTACCGGCGGCATCGGCGAGAACTCGGCCACGATCCGCAATCTGGTCTGCGAGGACATGGAGTGGCTGGGGATCACGCTGGATCAGGCCGGCAACAAGCGCAACGATCCCGTCATCTCGACCGGCGATGTCGTTGTCCGCGTGATTCCCACGAATGAGGAACTTGTGATCGCCGAAGGCGTTGCCTCGTTGCTGCCACCCCCGGTGCGGCGCGAGGCGGCGGTGTCGGCAACGGCGGCCCGGCACCATTGACGCAGCCGCCCGCGTCCTCAAGGGTAAAGTCGCGTGAAAACGGGGACAGGGGACGGTTGGCGATGCGGGCATTCGGCAAGGGGCCGGTCATTCTTCAGGGATTGTGGCCCCTTGGCAATGCCCGCATCCCGACCGAGATCATCGCCGGCGTAACCCTTGCCAGTCTCGCCATCCCCGAGGTCATGGGCTATACGAAAATCTCGGGCACGCCGGTGATCACCGGGCTTTACACCATCCTGATCCCGGCCTTCCTTTATGCGCTGTTCGGATCGTCGCGCCATCTGGTCGTGGGCGCGGATTCGGCGACGGCGGCCATCCTGGCCTCGGGGCTGGCCGGGCTGGCCATCACCGATCCCGCGCAATATCTGGCGCTGTCAGGGGTGCTGGCGCTGATGGCTGCGGCACTGCTGTTGACCGCGCGGGTGTTCGAACTGGGATTTCTGGCGAATTTCCTGTCGCGCAGCGTGCTGATCGGCTTTCTGACGGGCGTGGGTATTCAGGTCGCGATGGGCGAATTGGGCGGTGTTCTGGGCATGCATGCCGAAGGGCAGGGGCCGGTTGAAAAGCTGATCTATGTCCTGTCGCATCCCGGTCAGATCAACCTTGCCGCCGCGTTGGTCGCAGCGCTGACCCTGGCGGTGATCCTTGGGGCGAAACGGTTGTCGCCGAAATTGCCGGGGCCGCTGATCGCCGTGGTGCTGATGATCACGGCGGGCTGGCTGTTCAATTTCGAGGCACGCGGCATCGCGGTTCTGGGCGCGCTGCCGACCGGCCTGCCATCCATCCGCCTGCCCGACATCGCCCTGTCACTGAACCTGATCTCGGATCTGATCCCCATCGCCATTTCGATGTTTGTGGTCATCCTTGCCCAAAGCGCCGCCACCTCGCGCGCCTATGCCGACCGCTATGATGAACCCTACAGCGCCAATACCGACCTTGTCGGCCTTGCCGCCGCCAATATCGGGGCGGGGCTGACCGGCACATTCGTCGTCAATGGCAGCCCCACCAAGACCGAGATGCTGGACAGTGCGGGCGGGCGCAGCCAGCTTGCCCAGATCGCTGCGGCGGCGACGGTGCTGGTGGTGTTGCTGTTCCTGACCCGCCCGCTGGCCTTCCTGCCCGAGGCGGTGCTGTCCGTCATCGTGTTCCTGATCGGGCTCAAGCTGGTGGATATCCGTGGCATGGCCGAGATCCGCCGTCAGGCGCGCAGCGAATTTGCCGTCGCGCTGCTGACGGCGCTGACCGTGGTGCTGGTCGATGTGAAAGAGGGCATCCTGCTGGCTGTGGTCCTGTCATTGCTGGATCACCTTCGCCACGGCTATCGCCCCCGGAACTATGTGCTGGGGCCGGGCGAGGGCGACGCCGCGCAGTGGTCCTATCACCCGGTCGCCTCGGCGCGGCAATTCCTGCCGGGGCTGATCGCCTATCATTTCACCCACAGCCTGTATTACGCCAATATGCAGGCCTTTGCCGACGATATCGCGCTGATCGAGAATCGCGTGGGCGGCGAGTTGCGCTGGCTCTGCATCGAGGCCTCGGCCATCAGCGGCGTCGATTTCTCGGCGGCACAGATGCTGCGCGTCACCGCCCGCCGCATGCAGCAGACCGGCGTGCGGCTGGTCCTTCTGGACGTCGCTCCGCAGGTCATGACCCAGCTTGAACGATACGGCCTGACCAGCCAGATCGGCCCCGGCAATTTCTATGGCAGCCCCGGCAGGCTGTTGCTGGACTACCGCGAAACGGCGCTGCCCCCGGCCCCCGGACAATAGGCCGGGGCCGGGGATGCGCCGGTCAGGCGTCGGCCTTTTGCCGTGCCAGCCAGTCAAGGATCGTCTGGCGATCACCATCCAGCGGCGAGGCGGGGGCATGCGTGCCGGTATCGGGCAGGTCCGACATCTTGATCGGATTGCCCGAGGCGATAAAGCGCGCACCGCCTTGTGACGGTTCCAGATGCACCACCATGTTGCGGGCCAGAAGCTGCGGGTCGCGCAGCACTTCGGCCATGTCCTGCACCTTGCCGGTCGGCACGCCCGCCGCCTCGAACGCGGTGATCCAATGGTCGACATTCTGCGTCAGCGTGACCGATTCGATCAGGCGTTTCAGCAGATCGGGCCGGTCGCAACGCGCCGCGTTGGTCGAAAAGGCCGGATCGTCGGCCAGCGTGTCCAGCCCCAGCACATCGCACATCCGCCGGAAAATCGCGTCATTGCCCGCCGCGATGACGACAAAGCCATCTTCGGCGCGATAGGTCGCAAAGGGCGTGATGGTGGGATGGCGCGCACCGGTCGGGCCGGGGGGAATGCCGGTCGCGCCGGTGATGGCGATGGCATGTTCCTGAATCGCCAGTTGCGCATCCAGCATCGAGATGTCGATCTTCTGTCCCTGCCCGGTCGTGCCCCGCGCGATCAGCGCCGCCAGAACGCCCTGGGTCAGATACATGCCCGCCACCACATCGCCGATGGATGCGCCCACCCGCACGGGCGGGCCGCCGGCCTCGCCGGTGATCGCCATCACCCCGCCGCGCGCCTGTACCACCATGTCATAGGCGGGCTTGCCTGCCTCGGGGCCGGTATGGCCAAAGCCCGATACCGCGCCATAGATCAGCCGTGGCAGGCGTTCATGCAGCGCCTGCCAGCCATAGCCCAGCTTTTCCATCACACCGGGGCGGAAATTCTCCAGCACCACATCAGAGCGCGCCAGAAGCGCCTCGAAGATGGCGCGATCCCCGTCGGTTTTCAGATCCAGCGCGATGGACTGCTTTCCGTGGTTCAGCGCCGCGAAATAGGCGCTTTCACCATCGACGAAGGGCGGAAAGGCGCGGGTATCGTCGCCGGTCAC
>NZ_JBKEBL010000106.1:0-1693 GCF_047973135.1 Paracoccus sp. (in: a-proteobacteria)
CCGGCACGATCATCTCGATCCCGTCCGTGCGACCGGCCGCATCCGTGCTCTCTTTCCATTCGTTGATCCAAGAATACCGATGCAGCCGCCCCTAGGCGGGCTGGCGGATCGAAGTGCGCACAGTGGTCGATTGAAGCCGGTCCAGTGCTGCCTTAAGGCGCTGATAGTCACGCGCGGAAGCGCCCCGGCCGATGAAGCCCAGGATCTCATAGGGCGTGGCCGCCATCAGCCGCGAGGTGCGCAGGCCCGCATCGCGCGCCTCGACAATCTGGCTGGCTGCCCAGATCAGGATATCGGCATCCCAGATCGTGGCCATGCCGTGATCGGGCACCGCCTCGACCCGGATCGAGACCTTGCCCGCCGTGAAGTCGATGGGCGCCACCCGGCGGGATTTGGAGAGGGAAAAGAACGGATAGGACATCAGGTCCTGCGCATCACGGGGCGCGATCTCGCCCGGCAACGCGCGGAACAAATCGAGCTGGCCGCGTTCTGATATGCGCCGGTTGGTCATGGGGCCGCCCATGATCAGCGCACAACGGGGCTGGGCAGCGGGCGCTCAACCAGCGCATGCCGCTTGGCGGGCAGCACCCGGCCACCGCGCGGGTCGCTGGTCGAGGTCACCGCCCCGCGCGAGACCCAGGCCTCAAGATCCTCCAGCGCATAGACCACCCGCCCGCCCAGCTTGTGATAGGCGGGGCCGGTGCCATAGGTGCGGTGCTTCTCCAGCGTCCGGGGCGAGAGCGACACGAACCGCGCCGCCTCCTTGGTGCGCAGGTAGCGTGGCGGAAGGGGAGCGGTGTCGGCTTGCATGATCGGGCCTCCGTCGGGCATGGCGCGCCGCCGGAAAGCGGCGGCTGTCGGAGGTCAGAATGGCGAAGGGAAACCGGCGGGATGCAGTGGGGAGACAGGGGGTGGTGAATGCGCACATCGGCAAGGCGCATGGAGAGCGGTAAGAAGATCTGCGATTTGATTGACAGAAGCGTGGCGACGACGGCTGGGAAGAGGTGCCGCCGCCCAAGGCTTGCTTTAACGCAGGCCTCCGACGGCGCTTTCAATTACCCACAAGTGCTGATCTCCGCGCCGATTGAGAGTGTCCGATTTTATGGAATGGCCCGCCCCACGGACGGCATCGCGTATTGTGATGTCGATAGGTTGATGGGAGGCGGGAGCCATGATGATTTCGATACTTGGCGTTGATCTGGGCAAGGACATCTGCAGCGTTGTCGGTCTCGACGACGGCGGCGGGGTGCAGCTTCGTCGGCGGATGCGCCGCAAGACGCTGATGCGGTTTGCCGCGGATCTTCCGGTCTGCGTGATTGCGATGGAGTCGTGCTGCGGCGCGCATCACATCGGCCGGATATTCGCCGATCAGGGCCACGAGGTGCGGCTGATGCCGCCCGAATATGTGCGTCCTTATGTCAGGCGCAGAAGAACGACGATCGCGATGCCGAAGCGATTGCGGAAGCTGCCTCGCGCCCGACCATGCGCTTCGTGACGCTGAAGACGCAGGAGCAACTCGACATGCAGTCGGTTCACCGGGTGCGTCAGAGGCTGGTCGGTGTCCGGCGGACATTGGTGAACCAACTCCGGGCAATCCTGTTCGAGCGCGGCATCAGCATCGCACAGGGCCGAGTGAAGCTGGAACGCGCCGTCGACGAGATGCTGTCTGGGTCTGACGTTCCGCTGAGCCCCA
>NZ_JBKEBL010000276.1:0-13917 GCF_047973135.1 Paracoccus sp. (in: a-proteobacteria)
GAAAGCCTCTTGGTGATTGTAACGGCGTTTTCAACAGTTAGCAGGAGGGCGATGCGTTTGCACGACAATTTCAGGCCCGTGTGGTGCGCGCGGATTGCCATCCGGGCAAAACCGCTTCAAATTTAAAATTCTTGCGGTAAGCTGGGTCAGGCCGTCACCCCGCCCGTCACCCCGCACGCGCGTCAGGCTGGACGGTTCAGGCGATTGTCTCTAAAGGCCCCGGTGGGGTGATTTCCGCCGGGATGACAGATCTGTATATCGGTGCGAATTTCGTGACGCGGCCAGACGAAGATGGGAATCGGAATGAACCTGCAAGATATTGAGACCAGGGCGCAAGCCGCCGGAGGCAGCCCGCTTGCCGTGCGTCGGCTGAAACTGTGGATCCGCATGCTGGGGGTGACGCGCGCCGTCGAGAATGAGCTGCGCGAATTTCTGCGCGTCGATCATGATACGACCCTGCCGCGTTTCGACGTGATGGCTGCGCTGTATCGCAGCCGTGACGGGCTGACGATGACCGAATTGTCGCGGACGCTGCTGATCTCGAACGGCAATGCCACCACGGTGGTCAGCCGGCTGGTGCAGGACGGGATGGTCTCGCGTATTCTGTCGGAAGAGGATCGTCGCCGCGTCACCGTGCGCCTGACCCCCGCAGGCGTCACCTATTTCGAAACCCTCGCCTCCGAGCACCGGACTGTGGTGGACCGCCTGTTCGGGGAACTGGGCGAAGAGGATCTGGACGCCATGCGCGACATCCTGCGCCGCCTGCGCGACAGCCTGACCAGCCGTAACGCCTGACGGACCGGAACGGGCCTGCATCTGTTTGATGGGCCCCCGCACCGACCAGAGGGTTTTTCCTCAGACGGAAGCGTTCTGGCCCCGCGACGGTCAGGCCGACCCGCCCCCGCCCCTCTCCCTTGCTCTGATGCAGAGTCTGCCCAACCGCGAAAAAGCTGACGAATGATACCAACGGGCCTGACAAATGGCCGTTCCCGAAGGCCTGGTCTTGCGGCGGTGGCACGGCAGACCCGGCCCGAAATCAACTGCGAAGCACGTCGGGCCAACGACCGACCGCCCACTGGGCGGCCGCTTTGTATAGCTGACGGAAGCTGATTCCGGTTACAGAAACTGCGCGAGCCACAGCGTAAAATCAAAAGGTTATAGCCAGACAGGATAGTCACATTGAACGCGCCTGGCCATAATCCTTGGCTGTTCCCCGTCTGATGCTTGGGGCCGACATCAGCATCGGACCCCGTTTCAACATCTTCACCCTGAGGGATTGCCACCTTCATTGCGATCTGAAGAACGCCTGCAAATTGCGGCATCCAGGTGTCTGGACATGATCTGGCCGGAATTGGACGCGCGGAGGGCCTGTAAGCCGGATTCTGTCACCCGTGGCGTGGGGCCACGGATGGATGACCATTCCTCTTGCCCGGTCGTTGCCGACCGGATCCAGCTGCCTACCCGGACCTGCTGGGGCAAGGCGGCCCTGCGGATCGCTCCGCGCGCGGTCCCTATTCGGCATTGCTCCCGGTGGGGCTTGCCATGCGGGAACTGTTGCCAGCCCCCCGGTGGGCTCTTACCCCACCGTTTCACCCTTGCCGCCCTGACGGGTGGCGGTCTGTTCTCTGTGGCGCTTTCCCTGGGGTTGCCCCCGCCGGGCGTTACCCGGCACCGTCGCCTTATGGAGTCCGGACTTTCCTCGCGGCCTTTCGGCCCCGCGGTCATCCGGCCCTCCGCGCAGGGCGGGATATGGCCGGGTTCGCACCGCGCGTCAATGGCTGCGTGCCAGTGACGGGGCATGATATAGCTGACGGAGGCCAATTCGATCATCGAATTGGCGAAAAATCAGTGTAAAATCAAAATTTTATAGCCAAACAACATAATCATTTCAAACGCGTTTGGCTATATGGCTGAGGGAAGCTGATTTCGATGACAAAATCTGTGCCGCAATTTTTCTGCGTCAGCCATGCCGTTATGCCCGAACGGACGCATTCCTTTTCACCAAGATCGCGATTTGGCCTGTCCGCAAGGACGGCCAAATTCACGGTCCCGGAAGGCGTTTCTTCGCCGGACGGTCGTTCGATCTGCCGGTACCATCAGGGCGCTGACCTCAGCCGCCGACAGCCGCCCTTGTAGCCGTTTCAGGATCAGGGGGCTGCGGGGCCAGAGGTTACTCTGCCGTCGCGGAATAGCTGTCCAGCGGCGGGCAGGTGCAGACCAGATGACGGTCGCCATAGGCGTTGTCCACCCGGCCCACCGGGGGCCAGTACTTGTCCACCCGGAAAGCGCCCGGAGGAAAGCAGCCCTGTTCACGGCTATAGGGGCGGTCCCATTCGGCCACCAGATCCTCGACCGTGTGCGGGGCGCGGCGCAGCGGGCTTTCGGCGGCGGTGATCCGGCCCTCGGCAATGTCGGTAATCTCGTCCCGGATCGCCAGCAGCGCCAAGACAAAGCGGTCGATCTCGGCCTTGGTTTCGGACTCGGTGGGTTCGACCATCAGCGTTCCGGCCACTGGCCAACTCATCGTCGGAGCATGAAAACCGTTGTCAATCAGTCGTTTGGCGATGTCGTCCACAGTTACGCCATGTTCGGCGAAGGGCCGCGTGTCCAGAATGCATTCATGCGCCACGCGGCCGCGGTTGCCCATGAACAGGATCGGATAGGCCGCAGCCAGCCGCGAGGCGATATAGTTCGCATTCAGGATCGCCACCCGCGTCGCCTGCGTCAGCCCCGCACCGCCCATCATCAGGATATAAGACCATGAAATCAGCAGGATAGAGGCGCTTCCAAAGGGCGCGGCCGAGACTGCCCCCTCGCCTGCCTGAGGGTCGCCCGGCAGATGCGGGGCCAGATGTGCCTTGACGCCGATCGGCCCCATGCCCGGACCTCCGCCGCCATGCGGGATGGCAAAGGTCTTGTGCAGGTTCAGGTGGCTGACATCGCCGCCGATCTCGCCGGGTTTCACCAGCCCGACCAGCGCGTTCATGTTCGCCCCGTCGATATAGACCTGCCCGCCATGGTCATGGGCGATCTTGCAGACCTCGCGCACGGTGTCCTCGAAAACGCCATGCGTGCTGGGATAAGTGATCATCACGGCGGCCAGCCTGTCGCCGGCCGCCTCCGCCTTGTCGGCGAAATCCTCAAGGTCGATATCGCCATTCGGCGCCGATTTCACCACCACGACCTTCATGCCCGCCATTTGCGCGCTGGCCGGGTTGGTACCATGCGCGCTGGCCGGGACAAGGCAGACATCGCGCTGCGTGTCGCCATTGGCGCGGTGATAGGCGGCAATGGTCAGAAGCCCGGCATATTCCCCCTGCGCGCCGCTGTTGGGCTGCATCGAGAACGCGTCATAGCCGGTGATCTGGCACAACTTGGCGTCCAGATCGGCAATCGCCTCGGTATAACCCGCCGCCTGATGGCGCGGGGCAAAGGGATGCAGCGCGCCGAATTCGGGCCAGGTGATCGGCATCATCTCGGCCGCCGCATTCAACTTCATGGTGCAGGAACCCAGCGGGATCATCGCCCGGTCCAGCGCCAGATCGCGGTCGCTGAGACGGCGCATGTAACGCATCATCTCGGATTCCGCCCGGTTCATGTGAAAGACCGGATGGGTCAGGTAATCGCTGTCCCGCAGCAGGGCGTCGGGGATGGCGGGGGCGGTCGCCGGTTCCGCCGCCTCGTCTATGCCGAACGCGTCCAGCAGCCGGGCGATCACGCCCGCATCGGTCGTCTCGTCGAGGCTGATTCCCACGCGGTCACGCCCAACCTTGCGCAGGTTGATGCCGCGCTGTTCGGCGGCGGCCAGAATACCCGCCTGCCCGACGCCGACCTTGACGGTAATCGTGTCGAAAAAGGCATCGGGCGCGACCTCGGCCCCCGCCATGCGCAGCGAACCGGCCAGCGTCACCGCGTTCAGATGCACCCGCTGCGCAATGGCCCGCAACCCTTCGGGGCCATGGAACACCGCATAGAACGACGCCATGACCGCCAGCAGCGCCTGCGCCGTGCAGACATTCGAGGTGGCTTTCTCGCGGCGGATATGCTGTTCGCGTGTCTGCAAGGCCAGCCGATAGGCCTTGTTGCCGCTGCTATCGACACTGACGCCGACGATGCGGCCCGGCATGGCGCGCTTCAGATCGTCCCGGCAGGCCATGAAGGCGGCATGCGGCCCGCCATAGCCCATCGGCACCCCGAAACGCTGCGCTGACCCGACCGCAATATCCGCGCCCATCCCGCCCGGCGATTTCAGCAGGCACAGCGCCAGCAGGTCGGTGGCGACGATGGCCAGCGCCTTTGCGCCGTGCAGCGCCTCGATTTCCGGCGTCAGGTCGCGGATATGGCCATAAG
This sequence comes from Paracoccus sp. (in: a-proteobacteria), assembly GCF_047973135.1. Lineage (GTDB taxonomy): Bacteria > Pseudomonadota > Alphaproteobacteria > Rhodobacterales > Rhodobacteraceae > Paracoccus. The sequence goes on from NZ_JBKEBL010000276.1 coordinate 4,351, forward strand.
TGCCGGGATACTGAAAGATCGCCCCGAACACCTCATCGGGCCGCAGATCGTCCACGGGCCCCTTGACGACGCGAATGCCCAAGGGGGCGGCGCGGGTCTCGATCACCGCGATGGTCTGCGGGTGCAGGTCATGCGCCACAAAGAAGGCATCCGCCTTCGATTTCGCCTGCCGCCTGGCCATGGCCATCGCCTCGGCCGCCGCCGTCGCCTCGTCCAGCAGCGAGGCATTGGCGATGGGCAAGCCGGTCAGATCGGCCACCATGGTCTGATAGTTCAACAGCGCCTCCAGCCGCCCCTGCGCGATTTCCGGCTGATAGGGGGTATAGGCCGTGTACCAGGCGGGGTTTTCAAGGATATTCCGCTGGATCGCGGGCGGGGTTACGGTGCCGTACTAGCCCTGCCCGATCAGGCTGGTCATAACCTTGTTCTTCTTCGCGACCTCCTCCATCCGGGCCAGCAGCGCGGCTTCGGACAAGGCCGGCCAGTCCAGCGGCGCAGCCTGACGGATCGCCTGCGGCACGGTCTGATCGATCAGCGCCTCAAGGCTGTCCGCACCGACCGCCTGCAACATCTCGGCCATCTCGGCGGGCGAGGGGCCGATATGGCGGCGGTTGGCGAAATCGTCGGGGTTATAGTCGGTCGGGTTCCAGCGGGTCATGATATCTGTGCTGTCCAAATGTCCTGGGGGTTGTCAGGGGGTGGAACACCCCCTGACCGGGGGGTGCGGGGGGCTGGCCCCCCGCCTTCTGCCGCCGGGCCAACGGCCCGGCAATCAGCCGATCAGCGCGGCATAGGCGGCCTCGTCCATGAACCCGTCCAGCGCGCCCGCCCCGGTCGGCCTGATGCGAAAGAACCACGCCGCCATCGGGTCGTCATTCACCGCGCCCGGATTGTCGGGCAGATCGGCATTCACCGCCGTGATCACGCCCGCGACCGGGGCCACGATATCGGATGCCGCCTTGACCGATTCGATCACCACGATTTCCTCGCCCGCCTCGACCTCGCGCCCCTCTTCGGGCAGCTCGATAAACACCACATCGCCAAGCTGTTCGCTGGCATGGGCGGTGATGCCCACGATGATCTCGTCACCCTCGGCACGCAGCCATTCATGGTCTTCGGTATATTTCAGCATGATGTTCCTCAGCGTTTGTAACTTGGGGTGATGAAGGGCAGGGGGGTGACGCGCACCGGCAGGCGCTTGCCGCGCAGTTCGGCGTAAAGCGTTGCACCATCGGGAATATCCGCCGGGATCCGCGCCATCGCGACCGGCCCGCCGACCGAGGGGCCGAAGCCCCCCGAACTGACCGTGCCGACCGGTTCGCCGCCGCTGTCCGAAGCAAAGATCGCAACCCCCTCGCGGATCGGCGCGCGGCCTTCGGGGCGCAGCCCCCGGCGCGTGACGACGGGGCCGCCCGCCAGTTCCGCCAGAATCGCATCGGCCCCGGGGAACCCGCCCTCGCGCGCGCCGCCCTTGCGCCGGACCTTGGGGATCGACCAGGCCAGCGCCGCCTGCGCCGGGCTGACGTCCTGATCCATGTCATGCCCGTAAAGCGGCATCCCGGCCTCCAGCCGAAGGCTGTCGCGGGCACCAAGGCCGATGGGCGCGACCTCGTCGAACCGCAGCAGCGCCTCGGCAAACCTGACCAGCCGCGCCTCGGGCACCGAAATCTCGAACCCGTCCTCGCCGGTATAGCCCGAACGCGAGATCCACAATTCCGCCCCGTCCCAGCCGATGATCCGGCTGTCCATAAAGCGCATCGCAGCCACCTCTGGCACCAGCCGCGCCAGAACATCCGCCGCCTGCGGCCCTTGCAGGGCCAGCAGCCCGCGATCCGTGACAGGGCGAATCCCGACATCCGCCAGCGTCCGCAGCAGCGCGATATCCTGATCGGCGCAGGCGGCGTTCACGACCAGCAGGTAATGATCGCCGCGATTGGCAAACATCAGATCGTCCAGAATGCCGCCCTGATCGCCGGTGAACAGGCCATAGCGCTGCCGCCCCTGTTCCAGCCCCAGCACGCTGGCCGGGATCAGCCGTTCCAGCGCCGCGCCCGCCGTTTCAAGGCGGCCATCGCTTGGCACCACCAGCACCTGCCCCATATGGCTGACATCGAACAGCCCGGCACGGGCGCGCGTGTGCAGATGCTCGGCCATGACGCCCATGGGATATTGCACGGGCATTTCCCAGCCCGCAAAGGGAACCATGCGCGCCCCGCGCGCCACATGCAGATCGTAAAGCCCGGTCCGGCGCAGTTTCTCGGCCATCTGGCCTCCTTCGCTGTCTTGCCGGCAGACCGGCATCGGTTGGACGGGCACTGATGCCCGCGCGACGATGCCCCCTCTGTCCCCGCCCTTGCGGGCGCCTGAGATCGTTATCCCTTCGGCGGGCCGGTCAGGCCACTCTCCAGAGTTCATTGTGGAAAACGGTCCTTTTGCCTGAGAGTTCGCCGGGGCGGCTGCTCCTTCGGCACCGGCGGTTGGGCCAGATTCTCCCGAATTCCTGTTGCGACAGCTAGCCGCAGCCCGTTCCTGAAGCAAGCATTTTGTCGCGCGTCTCGGGTCTCGGGTCGCAACCGTCAGGGCAAGGTGATCGCCAGAGTGGCGCTGATGGTGAAAAAGGACAGTGCCGTCATCACCAGCATCGCCAGCGCGGCATTCCGTTCCTCGCCCACACCTTGCGCAAGGATCGGATAGATCGCCATCACCGGCACCGAGGCCATGATGACTGCTGCCGCAGCCAGTTGCGGATCCCCGACGCCCCAGCCAAGGGCCGACATGAGGACAAGCCCAAGCGCGACCAGCAGCGGATGCAACAACAGCTTTCCGGCAACCACGACCATCACCTGCGGGTTCAGGCTGCGCAGCGGCAGGGCGGCCAGCGTGCCGCCGATCACCGCCAGCGAGACGGCGGCGCTGGCCGAGGCGAGGATCTCGACGGGGCGGGCGATTACGGTAGGCAGGGTCACGCCGGAAACCGACACCAGAATGCCAAGCGCCAGCGAAATCACCACCGGGTTGCGCGTCAGCCTCCGCGCGATCTGGATTGCCAGCCTCCGGGGCGCGGCCTCGTTGCTGCGGGCGCGTTCGGCAAGGGCCAGGATCAGCGGGATCATCACCAGATTCTCGACGATCATGCCCATGGCAAGGGCGGTCGCCGCCACCTCGGGCAGGGCCATCAGCAGCACCGGATAGCCGACAAAACCGCTGTTCGAACAGGACATGCCCATCGCGCGAAAGGTGGCCGCCCCGGCAGTCTCGCCCGCCGCCCGCCGCGACCATAGATAACCTATGGCAAAGACCGCCAGCGATCCGGCCAGATACGCGCCCAGATAACCGGGATTGGCGATTTCGCCCAGGGATCGGGACGAGACGGCGTGAAAAATCAGTGCAGGCAGCGCAAGATTCACCACGAACTTTCCAAGCGTGGCCATTTCGGCGGAAGAAAAGGCCCCGAGGCGGATCGACACATATCCCGTACCGATCAGAACGAATATCACGCCGGTGATGGTCAGGATGTCGAACATGATGATCCGTCTTGCCGCGTGCCGTGAAAAGAAGAAAGGGGGCCAAAGCCCCCCTTCTGCCCGATCAGTTCCGGGCCTTGTCAACCATCTTGCCCTTGGAAATCCAGGGCATCATCTCGCGCAGCTTGGCACCCACCTGCTCGATCTGGTGTTCGTCATTGATGCGGCGGGTCGCCTTGAAGAACGGCTGACCAACGGCGTTTTCCTGCATGAAATCGCGCACGAACTTGCCGGTCTGGATGTCGCGCAGCACGGCCTTCATGCGGGCCTTGGTCTCGTCATAGGGCAGGATGCGCGGGCCGCTGACATATTCGCCATATTCGGCGGTGTTGCTGATCGAATAGTTCATGTTGGCGATGCCGCCCTCATAGATCAGATCGACGATCAGCTTGACCTCGTGCAGACACTCGAAATAGGCCATTTCGGGCTCGTACCCGGCCTCGACCAGCGTCTCGAAACCCATGCGGATCAGTTCGACCAGACCGCCGCACAGCACCGCCTGCTCGCCGAACAGGTCGGTTTCGCATTCTTCGCGGAAATTCGTCTCGATGATGCCCGAACGCCCGCCGCCGATGGCGCTGCAATAGGACAGGCCCAGATCCATCGCCTTGCCCGAGGCGTCGTTATGCACGGCCACAAGGCAGGGCACGCCGCCGCCCTTGACATATTCGCCGCGCACCGTGTGGCCGGGGCCTTTGGGGGCCATCATGATGACATCGACGCCGGCTTTCGGCTCGATCAGGCCGAAATGCACGTTCAGGCCGTGGGCGAATGCGATCGCCGCGCCCTCGCGCAGGTTGTCGTGGACGTATTTCCTGTAGGTTTCCGCCTGCAATTCGTCCGGCATGGTGAACATGATCAGGTCGCACCACGCGGCGGCTTCGGCAATGCCCATCACCTTCAGCCCTTCCGCTTCGGCCTTTTTGGCCGAGGGGCTGCCCTCGCGCAGCGCGATGACGACGTTCCTGGCACCCGAATCGCGCAGGTTCAGCGCATGGGCATGGCCCTGGCTGCCATAGCCCAGAATGGCGACCTTCTTGTCCTTGATCAGGTTCACATCGCAATCGCGGTCATAATAAACGCGCATGTTGAGTCCTTTCCTCGACTGATGGCGGGGTTTCTAACCCCTGTTGCGCGTGGGGGATGTTCAATTTTCGCGAAATTTGCAAGATGGGTGAAAAGATCATGCCCGCAGGATGCATTCAGAATGAAATTCATGCCCGACACCACCGATCGGCGCATTCTGCGTCAGCTTCTGGCCGATCCCGATGCGCCGAATGCGGTTCTGGCGGAACGCGCCGGGGTGACGGCGGCAAGCCTGTGGCGGAGGCTTGAACGGCTGCGAGAGGCCGGGGTGATCGCGGCGGTTCAGGCCCGGATCGACTGGCGCGCCCTGGGATGGGAGGTCGAGGTCAGCCTGCGCTTCACCCTGGACAAGACCAGTCCCCGCGCTTTCGACGAGTTCATCGCCTCCGCAAGGGATGTTCCAGAGGTCATTGAAATTCAGACATTTCTGGGCAGTGTCGATCTGCGCCTGTCGGTGATCGCGCGCGACATAGCCCATTGGCAGCAAATTTACCGCGACCGGATCCTGAACCTGCCGCATGTGGCGGACAGCGATGCGCTGATGCTGGTCTCGACCATCAAGGACAGCGCGGAACTGGCGTTATGAGCGGGCTGGACGCGACCGATCTGGCGGTTCTGCGCCTGCTGGCGGGGGACGCGACGCGCAGCGCGGCCGAGGTCGGGCGTGCGGTGGGTATCGGGCAACCGGCGGCATGGCGGCGGATTCGCAAACTGACCGATGCGGGCGTGCTGGCGGGCCGCCGCGTGGTGGTGGACAGCGCCGCGCTGGGGTTCGGCGTGACCGTGTTTCTGGGCGTGCGTTTGGCAGCCAAGGGCCGGACATCGCTGGAAGATTTCGAACGCGCCGTGACGGCCATTCCCGAGGTGCAGACGGTTCAGCACGTTCTGGGCCAGTTCGATTATCGCCTGCGAATCACTGCCCGCGACATCTCTGATTTCGAACGTATCCTGCGCCGCCGCATCATGACCCTGCCGGGCGTTGGGCAGGTCGAGGCGAATGTGATGCTGTCCGAGGAACGCCGCCCCGGCCCGTTGGGCTAGGGGCGGCTGATCTTGTATGGCAGACGGAACCGGTTCCCGATCACAAAACCTGCGCGGCATCGTCGTTAAATCAACAGGATATAGCCAGACAGCATGATCACTTGAGACGCGTCTGGCTATATCGAAGCGACTTGCCAAATTCGGTCAGGCCTATGGCAATCTGCACGAAAAGTTCTTTGCCACGGTTGTGTCGCCGGTTCCGGCGTACACAGCGACCTTGGGATAGGGGCACAACGGTCGGGTGCGGACGAGATTCGTTTCCTCGTACTGGCCGGCAACGATCTGTTCCGGGGCCTGGCCCATTTCCACCCATTTCATAAGGGGAAGCATGGCGTCAAATCTGTCGGGTCCATAACCGCCACGGCAATGAAACATGCCTGGCACCATGAAAAGCCGATAAAAATCGGCGGTCTGATCGGCACCCATCTGCTGGCGCACGCTTTCATAGTAGTTCACCCCCATAAGCGGGTTCAAAGCGGGATCCGCCCAGCCGAAATAGGTGATCATGCGCCCGCCATGTCTTGCGAACCCTGACAGGTCAGGGTCGTTGGCATCAACGAGGTCGCGGATCATGCCGATCTCGGTATAGCGTTTTTCGATGTCGAATGTTCGCCAGTCGATGTCGGTACCGCGCATGGGCAACAAAGCCATGTTCTGAAGAAAGGACTCGCCATAAGCAAGTTGGCGGCTTGGACCATTTTCCGAAACGATCCAGGCGTTCCACCCGCTTTCTCCGGAAGGGTCGAGGCCTTCAACCCCCCAGGGAACGGCAGGGAACACTTGTTTGCCATCGACGGTCACGCCTTTCGCGATCCCTTGCAGCGCCGCGATCTGACCCGCAGTGAAGCAAGAATCGCCCGCCTCGCCGTCGCATTGCTGCAAGTCGGTGCCGGGTTCGAATGCGCAGTTCCGGGGATCGGTGATCAGGCCATCCTCCAATCCGTCGATCGCGTCACATTTCGTCATTACGGCCTTGGACAGGGCCGGTAACTGGGCCGCGGAAATGGGAGCCTTTTCCAATTGCTGCGCATTGTATACACCCCATATCTGCGTATTGCTGAAATCAAGCACCGGCGCGCCTGCAACGATACCGTCGAAGTCACCCGGATACCGTTGCGCCGACATCAGACCCTGACGCCCACCAGTCGAGCAACCATCCCAATATGAATAGGATGGCCGGTCAGAATAATAGACTTCGGCAAGCTCTTTGGCAGTCTCGACAGTGACGTGAACAGCCCGGTGGGTGTAATCAACAAGTCTTTCCAGATCATTGTCGGCAAATTCGCCAAGCGGTGCCGTCCGGTCGTCATGGCCTGTGTTCTGCTGAACCGACATGAAACCATGCCTGAGCGCGTTGTCCCTGTAGGCAAGGCGGCCAGAGCCCGAAAGATCACGGCCCGCATATCCGCCGTTTCCGAACATGTAAAGGCGACGATTCCAGTTGTCAGGCAGCGCAATCTCGAACTGAATTTCGGGCCGGATTATGCCCTGCACACGGCAGAAGGGCGGCAAATCGTCGCTCTCGACCCGCGTGGTTTTGATGAAAATAACGTCTTTCATATTCAGCGACGCAAGCTGATTGCAACCAACTGCCGGAGCGACCGGAGCAAAGTCGAACCAGGCGTCCGCCGGAGATTCGGAAAAGCTTGCGCGGTTCTGGGCGTTGGCCATTCCGGCATGAAGAGAAACGAATGTCGCGACACCCGCCATCAGCAATCTGTGGTAATGCATTCTGTTTCCTCCCTGAATACAATGTAACCAATAATGTGAACCGCCCGTTTTCCGGGGGCTCATGGAATATATCAAATCATAGATCTATCGGCCCGTTTTTGCTAAGCGTTCAATATTTGCCGCAGTGGCAGGGCAGGACGGTTTGCCGCCTATTCATCCACCACATTCAAAATCTTGGGCAGTGCCGGGCAGGGCAGCAATTGGTTGCGGGCAACGTCGGCCAGAGTGTGGTTATGCAGAAACACATAGACATGGGCCGACAGGCTTTCCCACAGCCGGTTGGACAGGGTCTGCGCGCGCGAACCCGAGACACCGCCTGACGCGCCCGCGCCGACATGCAGCGCGCTGACGGTTTCGTCCACGGCCTCCAGCACCTCGGCGATGCGAATCGTTTCGGGTGTCCGGGCGAGGCGATAGCCTCCGCCCGGACCGCGCACCGAGGTGACAAGCCCGGCCCGGCGCAGGCGGACGAAAAGTTGTTCCAGATAAGGCAGGGAAATATCCTGACGACGCGAGATTTCGGCCAGCGAGGTCATCTCATCCCCCGTGGCGATGGCCAGATCGGTCAGGGCGATGACCGCATAGCGCCCCTTGGTGGACAGTTTCATCGCCTTTCCTCCCTTGTTTTGCTGGCGCAGCATTGACGGGCGGCGCATGGCTGCGTTATGCCGCCTCAGCCTGTTTCTTGCGCAGGGTCCGCCAGCTTCCCAGATAGTTGGTCTAGAAGCCGCGCCCGTGCGCGTCAAGAAACCTAAATGCCGCTGAAGGACGACGATGCCAGAGCTGATTTTTCCCGGCCCCGAAGGCCGCCTTGAAGGCCGTTACCATCCGCAACCCGGCAAAACCGACGCCCCCATCGCCATCGTTCTGCATCCGCACCCGCAGTTCGGCGGGACGATGAACAACCGCGTCGTCTATAACCTGCATTACGCCTTTCATAACATGGGCTTCACGGTGATGCGGTTCAATTTCCGCGGGGTGGGCCGCAGTCAGGGCGAGTTCGATCAGGGCATCGGCGAATTGTCGGACGCCGCCGCTGCGCTGGATTATTTGCAGGCGATGAACCCCAACTCCAAGCATTGCTGGGTGGCGGGGTTCAGTTTCGGCGCGTGGATCGGCATGCAATTGCTGATGCGCCGTCCCGAGATCACCGGCTTTATCAGCGTGTCTCCGCCCGCCAACCAGTATGATTTCAGTTTTCTCGCCCCTTGCCCGAATTCGGGGCTGATCATCAACGGCACGGCGGATCGGGTGGCTCCGCCCAAGGACACGCATGTGCTGGTCTCGAAACTGCGCGAGCAGAAGGGGATTACCATCACCCACGAGGAAATCGAGGGCGCGGATCACTTTTTCCGCGATGACGAAGTGCATATGAAGCCGATGATCTCGACCGTGCAGGCCTATGTGCGGCGGCGGTTGACCGAGACGACCCGCTGATGTCCGATGCGCGGCTGGCGGCGCGCTTTGCGTTTCTGGCCGAAGCTGACCGGCTGAAATCGGTGGATCGCGCGAATGTGCTGATGGATCTGTCGCGGCCCGAAAACAGCGCTGAACATAGCTGGCATGTGGCGCTGTTCGGGGCGGTGTTCGGGGCGTCGGACCGGGCCATCGCGATGTTGCTGCTGCATGATCTGGTGGAAATCGACGTGGGTGATCATCCGATTCACCTGACCCATGATGCCGCAGCCGTTCAGGCCGCCGAGGATACTGCCGCCCGCCGCCTGTTCGGGATCCTGCCCGAGGACCGGGCGCTTGCCCTGTGGCAGGAATTCGAGGCGGCGCAGACGCCGGACGCCGCAATGGCCAAGCGGATGGATCATGTCCAGCCGCTGTTTCAGGTGCTGCTGGCGCCGAAGCCTTTGCCCGAACATGTGCGGATCGTGCGCGACAACATGGATGGCGGGCGTGCCGCGCGGCTGTGGGACGAATGGCCCGAAGCGATGACCGCCGCCTCGGCGCTGATGGACGGGCGGGCGGTTGACGGTGACATGGGCGCGCGGCTGGCCTTTCTGGCCGAGGCCGACCGGCTGAAATCGGTGTGCCGGGCCAGCCCGCTTTGCGATGGCTCGCGCCGGGAAAACAGTGCCGAACACAGTTGGCATCTGGCGCTGTACGCGCTGGTCATGGCGCCGCATGCGGGCAAGGGCGTCGATATTGGCCGGGTCGTCCGCATGCTGATCCTGCA
>NZ_JBKEBL010000043.1:0-9309 GCF_047973135.1 Paracoccus sp. (in: a-proteobacteria)
GATCCTGGACTTCGCCGGTTGTGGCAGCACGGGCGGTGTCGCCGGCCAGGCGGCGCTTACCGGCTTCCATGAACTCCTTGGACCAACTGCAATACACGCTCTGGGCAATGCCTTCACGGCGGCACAGCTCGGCAATACTGTCATCGCCACGCAGGCCATCCAGCACGATCCTGATCTTGTCCTCGGCTGAAAAATGCCGCCGGGTCGCACGGCGGATATCTTTGACCACATGTTCGACGAAGCGTTTGCCGCCAGTCACCTTCGAATTCATGTCCGTTCCTTCGTCTGTGACGACAACCGAACACTCCTCAATTCATATCCTCAATTCTGTGCCATAGGTGCTGACGGGGAACAGTCGATCGCGACCTTCGTGCCGAAGGACAGGTCGCTATCTCCCGCGGAGATCCGCATCATGCTCGGACAGCTTGAGCATGTCCCGACGTTGCCGACGATCCGTCTCGGGATAAAGCTGATCCTGCTCTCGATGGTGCGAAAGAGCGAATTGCAGGATGCAGTCTGGGACGAGGTCGATTTCGAGAACGCCGTCCGGTCGATCCCCAAGGAGCGAATGAAGCGCTCGAAGGCGCACAACGTCTGTCTATCGCAGCAAATGCTCGACATCTTCGTCGCCCTCAAGACCTGCGCCGGTAACTCGAAATACGTCCTGCCGTCGCGCTACGACGCTGACGCGCCGATGTCGCGGGCCACGTTTAATCGGGTCACGACGGCGGTGGTGGTGCGGGCCAAGAAGGAAGGAATGCCGCTGGAGTCCTTTACGGTTCACGATCTCCGACGCACCGGCTCGACTCTGCTGAACGAACTGGGCTTCATGGCTCCAACACCATCCGCACGGCCCGCGCCCGCACCTCCGGTGAGTATCTCGTCCGCCTGCTCTTCGCTCCATCCTCTCAAGGCCTGGAGCCTCCGGAAAACCCGGCGCGGTGCAATACGCGCCGCCCCGGCGCTCATCCACCAATTCCACCATAGCTCGGGCGCGCGGCGCTGCCGCGCTGACTCACCCGCCTCCTCGCCCCCGATCATCACCGCTGCGTCCCGGTCGTTTCACTGCGCCGGACCTCCTCCGGCAGCCAGCCAGGAACACGACCTTCGACCGGACCAGCTCCGGCCGGGTATCTAGCCGAAACGAGCGCGGGAAACCCCGTGTCTCGTATGCCCTGAACCCGGACAATGGCTTGCATCGACGCGCTCCTTTCTCTAAGTAGGCGTGCACCGTGGAGGGATGCCGGAGTGGTTGAACGGGGCGGTCTCGAAAACCGTTGTGCGTGCAAACGTACCCAGGGTTCGAATCCCTGTCCCTCCGCCATTCACCGCCGATTGCCGCCGAAAATAGCCTATGTGCCGTCGTTTGCCGCAGCGCGGAAAAGCGCTGGCATTGCCGCTTGCCTTATCAGATGGTCATGGCTCCCGTTGCGACGTGGGTGCAGTACCCCCGGATGCGAGCCGGCCCACCGTTTGCCGGGACGGACACGTCAATCTCGCTACGCCGTCCCATCTCCACCCCCTGAGTGATCGCGACGTCCGCTTCGCCTTGGCCAGAAGCGTCAGCCAGAAGCGCTGCGAGCGCGCCCGAAGCGCTTCCCGTGGCCGCGTCTTCGGGCGGGTGCCCCAGAGGGCAGACCACGCGCGACCGAACCTCGAACCGTCCGCCCCCCTCGCTCACCACGACGAACGCGCAGATCGCGAAGCCATCGACCGTGCGCGGGCCGTGCTCAGCCGCCTCCCGGAACGACGGCGCATCGGGCGCGAGAGATGCAAGCGCGTCAAGGTCGCGCAGCTCGACGAAGGCGAAAGGCAGCCCGACCGACGCGACGCAGGGCGCGATACGGTCGAGCACCAGGCAATCCTCATCAAGCCCGAGGCACCGCGCCATTCGTTCGGCAGGCACTGCCCCCATCGTCCGGAGCGACTGCGGTGCTTCAATTTCTGCTCCGACCACTTGGCCTTCTTCGCGGATTGGCTGGACACGGACGTCATCGCCCTTCTCGTCGAAGATGGCAAGATCGGGCAATGCGCCGCTGGCAGCTGTCTTCTGTCCTCCCATCACGAACACGGTGCCTATGTTGGGATGCCCGGCAAAGGGCACTTCCTCGTGGGGTGTGAAGATGCGGACGCGGGCGTGGTAGTGATCGTTGCCCGGCGGCAGAATGAACGTGGTTTCCGAGAAGCCGAACTCCCGAGCTACGTTCTGCATCTGCGCCGAATCGAGCGCACGCGCATCGTGAATCACGGCAACTTGGTTACCGGAAAAGCGTTCGCGCGTGAAAACATCTACCAAGCTGAATTTGAGTTGAATCGCTGCCATGCCGCAGTCTACCGACCCGCCCATCGAAAGACAAGTTGCTGTCCGCGCTCAAGACATATGAGACGGAGCGGTGATCCTGTCTCGGCAGATATTGAGATACTCTGCCGGCGTCAGGCCGTCGAGAGCTCCGTGCGGGCGGTGGTGATTGTAGAGATGCTGGAATGCATCGACGTACTCGGCGATTTTGTCGATCTGTCGGGGGAGTTCGGTTGCGGCATAGAACTCGTATCGCCATGCGCCATTGCATCGCTCGACCGCTCCGTTGAGCTTTGGCGATCTTGGCGGCAGGACATAGAGCGGCAGGTTCTTGTCCTGGCAGGCTTTCTCGAACTCGGCCATGAACTCGGAGCCGCCATCAATCTGGATGGCTTTGATAGGCCAGGGCATCCCGGCAACGACCTTTTCGAGGAAGTTGGCGGCGTTTTCGGCGGTAGCCCGGGCATAGGGCCTGGCGACGGTCCATTTGGCGAACACATCATAAGCGTCGAAGTGCTTGACGGTCTGGCCGGGAGGCAGATCAAGGGTCAGCGTGTCGATCTGGACGACGTCGCCAGGGTTCCTGAACTTTATGTCCTTTGGCTTCCTGATGGCGTGCGGCCGGGCTTTCGGCGGCGCTTTTCGGCTGGTCTTGCGGATCAGTTCGGGAACCGGCGTCACCCGTGAGACTGTACGGAATTTTGTGCGTGACGCGTTTTTTACGCCATTGGGAAGCGGTCTTCGAACATGATGGCGAGTTGCGATCTGACAGCGTGCCATTCGCGCACCGAGCGCTTCCACTCGGTCGATGTAGCATTGAGCGCCAGATAGATCAATTTCGCCGCAGCGTCGTCGCTTGGGAAGTGGCCGCGCGTGCGGACGGCTCGGCGGATTTTCGAGTTCAAGGCCTCAATGGAATTGGTGGTGTAAATCAGCCTTCGGACCTCGGGCGGGTAGTCGAGGAACGGGATGACCTCGTTCCAGGCCCGGCGCCAGCTCGGCGCGATCGCCGGATACCGCCTGGCCAGATCGCTGTCCTCGAACTCAGCTAGAGCCAGTTCTGCCGCTTCGACGTCTACGGCCGTGTAGATCGCCTTGAGGGCGGCGGTGACGGCCTTGCGGTCCTTGTAGCTGGCAAAGCTCATGGAATGGCGCAGGAGATGGACGATGCAGGTCTGGATCCGGGTCTTTGGGAACGCTGCCTCGATGGCCTGTGGAAAGCCCTTCAGCCCGTCCACGACGGCGATCAGGATGTCCTGGACGCCCCGGTTGCGCAGGTCGCTGAGAACTTTCGCCCAGAACTTGGCGCCCTCATTGGCCTGGAACCACAGCCCCAGAACGTCCCGCGTGCCGTCCGGAAGCACCGCGAGGGCCACGAAGACCGCCTTGTTCGAGACCGCCCCGTCGCTGCGGATATTGACCCGGATCGCGTCCATGAAGACGATCGGATAGCAGGGTTCCAGAGGGCGGTTCTGCCAGGCGGTGACCTCCTCCATCACCGCGTCGGTGATCGCGGAAATCAGGCTGGGCGAGGCTTCGACGCCATAGATTTCCTCGATATGACCCTGGATCTCACGGGTCGTCATCCCCCGGGCATACATGCTGACGATCTTGCGGTCGAACTCGGGAAAGCGGCGCTGATATTTGGCGATCAGCAGCGGATCGAAGGTGCCGTTCCGGTCGCGGGGGATGTCAAGGACAACCTTGCCGCTGTCGGTGGTCACGGTCTTCTGACTGCTGCCATTGCGCCGATTGGCCGGATGATGATGCCCCTCAGGGGCTTCCCCGGTGCGCTCGCCACCGAGATGGATGTCCATCTCCGTGCTCAGCGCCCGTTCCGCCAGCGCCTTGGTCAGTTCCGCCAGTATGCCACTCTTGCCAAATAGATCACCGGGGGAACGGCCCTCCATCAGACGGTCCAGCAGGTCTTTATCGATGCTCATACGTGGGTCTCCTCTGTGAGCAGTTACCACGTCAGCGCACAAAATTCAGGATAGTCCTCCTGGCGCGCATGGGGATCGCCCTCGATCTGGAACCAGACACCCCGGTTGCAAAAACAACGCGTATTCTCAAAGACCTGCAGGTGGCACGAACGGCTCTGATCAAGGAACGCACACGGCTGAAGGGCCGCGCAGATGTCCAGACGAACGCACTCCTGAAGCGCCAGATGAACGCGCGGATGGCTTTGGTGGAAAAGCAGATCGCCGAGCTTGACCGGGAAATCGATACCCTGATCAAAGCCGACGAAACCACCGCGCGCCGCCGCGAGATCGTCCAGTCGATCCCGGGGCTGGGCAGCGTCGCCAGCGCCGCAATCCTGACCTACCTGCCAGAGATCGGAACGCTGGACCGCCGCCAGGTTGGCAGCCTTGCCGGTGTGGTGCCCTATAATCGCGATTCAGGGCAGTGGAAGGGGAGGTCCTTCATCAGCGGCGGGCGCAAACCCTTGCGCGACGCTCTTTACATGCCGGCGCTTGTTGCGATGCGGTATAATCCAGACCTCAAGGCAAAATACGAGGCTCTGCGCGCTGCTGGAAAACCCGCAAAAGTCGCTATCGTTGCAATCATGCGAAAGCTCATCGAAACAGCAAACGCACTCGTCAAAGCAAATCGAAACTGGGTCCCAAAAACTGCTTGATCAAGACGGATACTCTCGGTGGCGGTTTCGTTCCACGCCCCCGCGAGGGGGGCGACTCGGCTGGCGATCCGGCGGCGCTCAAGGCCCAGCTGTTTCTATCCACGCCCCCGCGAGGGGGGCGCCTTCCGAAGTGCTGGAAAGAGCCGCCGGGGCGGTGTTTCGATCCACGCCCCCGCGAGGGGGGCGACATGGCACAACTTAACTTTGACGCAAGCAAGTACGTTTCGATCCACGCCCCCGCGAGGGGGGCGACTGGCTTCTTTTAGGGCATTGTTTCTGGGCGGGAAACACATGTCTTGGTGCGAACCTCTCGGGGACATGCGCAAAAGCGATCATTCCTTGCGGGGGATTTTGCATAAATCCGGCGATTTCAAACAACTGGCGCGCTGCGAACCTCTTTGGGACATGCGGCACGCTTGGGGTTCGCAGGTTGTGCGGCGTGGTTCAGATGATCAGGGGGCCGTTCAGGTCGGTGGCGGGTTTGGCACCGACATGTTCAACCCGGCGGGTCCAGTTTGCGCCAAGGTAATAGTACCTCAGGCTGTCGCGATCGGAAAGGATGATCCCCTCCAGCCGCGCCTTGAGGCGGGTCCATTGCGCCGGGTCCAGCTCGATCTCGAAGACCGAGAACTGCACGCGCTGGCCGAAATCTTCGCAGGCGCGGGCGACGTGGCGCAGGCGCTTGCGGCCCGCCGCGTCCTGCGTGCTGACATCGTAGGTGACAAGGACCAGCATTTCAGCTCCAGAACCAGGGGGGATAGGCATCCAGATCGCCGCGCAGGTGGCGCGCCAGCATCTGTGCCTGCAGATAGGGGACCAGCCCGAACGGAGCCTTTTCTTGCAGGAACGGGTGCTGGCGTTCCTGTTTCTTGCGCTCTTGCCAGGCGGTCAGGACAGTGCGGCGGGCCTCGTCCGTCAGCAGCACCGCGCCGCCATCCATGCGCCGGAAATCTGCGGCGCGCAACTGGCGGCGATTGACCAGCGACAGGGCCAGCCGGTCGGCAAGGGGGGCGCGCAGTTCCTCCATCAAATCCAGCGCGAGGCTGGGCCTGCCGGGGCGGTCACGGTGCAGGAAGCCGACGGCGGAGTCCAGCCCCACCGCCTCGCAGGCTGAACGGCAATCATGGGTCAAGAGCGTGTAGAGAAAGGACAGGACCGCGTTCATCGCGTCCAGCGGCGGCCGACGCGAGCGGCCCGTCCAGCGCAATTCGGCATCGGGCGTGCGGATCAGGTGATCGAACACCCCGAAATATTGCAACGCCGCCTCGCCCTCGGAGCCGCGCAGCAGATCGAGGCTGTCATCCGCCCGCTGCACGCGGCGCAGGATCATCGCCATGCGGTCTGCGGCGGTGTTCAGGGCGTCGCGGGCTTCGGGTGTCATCCCGGTTTCATAATCGCGCAGGCTGCGGCGGATCACGGCGCGCTGGTTGGCGATCTTGCCCATGACGATGCTGCGGGCGATCTCGGTCGCGTCATCGGCCAGACGATACTGGGCGCGGCGCAGCAGGACATTGCCCGAAACCGGCCCCTCGATCCGGGCCTGAAAGCGGCCGATGCGGTCCAGCAGGGCGATGGCAATGCCGCGTTCAGCGCAAATGCCGATCAGCGCGGGCGAGATCAGGATCGGCCCGAACGCCACGACCGAGGCCAGCATGTGCAGGGGCACGCGCGCCTTTTCTGTGCCCTCGACCTCGGCCACCAGATTCTCGCCATCCTTCTTCAGCGCCGCGCCTTCAGTGGTGACATAGACCGTGTTCAGCAGCTTTTTCATGACAGCGCCTTCGCCAGCATCCGGTCACGCCACGCCCGGACCGGGCGGCCCGCCATGTCAGGTCGGCACAGATCGATCAGCGAGCAGGCCCGGCAGCGGCTACGATGCGGTGTGGGCGGCGGGGTGGCGCCGCTGGCCAGAATCGCGGCCAGTTCCGCTACCGTGCTCTCGGTCAGGTCGCGCAGATCGGCATCGAAGGGCACGGCAACGCGGCGTTTCGTCTGCGCATAGAACAGCGCCCCCTGTTTCACCGGCTGGCCGGTCATTTCCTCAAGGCACAGCGCCTGCGCGCAAAGCTGCACCTCGTCGGCGCGGTGCAGCTTGGGTTTGCCGCGCTTGTATTCGATGGGGCAGGCGGTCTCGCCGTCGGGTCCGGGCAGGAACTCGACCAGATCGGCCGTGCCGGTCAGGTTCAGTCGTGCCGAGACCAGCGGCAGCGACAGAACCCGGCGCAGGCCCCGCGCCTTGCGGCTGCCGCCCTTGTCGACCACCGCATGCAGCACGTCGCCTTCGGCGGTAAAGCGGTTCTCGGCCCAGACCCGTTCCAGATGGATCAGCGCCGCCTGCCGCAGGCAATAGACCGCGTGTTGCAGGGCCGAGATCGGGATCGGATCCTTTGCCTCGCTCACAGCAGATCGAGGATCTCGACCCCTTCGGGCAGGGCATCGCCATCAATCCGGACGATATAATCCGGGAATTTGCGCGCCGGCGGCAGGTTGCCAAGGCCCCGGTCATCAATATCGCGGAACTCGCCATCGACATTGCGCCCGATGCTGACGCGGTCGAACAGCGCATGTGCCGGGGCGTTGCCAAGCGCATTGGCGTGGCGGAAGACGATCAGCTTGCGCGCCGTCATCTCGCCCCGCGCGGCGGATCGGTCATGTTCGAACATGTTCGCCAGTGCCTCGAACAGCAGGTCCAGATCGGCCTCGGAAAACCCGGTCCGTTCCGCGAATTTGGCCGAGATGAAGCCATGCGCGACATAAAGCCCATAGGGCACGATATGCTTGCGGCCCATGGTGCGGTTGTCGGTGCGGACATCTCCATCCTCACCTTCGGCGCGTTTCTTCTGTTCGGCCTCGTTGGTGGCGGCCATGCGGGTGATGGATATCTCGACCGGCAGGACCGGCTCGACCGACGCGGCAAAGGTCATCTGCACCGGCCCCTTGACCTGCCCGCAATTGATACCGGTGGACATGACCGCGCCAAAGGTGCGCACGTCAAAGAAATTCGCGCACATGAAATCGCGCAGCGCCAGCGCCTCGGCATCGTCGCGGGGGTTCAGCTTGCCGTCCTTTGCGGCCTTCGGATCGTCGGGGCGCAGCGCGACATAGGCCTGACGGTGCTTTTCATTCAGGATCGCACCCTCCTGCACATAGATATGATGCCCGGCCTCACTCGTCCGCGCCAGTTCGACATAGTTACGGATCTTGCGCTTGAGGCTGACATCGCTGACCAGCCCGTGATTGGTCTCGGGGTCCAGCCGCGGCAGGTTGCCGGCATCGGGATCGCCGTTGGGGTTGCCATTCGTCACGTCGAAAATCAACACGAAATCATGGCGTCGGGAAAGCGTGGTCATGCGGCATCCTCGGAATTGGCGGGTTTGTCCGGCTTGCGGAAGAAATCGGCGCGCTGGTGGTAATAGCCAATGCCGAACAGCGCCTGTTCGGCGGGCGACAGCGCGGCGGGGATCGGGTCTGCGCCCGGCTCCATCAGGTCGGTGATCGTACCCAGCAGCTTTTCCAGATTGACCGCGCGGCCGCGGCTGGTCTTGCGCAGCTTGCCGAAATGGTTGGCCGAACCAGCATCCAGTGTGCGGAACACCTTTTGCGGGCTGGCCGAGGCGGCCCCATAGAACTTGTCGCGGATCGTCGCGTTGATGCCGCCAAGGGCGGCGCGTTGCACCTCTTCATAGACGGCGAAGAGGCGGCCAAGGACATAGCCCCGGTCGGTATTGGCGGGGTCGAGCGCCACGGGAACCTCCAGTTTGAAATTGCGGATCAGGACGGATTTAAGGATGGCGACGCGCAGCGCGTTGATCTGGCCATCGGCGCGCATCCGCATCAGCACTGTTGACATCAGGCTCAGTGGATAGGGCGTGCCGGCAAGGATCGCGCGCATCCATTCGCCAGCGATCAGCGGCGGCACATTCTCGCGCTTGCCCTGCGCGGCCAGTTCCACCAGATAGCGCCACAGGGGCGGCCAGCCACCCTGCGGGGGCGGCGTGATCGCGGTATCCGACAGGAAGCGCTGGTAATGCGCCGTCAGCCGGCCGAAATCGTCCTGCCAGTAAAAGCGCAGCGACAGCCGCGCGGCGTTCGGCGCAAGGCCCAGAACGTGGAAGAGCACCCCCTCGGCCAGATCCGGGGCAATCTGCGACAGGTGCTGCCCCTGCCGGATCGCATCCAGCCGCGCGCGGATTTCGCCGCTGGCAAGATCCTCATCCGCGCCGGGATCGACAAAGGCGGCGAAAAACGCCTCGGCCTCCTGGGCGCGGCGCGCATCCGTGCAATCCGCCCAGAACACCGTCGAGGCATCGCCGATCTGCACCCGGTGGCCGCTGTCCTTGTCCAGATAGCGGTTCAACACCGTCACATAGGC
>NZ_JBKEBL010000049.1:0-3257 GCF_047973135.1 Paracoccus sp. (in: a-proteobacteria)
ACATAGCTGAAATATTGCGTCCAGATGGGTTGATCCAGCCCGAATTCGGCGGCCAGGGCCTCGATCTCGGCCTGGGTGGCATTGGGGCCGGCAGCAAGGCCGACAGGATCGCCGGGCAGAAGCCGGGCGATGGCGAACATGATGATCGTCAGACCGATCACAACGGGGATCAGCAGCAGGATCCGCCGTATGATGAAATACAGCATGGAAAGCGCCTTTCATATGGGTCGGGCGGGGACCACGGCCCCCGCCCTGCCGGACTTAGCCAAGCGACAGCGGCCAGGCGTCGATGGCGTTCGAGGCGACGGGGGTGAAGTGGAAATCCTTCACCTGATCGCGCAGCCCAAGGCGCCGCTTTTCCAACACGCCAAAGATATCGGGCGCATCATCGACCAGCAGCTTCTGGAAGGTCTTGTAGATTTCAACGCGCTTGGCCGGGTCCACCTCGGCGCGGCCTGCCTCGATCAGCGCGTCAATCTCGGGGTTGTTATAAACCGCATTCTGCCAGCCGCCATTGCGCGAGGAATGATAGGCCGCAAAGGCGATATTGTCGGGATCGCCGTAATTCGCGGTCTGATAGACGGGGAAGAAATCCGGGAAGGTTTCGGGCGATCGACAGGCCGCAACCATATCGGGCCATGTCATCGACTGGATATCAAGGGTGATGTTCAGCGCCTTGAGGCTGTCAAGCATGATCAGCGCCCAACGTCGCTGTTGTTCCAGCGCCGAGACATGGACCATTTTCAGCGTGAACCCACCCTCGGGATCAGAGGTTTTCGCCATATATTCCCGCGCCTTGTCCAAATCCGTCCGGTAGACCTCAAGATCGGGATCAAAGCCCAGAATGCCGGTCGGCAACGGCCCCTGCATCAGATCGGCATAGCCCGCCGCGTCGATAATCGCCTGATAATTGGTGGCATAGGAAATCGCCTTGCGCAGATTGATATCCGCCAGCCGACCATGGGCGGTGTTCATCTTCATCGAGAAGGTACGATATTCCGGCTCCAGCACCCGCACCACGCCCGGCGTATCGGCAAGCCCGTCCATATCCTCGGATGTCAGATCCACGGCGATATGGCATTCGCCGCGTTGCAGCATCAGCCGCTGCGTCGCCGTTTCGCGGGTGATCTGCCAGATCACGCCATCCAGATTGCCGCCGCCCGCCTGCCATGCATCCTCTGCGCGCACGAGGTGATAGAGCGTGCCGACCTGAAACCGGCCAAGCGTGAAGGGACCGGAGCCCGCCGTATTGGTCATCAGCCAGCCTTCACCGTCATCATCGCCCAGATTGGCCTCGATCACGGCTTTTTCGACAATGGCGATCCATGGCAGCACTTGCAGGAAAGCCGCGAAGGGCGTCGCAAGGTCAAAACGGACCGTGCCACCCTCTGCGGCCACAATGCCGCCCGGAACGACGATATCGCGGATCATCCAGCTATTGCCCTTGGCCAGCCGAAGCGCGCGCTCAAAGGAGTAAACCACATCCTCGACCGTCACCGGATTGCCGGTATGAAACTTTGCCGCCGGGTTCAGCGTGAATGTATAGGTCTTGCCATCCTCGCTGACCTGCCAGCTTTCGGCAATGCCGGGGGCCGGCTCGGGCGGGTTGCCGGTGCTGCGCACCAGCGGGTCATAGACATTGCGCATGAAGAAGCTGGCCGAATAGCCGGTCGCGGTATGCGGGTCGAAATTCGGGATGTCCTGACCCGAGGCGATGATCAGGATGTTGCGGCCCTGCGCGAACATCCGCGTGGGCAGGCTGGCCGTGGCCAGCCCGATCCCCGCCATGGCCAGCAGCCCCCTGCGCGAGATGGTCAGTGCTTTGGAAATCGTCATAATCTTCTCCTGTTGGTTTATTCTTTCATTCAGGTTGCCCGTGACGGCTGAAGAGTCGCCGTCGCGGGCCGGATTGTCAGACCAGGGCCTTGCCGCTGTCCTGCCCCGCGCCGGTCGCGGTGGCGGGGCCATTATTGCGATAGTGCCTTTCGACATGTTCGGGCGTGACAAGCCCAAGCGCAAGGTCGCGCGTGACAGCGGCCTGATCGCGCTGCGCCGGATCGCCAAAGCCCGCACCGCCCGCCAGCACCAGTTCGACGATCTCGGCGGTGTCGTTGATGGTGATCAGCGCGCCGGTGCCGCAATCGCGCAGCAGGTTGCCCGCCGTGTCGCGGACCAGCCCTCGCGCGCCTCCGCCCGGCTGACCGCCGAACAGGCCGGGGATCGGGTTGTCCACGCCCTCGGGATACAGCGCGACCAGCATATCCATGCCGTCCTGATCGCGCTTGCGAAACCGTACGACCTGACCAAGGCCGCCGCGATGCCGCCCCGCTCCGCCGCTGTCGGCCAGGAAGGACTTTTCAAGCACAAGTACCGGCACCCGGCTTTCCATCAGCTCGATCGAGGTATTTGCCGCCGAGGTCGGCCACAACAGCGAGGAATGCCCGTCCTTGCGTTCGCTGCCGCCCTGACCGCCGCCGCAGAACAGCATGTCGGAATAGAACGCGCCATCGGCGTCGCGGCCGTACATATAGGCGGCCACGGCCAACCCGGTAAAGCTTTGCACCATGCCGGGCGCGGCCCCTGACAGCGCCATGAAGATGTTCGGCGCAAGATACCATCCGGTTCTGGTCCGCAGGTTGACCGCCGCCGGATAGGTCGGGTTCAGGATCGAACCCTCGGGCGCGGTCACGGTAAAGGGCCGGTAGCAGCCGGCATTGCCCCGGACCGAGGGCGTCAGCATGCATTTCAGCGGATAGGTCGCATGAGCGGCGGTATAGTTCAGTGTCGCGTTCAGTCCGCCCTGTGCCAACTGCGGCGGTGCGCCGTCGAAATCGACGGTGATCGCGTCGTCCCGGACCTTGACCAGCACCGGGTATTCGATCTTTTCGCCAAGCGGGTTGTTGCTGATCGTGGATCGGTAATCGCCATCCGGGATCGCCCGGATCGCCTCGCGCATGGCCTTTTCGGAAAGCCCCTGCACAACCTCGGCCAGTGCGCTGATGTCATGCATGCCATAATCGCGCATGAAGGCCTCCAGCCGTTCGGCCCCCAGCCTGTTTGCCGCCACGAAAGAGAAGATGTCGCCCAGAACCTGGTCGCCATTGCGGACATTCTTGCCGATCAGGACGATCAGCGACTGGTTCGGCTGGCCCGCATCGAACAGCTTCATCGGCGGGATCTGGATGCCCTCTTCGTAAATCTCGCGGGCGCGCAGCGAATCCTTGGTGCCGCCAATATCCGAGACATGCCCGACCGTG
>NZ_JBKEBL010000037.1:0-40670 GCF_047973135.1 Paracoccus sp. (in: a-proteobacteria)
GGATCACCGGCGCGTTCCAGGGCGCAATACCAAGGCAGACCCCCAGCGGCCTGCGCTGCGACATGGCCAGCGTGCCGGGCTTGTTCGAGGGGATCACCTCGCCCGAGATCTGCGTGGTCATCGCCGCCGCCTCGCGCAGCATCCCGGCAGCCAGCATGCAGTTGAACCCGGCCCATGGCCCGGTCGCTCCGGTTTCCGCGATCATGGTCGCGACGATCCGGTCGGTCATCGCCTCCAGCGCGTCGGCGGCCCGGATCAGCAGGCCGCGGCGTTCGGCGGGGCCGGTGGCGGCCCATGCGGGAAAGGCGGCGGCGGCGGCGCGGGCGGCGGCGCGGGCGTCATCGGCCGAGGCGGCGGGCGCAGTGGTCGCGACCTTGCCCGTCACCGGGTCGTGGCGCTGATAGGTGCGGCTTTCTGCGGCGGGGGTGTCGGCACCGCCGATCAACATGGCAACATTCATCGGTTCAACTCCTTCAGCCAAAATCAGGACAGCCCATTGGCCAGCGCGTCGATATTGGCGCGCATGCCGCCATCGGCGTCGATATTCGTCCCCCGCAGCCAGCCCGCGCCATCGGACAGCAGGAACACCACCACCGGGGCGATATCCTCGGGGCGGCCGGGACGGTCCATGGTTTTCATGTCCTCTTCAGCGCGGGCGCCAAGGGTTTCGATGAAATCGGGCAGGATCGGCGTGTCCACCGGGCCGGGGCTGACAGCGTTCATGCGGATGCCCCGGTCGCGCCATGTCCAGCGGTTTTCATGGGTCCACGCAATCAGCGCCTGTTTGGTGAAGAAATAGCTGTTCTCGCGCGTGATCCCGTGGTCGCGGCAAAAGGCCGGGACGGCGGCGTGGTCCAGCCCGTCGGCCGCCCTGATCTTCGCGACCTCGCCCTCCCATCCGATGCCGGCCAGCGAGGCGAGGTTCACGATCGAGGCATTGTCGGCCAGCGTATCCACCAGCCCCAGCGTCAGCCGCTTCAGCGCCACCAGGTTGACCGTCACCACCTTCTCGGGCGGGGCGGTCGGAGGCACGCCCGCCGAATTGACCAGCCCGTCTGCGCGCAGCGGTTTCAGATGTTCGATCAGCGCCTCGACCACCGCCGCATTCGAAAGATCGGCCTGATGAAAAGCATCGACCTCGACTTCGGGCGGGTTGCGGTCCACTGCGACCACCGCTCCGCCCGCCTCGCGGATCCGGCGAACGGATTCGGCACCGATCCCCGATGCCGCTCCGGTCAGGATAATCGTCTTTCCACTCAGCATCGCAACAACTCCTTACATGCTTGAAATTCCGGCCCGCCCGTGCCTCAGGGCGCGGCACTGCGTTCGATGGCTATATTCAGCAGCACATGCCGCCTTTCGGTCGTGGCGATGCGGATCGCCCGGTCCAGCGCGGCGGGCAGGGCCGCGCCCTCGCTGACGGTTTCGGCATGGGCGCGGCTGGCCTGCGCGGTCAGGGTGAAATCGGGGCTGGGTTGCAGCGCAGTCAGCGGCACCTCGTTGGCCCGCGCGGCAAGGCCATCGGGATACAGCCCCTGAACCGAGGCCCGGACCGCACCCCATTCCTGATTGTTCAGCACCAGCACGATGACCGGCAGGCCCATGGCCTCGGCGATCTGGTGGCACACGGTCGGGTTCGAGAACATATAGCTGCCATCGCCCATCGTCGCAAAAACCAGTCGGTCGGGTTCGGCAAGCTGCGCCCCAAGCGCCGCGCCAAAGCCCCAGCCAAGCCCACCCGAATGCGGGTCCTGAAAATAGCTCAGATGCGCGTCCAGGTTCAGCGGCGGCAGCGGGCAGCCCAGTTCCTGAAACACCGTCGCCTTGCGCCCCGCGATGGCACGTCCAAGGCAGAGGCTGACCCAGTCCTTCGTCATCGGCGCACGGTTGCCCGCCTCGGCCGCGGCAATAACCGCCCTGCGCGTGTCATCGGACAGCGCAGCGATACGGTCGCGGCGCGCCGCGATCATCGCCTCGTCGCGCGGCTGGTCACGCATCGCCTCGATCAGCGCCAGAAGCGTCGGCCCGGTTTCGCCCGCCAGCGTGACATCGGCACGGAAATTCCTGACCGGAGTCCGCGCGAACAGGGGATCCGGTCCCAGATGGATGACCCTGACATCCCGGCGCAGCCGCACCTTGTCGGGCCACCAGGGCGCAAGACTGTTCAGCACCAGAACAACATCCGCCTCGGCCAGCATGGTTTCGGGGTTCACGCCGATCTGCATCGGGTGCGCCATCGGGATCGAAAGCTGATTGGCCCAGTAATGCGACAGGGGCATGGCCCGGTCGGTGACGAAATCCGACAGGGCGTCAAAGGCCACCTGAGAGCCCGCGCCCCGCTGGCTGATGATCAGCGGCGTCTGTGCCCCGGCCAGCAGCGCGGCGGCCCGGTGCAGCGCCGTCGGGTCGGGCGCGGTGATGACCGGTGCCATGCTGGCGGGCCGGTCCAGCCCGTCGGGCGGGACGGTCTGGCACAGCACTTCGCGCGGCAGGCCGAGATAGACCGGACCCTTTGGCGTGGAATTGGCAATAGCCCAGCCCCGGTCGAACAGGTCCGAGATCTGTTCGGGAAAGCGCAGTTCGTAATCCCATTTGCTGGCCTCGCGCACCAGCGCGGTCTGGTCGAACATTTCCTGCCCCCAGCCGATGGGAACAGTGCGCGCGCCGAAGCGATCCTTTTCCATGACCGGCGTGCGCCCCGACATCAGCATCACCGGAATCTGGTCGCAGGACGCATTGATCGCCCCCGTCGCGCCATTCGACAGCCCGACATTGGTATGCAGCATCACCGCCTGCATCCGGCCAGTGATCTGGTAATATCCATGCGCCATGCTGATCGCCGCCATCTCGTGCGGGACGGTCACGGCGGCGGGCAGCGCAACGCCCCGGCGGCGCGCGTCGATCAGCCCTTCGATGATCGGCGGAAAATCGGTGCCGGAATTGGCGAACACGTAATCGACGCCAAGCGACTTGAGCTTGCCGAACATGGCCCCGCCTGCTGTCAGCGGCGTCTTAGCCCCGGATGTCAAGCCGCAGCCCTCCTCTGGCTTGCAAGCGTGTTGGTCGTCTACCGATATTGGCTATTCAAGAAATGGGCGGGCCGATCCGCAATTGTCAACCATGTTTCGCCCCGCCGCCCCGGCCACCGCGCAGGCAGAGGCCAGGGCGGGCTCGTCAAGAGACAGCGAACTCGGTCATCATGCCGGTCGCCATATGCGGGACATGGTGACAGTGCAACATCCAGCGCGCGGCCTCGCCCGCGTCCAGCGCGACCGTGACCATCGCCATGGGCGGCACATAAACAGTATCGCGCCGCGCGCCGGACAGGCGGGTGCCGTTGATCCCGACCACCTGAAAGCTGTGGCCATGCAGGTGGATCGGGTGGCCCATCATCGACATGTTGTGAAACATCAGCTCGACACGCTCGCCGGTCCGGGCCTCGACGGGGGTATGATCGCCCCATGTCTTGCCGTCGATGGTCCACAGATAGGGCTGCATCGAGCCGCCCAGCATCACCATATGCGTGCGATCCGTCCGGCGTGCGGACAGCGGGTCAAGGGCGGCAAACCCGGCCTCTTGCGACAGGTCGGTATCGAAGGCGGGGGAATCCGCCTCGCTCATGAGCGGAATTTTCGGGATCGCCGCACCGGGGGTTGCAAGGATAAGCCCGGTCCGTTCCCGCGCGCCCTCGCGCAGCGCCAGGATCGGCCACGCCCCGCCTGCGGGCAGGTCGATCAGAATGTCCAGCCGCTGCCCCATGGCGACGCCAAAGCGCGACCCGGCGACCGGCTGCGTGCCATGCCCGTCCACGGCGACAAGCTGGCCGGGCAATTCGGCGGTGTCGATCCAGAACACCGTGGCCGAGGCGGCATTGATGATGCGCAGCAAGACCCGCCCGCCGCCATCGACGCTGACGATCTCGGGGTCGTGCAGCGTGCGGTCATTGGTCAGATAGGCATCCCAATCATAGTCGTTCAGGTCCATCGCCATCCCGCCCATGTCCATCTTGCCCATGTTCATGCCGCCAGAGTTTTCGCCGCCATGCATGCCATGACCCATGCCGTGCCCCGCATCCGCCGCAGGGGCGTGGCCGCCGGTGATCCGCTCAATTACCTCTTGCGGCTCGGCGAAGGCGAAATCGTGCAGGAACATGACAACCTCTTGCCGGTCGGCCGCCACGTCCCCGGCGCTGCGCACGATCAGCGGCGCGGCCAGCAGCCGGATTTCCTGCAAGGGCACATGCGCATGCATCCAGTGCGTGCCCGGAACAGGATCGAAATCATAGCTGCGGCTTTCGCCGGGGGCCAGCATCGGCATCGGCATGTCGGGCACGCCGTCCTGCGCATTGGGAGGCGTTTGTCCGTGCCAGTGGATCAGCGTAGGCTGATCCAGATCGTTGCGCAGATCGACCCGGAATCGCTGGCCGGGTTCCAGAACCAGCCCCTTGCCAAGCCCCAGAACCGTCGCAGCGCGGCCCTGAATGTCCAGCACTCGCGTCGTCGCCGTCAGTGACAGAGGCGCGGTCTGCGCCACCGGCATGCGCGGCATGGCCGCCAGTCCCAGCCCGGCAGCGCCTGCGGCCAGAAAGCCGCGTCTTGAGAAATTGATCATGCTTGCCTCCTTGGGGCGCGATGCCCCATCCTGAATCCGTTCTGACCCATCCCCGGCCACAAATGGCGGGACGGGCACCTTTCACGCAGGCACGGATTGCGGAGGCCGGTCGTTCAGCGAAGGATCGACGCCGCGCAGCGTCAGGTCGCCAGGCAGCGACGAAACCGCATGGCACACTGGCAGATCCGGCTGATCCGGCCCGCCATGCCCGACCGGCACGCCGCCCAGACAGGCCCATTCACACAGCCGCTGCATGACCCCGCCGTGACAGGTGTGACCGTCGCAGCCCTCAGCGGGTTGCGTCATCTGGTGCGGATGCGCGATTCGCATGGCAACCCCATGCGCCGAAGCCGCAAAGGACATCGCGTTCAGGGAAACCGCCATCAGGCTGACAAGAAGGATGCGCCACATAGTCTGTTTGCACGCCAAACAGCCCGTCTTGTCAACGGATCATCTGAAAACGCGGGGTTTACCCAAGGCCCGTGGACCATCGCGGGAAACGCCGCGTCATACAGGCTGAATGATTCCATCTGGCGGCCAATCATCCAAACGAAGTATATCTGCAATAAGCTAAAAATATTAATTAATATTCCGCAAATCTTCTGGAAACCCTGCACTTGCAGTCACAGCGCGGCACCGTTAGCTTGCGGAAATCCGGCATGGCTGCCGCTCTGATTGCACCACATGAATTAAGGATCCGCAGATGACCGTTCTTCTGTCCAACGCCCCGTTCAACGCCAGGAAGCTAAATTTCAACACGATCCTCACCGGAACCAACACTCAGGTTGAATTTTTTGACGACAAGAACCTCAAGGTGGGCATCGGAACCTATGCCGATACTTTCGTCGTGGCCGGAACCCATGGCGATGTCACGCAAAGCTTTTTCTTCCAGGGCGACAATCTGCAAACCAACGCACAGGGCATCATCAACGGCGGCACCGTTCAGGGGATGGCGGTCGCTCAATCGGCGGTCGATGGAAGCAACCCCAGGCTTGTCCTTGCCCTTGACGGGCTGTCGGTTCCTGTCGGCACCTTTCTGGCAGCCGTCAATTCTCCGTCTTTGGGGGATGACCGGAAACTGATTGCGGGCCTGCTGAAGGGCGATGATATCATGGTGCTAAGCAATGGTCGCGACATCGCGTCGGGGCTTTCGGGCCACGACCAGATCTCGGGCGGGGCGGGGCGCGACCTGCTGCGCGGCGGGCGCGGCAATGACACCCTGGTCGGCGACAAGGGCAACGACCGGCTGTTCGGGCAGGCGGGCAACGATACGCTGATCCTGGATGCGGGGAATGACCGGCTGGTTGGCGGAAAGGGCAGCGACTGGGTGCAGGCCGCCAGCGACACCGCCGCCACGATCAACCTTGGCCGCGCCGGACCGCAAAAGACCGGGCTTGGCAAGGACACGCTGGTCGGGATCGAAAACGCGCTCGGCTCGACCGGGAATGACCGGCTGATCGGATCGAAACGCGCGAACGAGCTGGACGGCGCGGGCGGCAATGACAGCCTGACGGGTGCGGGCGGCAAGGATGTGCTGAAGGGCGGGGGCGGAAACGACCTGCTGAACGGCGGCATGGGCGGCGACCTGCTGACCGGCGGTGACGGGATGGATCAGTTCATCTACAAATCCCTCAGGGACAGCGGCAATATCTGGGACGCCCAGGACGAGATCCGCGATTTCGAGCAGGGTCAGGACCGGATCAACCTGAAGGCGATGGATGCCAACCCGTCCACCGGCACGGACGACGCGTTCCGCTTTGTTGGCGATGACGGGCTAAGCATCTCGGGCACGGGTGAAATCGCTTACCGGCACGTCGTCTATATAGAAGACCAAAAGGACTATACGCTGCTGCTGATCGACACGGATGCCGACGCGGACCCCGAGGCGACCATCCGTCTGCCGGGGCATATCGATCTGACGGAATCAGATTTTATCCTTTGAATTCAGATATAAAGAAATCCCCTCAGGGGCCGCCGCCTGCTGCGGCGGCCCTTTCGTTGAGGGCACTATCCTTTTGGAGAATGATTAGCATTCTAATGGCCCCCTTCCGCCAGGCGCATGTATTGGCTAGTCCTGTGCGGAAATCAGAGGGGTTAAATCGCAGCCCGGAAAAGACCGGCCCGCGCCTTCGACCCGAACGGAGACCTGCGAGTTGGCAATCATTACCGCGACCGAGCCTTTTCGGCTGAACGAATTTGACATGAACGTCATCGAACGCCAGCTTTCAGGAATGGAACTGCGAGAACAGTCGCTTCCTGACCCGCAGACGGGCGAACTGCATGACGCGTTCGGGTTTGTCTGGAAGGTCAGCAACGTTCCCTATGTCGGCGTGCTGGCGGGCAACGATTTCGTCACCGACAATACCGGCCTGCTGTCGGGCGGCACCATCGTCTACTATTATCAGTTCTATTCGCTGGATGGCGGCCAGAACCTTCTGAATCCGTTCAAGATCGACGGCATCTCTGTGCCGGCGGAACAGTTCGTCGCGGCCGTCTATTCGGAATCGACCACGGACGACCAGCAGGTGTTCGCCGCAATTCTGGCGGGCGACGATGTGTTCTATCTCAGCACCGGCGACGATCAGGCCAACGGGTTCGACGGGAATGATTTCCTGCTGGCCGCACAGGGAAATGACGCGCTGGAGGGCGGGGCGGGCAATGACGGGCTGATGGGCGGCAGCGGCAATGACAGGCTGACGCTGGACGCCGGCGATGACACGCTGTCGGGCGGCGACGGGAACGACTGGGTTCTGGCCTCGGGCACGGCGCGGGTCAAAATCAACCTGAACAAGACCGAAATGCAGGATACCGGTCGCGGCACCGACACCCTGTCCGAGGTCGAGAACGCGCGCGGCGGTTCCGGCAATGACCGCCTGAACGGCACACCCGATGCCAATATCCTGCAAGGCGGGGCCGGGCGGGACGTGATGACCGGCATGGGCGGCAATGACAGGCTGATCGGTGGCGGCGGGGCGGACCGGCTGACCGGCGGCGCGGGTAAGGACATCCTCAGCGGCGGTGCGGGTGCCGATCGCTTTATCTTCAGGACGATCCAGGACAGCGGCGTCACCCCGGCAGCGCGGGACGTCATAACCGATTTCCGGCATGGCGTGGACAAGATCGTCCTGTCGCCGATCGACGCCGACCCCTCGGTCGCGGGCAATAACCGTTTTCACTTTGCAGGAGAGAACGGGATCGGACGGGCGAATGGCGGCGATGTCGCGATCCGTCATGTCCAGCTTGCCTCGGGCACGGAACGTACGCTGGTCCTGATCGACACCGACGCCGATATACGCGCGGAATCGGTTCTGGTCCTGCGCGGTCATGTGGACCTGTCGGTGGATGATTTCATCCTGTAACCGGCTTCAGAACGCCTGACGACCTGCGACAGCCGCTGCGCCCCGCAGCGGTTTTTTTGCTGTGATTCCATTCGCTTCTTAATTTTTATTATGGTTCTCAAATGGATGAAATTTGACTAGACAATACAGGCCAAATCGAAGCGTGAGCGTCATGAGACTTGTCACCCATGGCATCACGCCACAAGGGGAGATTGAGAATTGGCTAAAGTTTATGCGAGTGAAGCGTTCCGTATGCGCGACTATGATTTCAATATATTCCTGCGGGAAAAGGTAGGTTTCCGGCTAAGGGAAAATGTAATGGCCGACCCTGCAAACGGCGAACCTCTGGATGCGTATATCGCCGTCTGGGGCACCCGCGCACTCATCCGTGCGCCAACCGTGGCTGGGCACGGCCTGACCATTGACGGCAATGACATGTTGTCAGGGGGCACGGCCAACTATTACTTCGAATATTATTCCACAGACGGCGGCGTCTCTGTTGAGAACCCGCTTAGCATCAGCAACTTCTCGATCAGCGCAACAGAATTTGCCACGGCGATCAGGTCGAAATCGACGGCCGACGACATCAAGCTGGCTTCGAAGATCTTTTCTGGAAACGACCGCTTCGATCTAAGCCCCGAAAATGATCAGGTCACGGGTTTTACAGGCAATGACAGGATCCGTGGCGCGGAAGGCGACGACACGCTGTCGGGTGGGCCGGGCAATGACTCGCTTTACGGCGACGACGGAGCCGACCGGCTGTATATGGATGCGGGCAATGATGTCCTGTCCGGCGGCTGGGGAAGGGATACCGCCATCGTCATGGGCAAGGCACCTACCCGCATCGACCTGGCGCTGTCCGGCGGCCAGAAAACCGGGCGCGGGATCGACAAGCTCGACCAAATCGAAAATCTGCGGGGTGGCCAAGGCAAGGATCTGCTGTTCGGGTCAAGCACCGCGAATGCGCTGAATGGACAGGGCGGCAATGACCTGCTGGTCGGACGCAACGGCCATGACCGGCTGATTGGCGGCGACGGCAATGACCGGCTGATCGGCGGGCCGGGCAGCGACATCCTGCGCGGCGGCACAGGGGCCGACAGATTCGTATTCAACAGCATCAGCGACAGCAAAGCCTCGCAAACCCGCAGCGACAAGATCATCGATTTCCAGCAAGGTCAGGACAAGATCGTCCTGTCACGGATTGATGCCGATCCGCTGGTCGCGGGAAATGACCGCTTTCAGTTCATCGGCGACAGCCAGATCGGAACCGATGGCGGCGGCCAGGTCGCCTATCAGCAGATCATGCAGAATAACAAGGCGGTCACGCTGGTTCTGATCGACAACAACGCCGATGCACAGGCGGAATCGATCATCGCGCTGCACGGCCGTATCGACCTGACGGCGGATGATTTCATCCTGTAGCCCGCGTGGCACTCCCGGAAACAACCACAGCCGCCGGATTTTCCGGCGGCTGTCTGTTTTCGCCAGGCGCGGACGCGTTTATCCGGCCTTCGCCTGCTGCTGCGCGGCGGCCTCGCGGCGGGCGCGCAGTTCCTCGGCCACAAGGAAGGCCAGTTCCAGCGACTGGCTGGCGTTCAGGCGCGGGTCGCAGGCGGTGTGATAGCGGTCCGACAGAACCTCATCGGTCACTGCGCGCACGCCACCGGTGCATTCGGTCACGTCCTTGCCGGTCATCTCGAAATGCACGCCGCCGGGGATGGTGCCCTCGGCCGCGTGGACGGCAAAGAACTCGCGTACCTCGCGCAGCACCGAATCGAAGGGCCGCGTCTTGTAACCCGAGGCGGACTTGATCGTGTTCCCATGCATCGGATCGCAGGACCAGACGACATTCGCCCCCTCTTCCTTGACCGCCCTGATCAGGCGCGGCAGGTTGTCGCCCACCTTGCCCGCGCCGAAGCGCGCGATCAGGGTCAGACGGCCAGCCTCGTTCTGCGGGTTCAGCCGCGACATCAGCAGCTTGAGATCCTCGGCCGAGGTGGTCGGGCCGCATTTCAGCCCGATGGGATTCTGAACGCCCCGGCAAAATTCGACATGTGCGCCGTCAGGTTGCCGCGTCCGGTCGCCGATCCACAGCATATGCCCCGATCCGGCGACGGGCAGACCGGTGGTGGTGTCGGTCCGGGCCAGCGATTCCTCGTATTCCAGCAGCAGCGCCTCGTGGCTGGTATAGAAATCGACCTTGGCCAGTTGATGCGCGGTATCGGCTGTGACGCCCGCCGCCTGCATGAAGGCCATCGCATCGCCGATACGGTCGGCGATCTGGCGGTATTTCGCAGCCTCGGGCCCGCCGACGAAATCGGCGATCCAGCTTTGGACGCGGTGCATGTCGGCATAACCGCCGGTCGAAAAGGCGCGCAGCAGGTTCAGCGAGGCTGCCGCCTGCGTATAGGCCGCCAGCATCCGCTGAGGGTCGGGTACGCGCGCATCGGAGGTGAAGTCAAATCCGTTGATGATGTCGCCGCGATAGCTGGGCAGTTCCACGCCATCTACGGTTTCCGTGGGGGCGCTGCGCGGCTTGGCGAACTGGCCGGCCATGCGCCCGACCTTGATCACGGGAAGCTGCGCACCCCAGGTCAGCACCACGGCCATCTGCAACAGCACCTTGAATGTGTCGCGGATATTGTCGGCGCTGAACTCGGCAAAGCTTTCGGCGCAATCGCCACCCTGCAACAGGAAGGCGCGCCCCGCCGCGACACCTGCCAGTTCCTCGCGCAGACGGCGCGCCTCTCCGGCAAAGACCAGCGGGGGATAATGGCGCAACTGTGTTTCAGCGGCGGCCAGCGCCTGCGCGTCGGTATAATCGGGCATCTGCACGCGCGGAAAGGCGCGCCAGCCTGCCTTGTCCCAGGGGGAAGTGGCGGCTTGGGGGCGATTCTCCTGCGTCATGGCACGGGCTCCTTGGAAATAACGGTCGCGATGGTATAATCCCTTCGGCGCAGCAGGAAAAGAGCCGCGCCCGCGAAAGCAACCTCTGCGCGTGCGAATAGGTCGCTTTCGGCTCTTGCGGCAGCCGGGGTTCCGGTGTTTCCTGAACCGACCCCACGATCAGGCCCCTTCATGCCGACAGACAAGCCGCGCCGCTTCACCTTTCTGCTGCTCGACCGGTTCACCATGCTGCCCTTCACGGCGGCCATCGAGCCGCTGCGCCTGGCCAACCGCTCGGCCCGGCGCGCGCTGTACGAATGGCGTCTGGTCGGGCCGTCGGGCGATGTCGCCACCTGCTCGAACGGGGCGCGCCTCCAGCTTGATGCCGGGCTGGAGGCCGAGACCCAGCCCGGCCGCGATGAGGTGGTGATTGTCTGTGGCGGCACCGAGATCGCGCGCGAGGCGACAAAGCCGGTGCTGGCCTGGCTGCGCCGTCAGGAACGCAGCGGCGCGATGATTGGCGCGGTCTGCACCGGCGCTTGGATTTTGGCCGCCGCCGGGCTGCTGGACGGGCGCAGGGCGACAATCCACTGGGAAAATCATGACGGTTTCGCCGAGGCCTTTCCCAAGGTCGATCTTTTGCGTTCGGTTTTCGTGCAGGATGGCGGAAGGCTGACGGCGGCGGGCGGCACCTCATCCATCGACATGATGCTGCATCTGATCGCGCTTGCGCATGGCGACGATCTGGCCGCCGAGGTGGCCGACCAGATGCTGCACACCACGATCCGCACCGATCAGGATCGCCAGCGCCTGTCCATCCCCGCCCGGATCGGCGTGCGTCACCCGCGTCTGTCCTCGGTCATAGCGCGGATGGAGGGCAATCTGGAAGAACCGATCAGCCCCGTCCGCCTTGCCGCCGATGCGGGCATGTCCACCCGCCAGCTTGAACGCCTTTTCCGCCGCTATCTGAACCGCAGCCCGAAACGCTATTACATGGAAATCCGGCTGGCCCGCGCGCGCAACCTGCTGATGCAGACCGAGATGTCGATTATCGAGATCGCGCTGGCATCCGGCTTTTCCAGCCCCTCGCATTTCTCGAAATGCTATCGCGCGCAATATGGCAGCACGCCTTATCGCGAACGCGGCACCAGCCCGCCAACGGCCCCCGACCGCCGACGACCAACCTATGCCGTGAACCACCGTGTGACCGCGCGCGCGCATGGCGGCGAAATCGCCACCTGACCGGGCGACCGCGCGCGGCGGGGCGCAAAGCCCGGCCCCGCCGAAACGGCGGGACCGGGCCAGAGCAGGGATCAGTGAACCGTGATCCGTCCATCCGGCGCGGGCGCGAAATCCGGGCCCTGCGCGGCCAGATACTCGGCCAGCACATCGGCCAGATCCGGGCCGAAATCATAGACATTCGTGGCGTTGGCGGCGAAGGCCGTGTACCCGTCGCCGCCGCGCCGGACAAAGTTGTTCGACACCACGCCATAGGTGGCGGCGGGGTCTATGGCGGCCCATTCGCCATTCGCCGCGACCATCACCCCGCTGATCCGGCTTCCGACATCGGCCGCGCGGTCAACGCTGTATTTCAGCCCCGCGACCTGCGCAAAACGCCCCCCGCCTTCCTCTATCTGGCTGGCACCGTTTTCAAGCGCGGCCAGAATATCGGCCCCCGTGACCTGAAAGGTGGACAGCGTGTTCTGGAAGGGCAGCACCGTCAGAACCTCGCCCATCATGACCGGCCCCGCGTTGATCGAGGCGCGCACGCCCCCGCCATTCTGGATCGCGATGCTGATCCCCTGATCGCTGACGCGCGCCAGCATGGCATCGGCGATGACATCGCCCATGGCGCATTCCCCGGCCCGGCAGGTGGCGCGATCCCCGTCCAGCGCCACGCCCAGATGCGCAACCTGCCGGTTCCTGAGTTCCTCGATCGGGGCAGCCATTTCCTTGATGCGGGCGGCGATGGCCTGATCCTCGGGCACGGAATTGTCCAGCAGGACCGGCTGCCCCTCGGCACCAAGCAACTTGCCCTCATCGTCGAAAGTCAGAACCAGATGGCCAAGGAATTTTGAATAAGCATAGGCAGTTGCAACCGGAACCTCGGAACCGTCGATCCCTGCTGTCATGGTCGGATAGGGGCCTTCGGCACCCTCCATATCCCCCAGAAGCGTATGCGAATGCCCTCCGATCACCACGTCGATGCCGGGCACCTGCGCCGCAATTTCCTGATCGCGGTGATAGCCGACATGGGTCAGCGCAACGATCTTGTTCACGCCCTGATCGCCCAGCGCCTGCGCCTGCGCCTTCAGGCTTTCGATGTCGTCCATAAAGATGACCGCATCGCCCGGCACCGATGTCTCCGGCGTATCCGTCGCCAGCGCCGAAACGATGCCGACCTTTTCACCCCCGACATCCAGCGTCAGCGCCCCCTCGACCTGATCTTTCAGCAGGTCCGACTGCGACAGATCCAGATTGCCCGAAGTGACTGGAAAGGCCACCCCGTTCGTCAGCACGGCAAGCCCCTCGGGCCCCTTGTCGAATTCATGATTGCCGACGGCCATGGCATCATAGCCGATGGCGGTCATGAACTCGACCACCTCCTCGCCCTTGTAGGTCGAGAAAAACAGCGATCCCTGATACTGATCGCCAGCATCCAGTACCAGGACGTTTCCGCCCCCGGCAGTGATCTGATCGCGCAATTCCCTGACCTTGGTGGCAATCCGGGCGACACCGCCGAAACACTCGCCCGCAGCCAAAGTTTCCGCGTCGCAGGTACTGTCATATTTGTTCACCGGTTCGATCCGGCTGTGCACGTCATTCGTATGCAGGATATGCAGAACCATCTCGGCCTGGGCCGAACCTGCCATCAGCGCGGCGACCGTTGCGGCCCCGATAAGGCGAAATTTCATCCCCGTTCTCCTTGTGCTGGACATTCCAGTGCCATCAGCTTGGCCTACGGATGCGGGGCGGTCAAATCCTCGTGTCAATTGCGTGACAAGACGCATCTTGACCCGCGCCCCCGCAGCACGGCAAATGCCCCCATGCTGATCTACAAGATTTTCCGTGCCAAAGAATGGGCCGCGATGCAGACGGCGGGGCAAAGCGATGGCGCGCCGGTGGATGTCGCCGACGGGTTCGTGCATTTTTCTACCGCCGCGCAACTACCCGGCACGCTGGCGAAACATTTCGCGGGCGAGGACGGGCTGACGCTGCTGGCCTGCGAAGCCGGTTCGATGGGCGCTGCGTTGCGATGGGAGCCGTCGCGCGGGGGCGATTTGTTCCCGCATCTCTACCGGCGGCTGCGCATGCCCGACATCCGCTGGACGCGGCCTGTCGCGATCAGCGCTGAAGGCCATGACACAGGACCGCTGGAATGACACTGATCGAAAGGCTGGGCCTTGGTGCCCTGCACCGGCTGGACCCGGAACGCGCGCATGACCTGTCGATCCGCGTGCTGGCGGCGGGGATGGTGCCCCTGCCCGGCGCACCTGCCACGTCCGACCGGTTGCGCCTGCGGCTGGCAGGGCTGAAGCTGGCGAACCCCGTGGGTCTGGCGGCGGGCTATGACAAGAACGCCCGCGCCGTGGCACCACTGATGCGCGCGGGCTTCGGTTTCATCGAACTGGGTGCCGCGACCCCGCGCCCGCAACCCGGCAATCCGAAACCGCGCCTGTTCCGCCTGACTGCGGACCGCGCGATCATCAACCGCTTTGGCTTTAACAATGACGGCGCGGCGGCAATCGCCGCGCGGATGCAGGCCCGTCCGGCAGGCATCCCTGTTGGCCTGAATATCGGCGCGAACAAGGACAGCGCCGACCGCGCCGCCGATTTCGCGCAGGTCGTGCGGATGGCGGGCGAGGCGGCCGATTTCCTGACCATCAACGTCTCTTCCCCCAACACCGAGAAACTGCGCGATCTGCAGGGTGCGGCGGCCCTTGCCGCATTGCTTGACGGCGTGATGACTGCCCGCGACGCCCTGCCCCGGCGGGTTCCGGTCTTTATCAAGATTGCCCCCGATCTGGATGCACGTGCCCTGTCCGACATCGCGGCAGTGGCGCGCGACGCCCGTGTCGATGCCATCATCGCCACCAACACCACCCTTTCACGCGACGGCCTCACGGGCGGGCATGGCGGCGAAGCCGGGGGCCTGTCCGGTGCCCCGCTGTTTCAGCGCGCAACCGGCGTTCTGGCGCGACTGCACCGCGAAACACGGGGCGAGATCCCGTTGGTTGGTGTCGGAGGCATTGGCTCGGCCGAACAGGCATGGCAGAAACTGCGGGCCGGAGCCTCGGCGATCCAGCTTTATTCCGCCCTGATCTATCAGGGATTTTCGCTGGCACACGACATCGCCCGCGACATCGACGCAAGACTTGCGCGCGACAGGATGACCCTGCCCGAACTGACCGGCAGCGGCGTTTCCGACTGGGTCTGACGGTTTTCCCCCGTCAGATCGGCCCGCCCGCCGCGTCGAACACCCCCTCGAACAGCGCCGAGGACAGATAGCGTTCGCCCGAATCCGGCAGAATGACGACGATGGTCTTACCCTCGTTTTCCGGCAGATGCGCCAGACGCAGCGCCGCCGCCGTCGCCGCGCCGCAGGAAATGCCCGACAGAATCCCCTCCTCCCGCGCCAGCCGCAGGGCGGTTTTCATCGCCTCGTCATTGCCAACCTGTTCAATGCGATCCACCAGCGACATGTCCAGCACCTGCGGCACAAAGCCCGCGCCGATGCCCTGAATCTTGTGCGGGCCGGGCTGGACAGGCTGGCCGTCGCGTGTCTGGGTCAGGACCGGGCTGTCGGCGGGTTCCACCGCAACCGAGGTGATCTTCAGCCCGCGCGTCCCCTTGAGATAGCGGCTGACGCCGGTAATCGTGCCACCGGTCCCGACGCCCGCGACGAAAATGTCGATCTTGCCGCCGGTATCCTGAAAAATCTCGGGGCCGGTGGTGCTTTCATGGATCGCAGGGTTGGCGGGGTTGTTGAACTGTTGCAGCAGCACATAGCGCGCCGGATCCGAGGCCGCAATTTCCTCGGCCTTCGCGATCGCGCCTTTCATCCCCTTGGCCCCCTCGGTCAGCACCAGCTTCGCGCCAAAGGCCAGCAGCAGCTTGCGCCGCTCAAGGCTCATCGTGTCCGGCATGGTCAGGGTGATCGGAATGCCCCGCGCCGCCGCGACAAAGGCCAGCGCGATCCCGGTATTGCCCGAGGTGGGTTCCACGATCTCTTTGCCGGCACCAAGCAGGCCGCGTTCCTCGGCGTCGCGAACCATCGCCGCGCCGATCCGGCATTTGACCGACCAGGCGGGGTTGCGGCCCTCGATCTTGGCCAGAACGGTTGCGCCAGCGCCGTCGGTGATGCGGTTCAGCCGGATCAGCGGCGTGCGTCCGATGCTTTGCGAATTATCGGAAAAAATCTGCGTCATGGCGATACCCCTTCCCCTGATCCCCTGACAAAGGCCCTCGGGCCGTCGCGATTGCAAGGTTAACCGCGGGCAGGGAAAAAGCCAACGTTGAAAGGCCGCCTGTGGCACGGGCCGTCATTTTCAGGTCAGGGTCGCTGACCAGTCGAAATTGCGGATCATCCAGTCGGCGAGCAGGTTCACCGTATTCGTGGCGATCAGGATCGCGAAACCGATCAGCATTGCGCCCGTCGCCTTTTCGACAAGGCCCAGATATTTGCGGTTGCGGGCGACCCAGACAAGGAATGGTTGCGCAAAGAACGCCGCCAGCACGAAGGGCAGTGTCATGCCGAACCCATAGACCAGCAGCAGCGCACACCCCCGCCACAGATCGCCCATCCCCGAGGCTATCAGCAGGATCGCGGTCAGGACGGGGCCGATGCAGGGCGTCCAGCCAAAGCCGAAGGCCAGCCCCATGACATAGGATCCCGCCAACCCTGAGGGTCGGGACGGCCCGGCCAGCCGCACCTCGCGATAGAGAAAGGGAAGGCGCAGGATGCCCAGAAAATGCAAGCCAAAGACGATCAGGATCACAGCGGCGACATAGGCAAGAGGCTGTTTCCACTGCGCAAAGACCTGCCCCAGCGCGGTCGCTCCCAGTCCAAGAAGCAGAAAGATGGTCGTCACCCCAAGGGCAAAGGCCACAGCCGACAACACCAGCCGCCGCTGCGCGCCGGGATTGATCCGCCCGTCGCCGCGCAGCTCGATCACCGAAATTCCGGCCATGTAGGACAGATAAAAAGGCACCATCGGCAGGATGCAGGGCGACAAAAAGGACAGGATACCCGCAAGGGCAGCGCCCCGGAAACCTATCTCCAGCATGAGTCTTCTCCTTGCCCGGATGGTTGATTATTCGCGCCGACCCGTCAATCGCCGATGCACCCGTTGCACAATTCGCCCGTTGTGGCGACGCCGCGCTGTGCCTAAGCTGCGGCCATGATCACCCGTGCCACATGCGCGCTTTGCGCCACCCTAACGTTGCTGGCGGCCTGTGCCGATCCGGCGACCCCCTATCCCGATCTGGTCCCGACCAGCCGGATGCTGGCGCAACCGGTTCTTGACCCCGATGCCGCCGCGCCCGAAACCACGACCGACGCGACCAAAGCACGCGCCGCCGCGCTGAAGGCCCGCGCCGGGACGCTGCGTCGGCCGGTCATCCCGCCCGACCTGCGCAATCGCATGCAACAAACCGCCGGACAATTGCGCCAAGCCGAATAAACCGCCACGTCAGACCCCATCCCAGCCGGAGACCGTCATGCCCGTCATCACCTGCATCGAGGATCTGAAGCGCCTGCACAGGGCCCGCGCACCGCGGATGTTTTATGACTATGCCGAATCGGGCAGCTACAGCGAACAGACCTTTCGCGAAAACACGACCGATTTCGCCGATATCCGGCTGCGCCAGAAGGTCGCGGTGGACATGTCGAACCGCAGCACCGCATCCGACATGGCCGGGCTGCCGGTCAGCATGCCCGTCGGGCTGGCTCCGGTCGGGATGACGGGCATGCAGCATGCGGATGGCGAGATTCTGGCGGCAAAGGCCGCCGGGAAATTCGGCGTGCCCTTCTGCCTGTCCACCATGTCGATCTGTTCCATCGAGGATGTCGCGCAGAACACGGCGAAACCATTCATGTTCCAGCTTTACGTCATGAAGGATCAGGAATTTCTGGAAGCCATCATCAACCGCGCGAAAACCGCCGGATGCAGCGCGCTGGTCCTGACGCTGGATCTGCAAATCCTTGGCCAGCGCCACAAGGATCTGAAAAACGGCCTGTCCGCCCCGCCCAGAATGACCCTGCCGACCGTGCTGAACCTGGCGACGAAATGGCGCTGGGGTCTGGGCATGTTGCAAACGAAACGCCGGGGCTTTGGCAATATCGTCGGGCATGTAAAGGGCGTCGGCGATGCCTCGTCACTGCTGAGCTGGACGGCCGAGCAATTCGACGAAAGGCTGGACTGGGACAAGATTGCCAGCATCCGCGAGATGTGGGGCGGCAAGCTGATCCTGAAAGGCATTCTGGACCCCGAGGACGCGCGCATCGCCGCAGATTTCGGGGCCGACGCCATCGTGGTCAGCAATCACGGCGGACGGCAACTGGACGGTGCGCTGTCCTCGATCCGGATGCTGCCGCATATTGTCGAGGCAGTCGGCGACCAGATCGAAATCCACA
Source organism: Paracoccus sp. (in: a-proteobacteria) (assembly GCF_047973135.1). Lineage (GTDB taxonomy): Bacteria > Pseudomonadota > Alphaproteobacteria > Rhodobacterales > Rhodobacteraceae > Paracoccus. Next base: position 18,472 of record NZ_JBKEBL010000037.1, read on the forward strand.
TGGACAGCGGCATCCGCAGCGGTCAGGACGTACTGAAGGCGCTGGCCCTTGGCGCGCATGCCACATGGATCGGGCGGGCCTTTGTCCACGGGCTTGGGGCCATGGGCGAGGCTGGCGTGACCACCGCGCTGGAGGTGATCCGCAAGGAACTGGACACGACCATGGCACTGTGCGGCGAACGCGATGTGCGGGCTTTGGGACGGCAGAATGTGCTGCTGCCACAGGGTTTCCTGACGGAATACGGCGGCTGAGGCCGGATTCACCCTTCACAAGCGGCCCGGCCTGCGTTAAGGGCTGCGACCTGTCGTCATGCACCCTTGGAGGATGGCGGCATCAACAAATGTCAAAGGATAATTATCATGGCCAAAGAGATCCCGGATCTGGTGGCCGAGGCACGCGTGGGGACAGGCAAGGGGGCCGCCCGCCAAGCTCGTCGTCAAGGCAAGGTGCCCGGCATCGTTTATGGTGACCACAAGGACCCGGTCGGCGTTCAGTTCGACTTTAACCAACTGCTGACCCGGCTGCGCGCCGGTCGCTTCATGTCCACGCTGTGGAACCTGAAGGTCGAGGGTCAGGAAGACGTGCGCGTCATCTGTCGCGCCGTGCAGAAGGATGTGGTCAAGGATCTGCCGATCCATATCGACTTCATGCGCCTGCGCCGCACCTCGAAGGTGAACCTGTTCATCCATGTCGAGTTCATCAACCAGGACACCTGCCCCGGCCTGAAAAAGGGCGGCACGCTGGTGACGGTGCGCCCCGAGGTCGAGCTGCTGGTGACTGCAAGCGACATTCCCGATCACATTACCGTTGATCTGGAAGGCCGCGAAGTTGGCGACAGCATTCATATCGGCGATGTGAAACTGCCTTCGGGTGCACGCCCCACCACCGACCGCAACTTTGTGATCGCGAATATCGCCGCCCCCTCGGCGCTGCGTTCCAGCGATGACGAACCCGAAGCGGGTGAAGGCGAAGCCGAAGAGGCCGCCGCCGAAGCCGAAGAATGATCGCCCGGCCCGTCGCGGGCCTCGCGTGATCCTGTGGGCGGTGCCGCTGGTGCCGCCCTTTCCTTTTCCGGGGCCTGCTGCTAGCTGTCCGGCCTTGCCCCATGCCGCAAGAGGTCCGCATGCAGCCTGTCCATATCATCGGTGCCGGTCTGGCCGGATCCGAGGCCGCCTGGCAGACTGCCCGCGCAGGGGTGCCGGTGATCCTGCACGAGATGCGCCCCCAGGTCGGAACCTTCGCCCACAAGACCGGCGATTGCGCCGAGATGGTCTGTTCGAACAGCTTTCGCTCGGATGACGATCAGATGAACGCCGTCGGGCAACTGCACTGGGAAATGCGCAGTGCGGGCGGGCTGATCATGGCCATGGCCGACCGCCACCGCCTGCCGGCGGGCGGCGCGCTGGCCGTGGACCGCGAGGCGTTTTCGCAGGCCGTGACGGCGGCGCTGCGGGCCGAGCCGCTGATCGAATTTGCGCCGGGCGAGGTGGCAGACCTGCCCCCGGATGGCAACTGGATCGTGGCGACCGGGCCGCTGACCTCGGACCGGCTAGCGGCGTCGATCCGCGCCGAGACCGGGACCGAAGCGCTGGCCTTTTTCGACGCCATCGCCCCCATCGTCCATGCCGACACGATCGACATGTCGGTGGCCTGGGAACAAAGCCGCTATGACAAGGGCGAGACCGAGGCCGAACGGCGCGCCTATATCAACTGCCCGATGACCCGCGACCAGTACGAGGCCTTCATTGATGCGCTGCTGGCCGCCGACAAGACCGCGTTCCGCGAAGGAGAAACCGCCGGTTATTTTGACGGCTGCCTGCCCATCGAAGTCATGGCCGAACGCGGCCGCGAAACACTGCGCCACGGGCCGATGAAGCCGGTTGGCCTGACCAATGCCCACAAACCCGGCGAAAAAGCTTATGCAGTAGTTCAACTTCGCAGGGACAATGCACTGGGAACGCTGTATAATATAGTCGGCTTTCAGACCAAGATGAAACATGGCGCACAGACGCAGGTGTTCCGCCTGATCCCCGGTCTGGAAAACGCCGGTTTCGCCCGGCTGGGCGGCATTCACCGCAATTCCTTCCTGAACTCGCCCACGCTGCTGGACGACCGGATGCGGATGCGTCACCGCCCGAACCTGCGTTTCGCAGGTCAGGTCACGGGGGTCGAGGGCTATGTCGAAAGCGCGGCCATGGGTCTGCTGGCGGGGCGGATGGCAGCGGCGCAGGCGCGCGGCGCGGACCTTGCCCCGCCGCCCTTCACGACCGCGATGGGCGCGCTGGTCAATCACATCACTGGCGGGGCCGAGGCAAAGACCTTTCAGCCGATGAACGTGAATTTTGGGCTATTTCCGCCGCTGGACGACGCGCGCGGTGGCCGCCGGGGCCGCAAGGACCGCTATCCAGCCTATACCCAACGCGCCAAGGACGATTTCTCGGCATGGCTTGCGGCGCAATAAGGCGCACGCGCTTTGCGCCTTCGCCCACGGGGCTGCTGCATCTGGGCCATGCCTGCGCCGCGTTGATTGCTGCGCGACAGGCCGATCCTGGGCAATTCTTTCTGCGGATCGAGGATATTGACCGCAACCGCTGCAAATCCGCATTCGAGGCCGCGATTTACGACGATCTGGCCTGGCTGGGGCTGGACTGGCAATGCCCGGTCATGCGGCAATCCGACCGCATGGCGACCTATCTCGACGCGTTGGGACGGTTGGCGCGCTGGTCCTATCCCTGCCGCTGCCGCAGGGGCGACATCCGCGCCGCCCTGTCCGCCCCGCAGGAAGGCGCATTCCCCGCCGGGCCGGACGGGCTTATCTATCCGGGCACCTGCCGGGGCCGCGCCCTGGCCGATGCGGGCGCGGATGACGTGATCCGGCTGAACGTGGCCCGCGCCTTTGAAGATCTGGGGATTGACCGGATCGGCTTTCGCGACGAGGCAATCATGCCCGGCCATGACCACAGCATAACGCGCGCGGAATTTCTGGACGGCATCGGAGATGTCATCCTGTCGCGGCGCGGAATGGGCACCTCATATCATCTGGCGGTGGTCGTGGACGATGCCGCCCAAGGCATCACCGTCGTTACCCGTGGAAAAGATCTTTTCGATTCCACATGGATACACGTATTTCTTCAGAAATTGCTAAAGCTTCCGACGCCGCTTTATCATCACCACAGGCTAATCCGCGACGATGCCGGCAAAAGGCTGGCCAAGCGCGACGACGCCCGCGCCATCCGCCACTATCGCGAAGACGGTGCCACACCGCAGGATATCCGCCGCCTGCTGGGGTTGTGACCTGTTCCCGGCGGTCAGTCGGTCATCGGCTGCATGATCTCGACTTCGGTCCTGTCGCGGATGGCAGTGTAAAAGCAGCTTTGACGGTTGGTGTGGCAGGCGGGGCCGGTCTGATCGACCAGCGCCAGCAGGCAGTCACGGTCGCAATCCAGCCGCAATTCAACCAGCTTCTGCACATGGCCCGAGCTTTCTCCCTTGACCCAGAAATCGCTGCGAGAGCGCGACCAATAGGTGACGCGCCCGCTGTCCAGCGTGCGGGCAACGGACTCGGCGTTCATCCATGCCATCATCAACACATCGCCGGTGGCGGCATCCTGCGCAATGCAGGGGATCAGGCCATTTGCGTCGAATTTCAGGCTGCCGGGGCTGAACATCGGGTTCCCTTTCGGTGATACCGCCCCTATCTAATGCGAATGCAGCCGGGGAGAAAGCACCGATGGCCGATACCGATCTGATGCAGCTTTATTCGCGTCGCATCCTGGCACTGACCACGGCGATTCCGCATCAGGGGCGTCTGGATGCGCCCGATGGCTCGGCGATGCGGCGTTCGCCGCAATGCGGGTCGTCGGTGACGGTGGATGTGGTGATGCTGGATGGCCGCATTGCCGGGTTCGCCCAGCAGGTGAGGGCCTGCGCCTTGGGTCAGGCCTCGGCGGCGGTTCTGGGCGACAGGGTGATCGGCCAGTCGCGGGATCAGATTTCCGCAACCCGCGACCAGCTTGACGCAATGCTGAAGCAGGGAGGTACGCCCCCCGTCGGCGATTTCGCCGATCTTGAGGCACTGATGCCTGCGCGCGAGTTTCCAAATCGCCATGCCTCGATCCTGCTGGCCTGGGACGCGACCCTTGCCGCGATCGATCAGGCGCAGACCGCCTGACCCTTCGAAAGCCCTGCATCGTCGAAAACCCGACACCACGAAAAAACCGGCCCGCGAAGGGGCCGGTCAAGTTGCGCGTGCAGGGGGACAGTGACGGCGCACAGGCGTGGCGCCGATATGCAACGCGGGGCAGAAAGATCAGGCTTGCAGGATACCTGGCAGCCACAGGACGATGATGGTCGTCACCGACAATGCGGTGACACCCAGAAGATCGCAGATGAATTCGCGGGACATGGTGCAACTCCTGTTGTGTTGCCTCTTTGTTCTCATATTCAGCCGATTCTGTAAAGAACTTTTTAGGAACATTTAATCAAGATAAACGCGATCAGCCCACATTGATCAGCCGGATCGCCTGATCCTGCTGCATCAGCCACATCAGGAACCGGACCGCCTGCCCTCGCGGCGTGTCCAGCATCGCATCGCGTTCCAGCAGCGCGCGCGCATCCTGCCGCGCCACCGCCATCAACCCGGTCTGATGTTCCAGATCGCCGATGTGAAAACGCGGCAGGCCGGATTGCGCCGTGCCGATCACATCGCCCGCGCCGCGCATCGACAGATCGACCTCGGCGATGCGAAAGCCGTCCTCGGTGTCGCGCAGCGTGGTCAGCCGTTCCGCAGCCGTACCGTTCAGCGGCGGATGATACATCAGCACACAGGTCGAGGCCCCCTGCCCGCGCCCGACCCGGCCGCGCAATTGATGCAGCTGCGCAAGGCCGAAATTCTCGGCCCGCTCGATCACCATGATCGTCGCTTCGGGGACATCCACCCCGACCTCGATCACCGTGGTCGCAACCAGAATGCGGGCCCGCCCGCTGGAGAAATCACCCATGGCGGCGTCGCGCTGATCAGGTGGCATCTGGCCGTGGACCAGCCGCACCTCGTCGCCGAACCGGGCGCGAAGCGACTGAAACCGCGCCTCGGCGGCGGTCAGTTCGCTGACCTCGCTTTCATCGACCAGCGGGCAAACCCAATAGGCGCGCGCGCCCTTGTCCAGCGCGGATCGCAGCCGCGCCACCACCTCGTCCAGCCGCTGATCGCTGATCATCACGGTCGTGACGGGCTGCCGGCCCGGAGGCTTTTCGTCCAGCACCGACAGGTCCAGATCGCCATATTGTGTCAGCGCCAAAGACCGGGGAATGGGCGTCGCGGTCATGATCAGCATGTCGGGCGGCGCCTCGCCCTTGGCCGACAGTTCCAGCCGCTGCGCCACGCCAAACCGGTGCTGTTCGTCGATGATGGCCAGCCTCAGGTCGTGGAAATGCACGTCCTTCTGAAACACCGCATGCGTGCCGACCAGAATGCCGATCCGCCCTTCGGCCAGATCCGTCAGGATGCGGTTGCGCGCCTCGCCCTTGTTGCGTCCGGTCAGCGCCTCCAGCCGGACACCCGCCGCCCGCGCCAAAGGTTCCAGCGCGCGCGCATGCTGACGGGCCAGAAGCTCGGTCGGGGCCATCAGCACCGCCTGCCCGCCCGCCTCGACCGCGATCAGTGCGGCCATCAGCGCCACCAGCGTCTTGCCTGCGCCGACATCGCCCTGCAACAGCCGGTTCATGCGCCGGTCGCCGGCCATGTCGGCGGCAATGTCCCGCACGGCGCGGGTTTGCGCCCCGGTCGGTGGCCAGGGCAAACTGTCCAGCACGGCCTGCCGCAGCCGCCCGTCGCCCGCGCTTGGCCGCCCCCGCACCTGCCGCTTTTCGCGCCGCACCAGCGCCAGGGTCATCTGATGGGCCAGAAATTCGTCATAGGCCAGCCGCGCCCGCGCCGGGCTGTCCGGCGACAGGTCACGCGGCGATTGTGGCGCATGGGCCAGCCGCAGCGCCTCTGCAAAGCCGGGCCAGCCGCGTTCCGCCAGCAGCGCCGGGTCGATCCATTCCTCGACCTCGGGGACATGCTGCATCGCGCCCTCGACCGCGCGCGCCATCATGCGCTGTGTCAGCCCGGCTGACAGCGGATAGACGGGCTCGAATGTGGCAGGCGTGGGCTCATCCTCGCGCAGGATGTGGTCGGGATGAACCATCTGCGCAAGGTTGTCGAACAGTTCGACCTTGCCGCTGACGATGCGGCGTTGGCCGGTTGGAAGCTGCTTTTCGATCCAGTCGCCACGCGGGTGAAAAAATACCAGCGTCAGATCGCCGCCCGAATCGTCGCCGCAAAGCACCCGCAGCGGTCGCCCCCGTCCTGTCGGCGGCATATGCCGCCCGACAGTGACCGCCAGCGTGACGATTTCGGGCGGGCGCGCCTCGGCGATCCGCTGGACCGGGCGGCGGGTGACACCGCTGTTCGGCAGGGTCAGGATCAGGTCGCGGGGCCGCTCGACCCCCATCTGAGCCAGCGCGGCCCGCCCCTTGGGGCCAATGCCGGGCATTGTCTCGATCCCCGCGAATAGCGGGAACAGCGCCGGAGGTCTGCCCTTTGGCGCGCTCATCCGGTCGCGATCCGCAGCCATTCGTCCTCGTCGATGACCGCGACGCCCAGATCGACCGCCTTTTGGGCCTTGGATCCCGCGCCCGGCCCGGCGATCACCAGATCGGTCTTTGCGCTGACCGATCCGACGACCTTGGCCCCCATCGCCTCGGCCCGCGCCTTGGCCTCGGCCCGCGTCATGCGTTCCAGCGTGCCGGTGAACACCAGTGTCTTGCCGCTGATTTCGGTGTCGGTGCTGGACTGCGTCTGGTCGGGCTGAATGTCCAGCCCGGCGGCCAGACGGTCGATGCTGGCGCGTTCGCCGGGTTGGGAAAACGCCGTGACAAGCGATTGGGCAAGAACCTCGCCAATGCCGTCGATGCCGACCATGTCATCCCAGGCTGCACGCGACGCATCCAGAGACGGTTCAGCCTGCCAGATCGAATCGCGGATCTGTTTCAGTCTGGCCCGGCGCCCTTCGGCGACTGCATTGGCACGTTCGCGCATCACCGCATCCTCGACCTGCAAATGCCGACGCGCGGCAGGCGCAGCCAGATCGACCGCCGCCACCAGCGCATCCCAGGTTCCGAAATGCCGCGCCAGCGTGGCAGCCGCAACCTCGCCCACATGCCGGATGCCAAGTGCAAAGATCAACCGGTTCGGCGCAATGCGGCGCCGTTCCTCGATTGCGGCGAACAGTTTCTCGACCGAGCGTTCCCCGAAACCGTCACGGTTCTTCAGTTTGGTCAGATTGCCCGTATCGCGCGCGGCAAGAGTGAATATGTCGGCGGGTTCGCGGATCGGCAGGGTGGTGTCCGCAAAGAACATCTCGACCTGTTTCGCGCCCAGCCCTTCGATGTCAAAGGCCGCGCGCCCGACGAAATGTTTCAGCTTTTCAATTGCCTGCGCGGGGCATATCAGCCCGCCCGTGCAGCGGCGCACCGAATCGCCGGGCTCGCGGATCGCATCCGAACCGCATTCGGGACAGACGGTCGGAAACAGGTACGGCACGCTGTCCGCAGGGCGACGGGCCGGGTCCAGATCGGCGATTTTCGGGATCACGTCACCGGCGCGATAGACTTGCACCCAATCGCCTTCGCGGATGTCGCGCCCCTCGCGGATCGGGGCACCCGTGCTGTCACGACCGGCGATGTAATCCTCGTTATGCAGGGTCGCGTTCGAGACGACGACCCCGCCCACCGTCACCGGATCAAGCCGCGCGACGGGGGACAGCGCGCCGGTGCGGCCCACCTGAATTTCGATCCGGTCCAGCCGCGTCCACGCGGTTTCCGCCGGGAATTTATGCGCCAGTGCCCATCGGGGCGTGGTCGAGCGGAACCCCAGCCGCGCCTGAAGGGACAGATCATTGACCTTGTAGACCACTCCGTCGATGTCATAGCCCAAGGTAGCGCGGCGCTGTTCGATATCGGTCCAGACCGCGATCATCTGCGCAACGTCACTGCAAAGCCGCGTCAGCGGGTTGATGCTGAACCCAAGGCTTTCCAGCCGCTGCACCGCACCCATCTGCGTAGCGGCCAGCCGTTCGGTCAGATCTCCCCAGCTGTAGGCAAAGAATTTCAACGGCCTGCTGGCAGTGATCCGTGCATCAAGCTGGCGCAGCGAACCTGCGGCGGCGTTGCGCGGATTGGCAAAGACCCGGCCACTGTCGCCCGCGTTCAGCCGCGCGAAATCGTCATGGGCCATATAGACCTCGCCCCGGACCTCGACAATGCCGGGGGCGTGGCCGGTCAGGGTCTGCGGAATATCGGCGATGGTGCGGGCATTGGCGGTGACGTTTTCGCCCACCGTCCCGTCACCCCGCGTCGCGGCCTGCACCAGTTTCCCGTCCTCGTAACGCAGAGACAGCGACAGGCCGTCGATCTTGGGTTCTGCCGTGAAATCCAGCGGCGCATCGGCCGGCAGGTTCAGAAAGCTGCGGATGCGGGCGACGAAATCGGTCACGTCCTCTTCGCTGAAGGCATTGCCAAGCGACATCATGCGCTGCGCATGGGTAATCTTGCCGAACCCCTCGGCCGGAGCGGCCCCGACCCTGCCGGTCGGACTGTCAGCGCGGGCAAGATCGGGAAACGCCTGCTCAAGCGCGCGCAGGCGGCGCTTTTGCGCGTCATATTCGGCGTCGCTGAGGGTCGGCGCATCGTTGGCGTGGTAATCCTCATCCGCTGCCGCGATGCTTGCCGACAACCGGGCGATTTCATCCCCGGCTTGCCCGGAGGTCAGGTCGCCGACAGCCTGCCGGTCCTGTTCGTTGCTTTCCGTCATCTTCCGCCCACTCCGTCCGGTCATACCATTGATCACCGGTTCTATACGACAGCGACCCCGTCCGCGCCCAGAGCCGAGGTGATCCACCGCCACCCGAACATGAAAAAACCGCCGGTCCGGGAGGAGAGGACCGGCGGTCGTTGAAGAAGAACCCGTGCCTTTGGCCTGATCCGCCGACGCGGATCAGGCACCTATTGCCAGACGCTCTTCCTCGGCCGGGGAAGGATCGCGCAGCACATAACCACGCCCCCAGACCGTCTCGATATGGTTTTTGCCGCCCAACGCCTCGGACAGCTTTTTCCGCAACTTGCAGATAAAGACGTCAATGATCTTCAGTTCGGGCTCGTCCATGCCGCCGTAAAGATGATTGAGGAACATCTCTTTCGTCAGCGTCGTGCCCTTGCGCAATGTCAAAAGCTCTAGAATCTGGTACTCTTTCCCCGTCAGATTGACGGGTTTGCCATTCACCTCGACCGAGCGCGCGTCAAGATTGACCACAATATCGCCGGTGCGGATGATCGCCTGCGCATGCCCCTTGGAGCGGCGGATAATCGCCTGAATCCGGGCCTGCAACTCGTCACGGTTAAATGGTTTGGTCATGTAATCATCTGCGCCGAACCCAAACCCGCGCAACTTGCTTTCCGTATTGTCCGAGCCCGTCAGGATCAGGATCGGCGTATCGACGCGCGCCAAACGGATATGGCGCAGCACCTCCATCCCGTGCATGTCCGGCAAATCCAGATCCAGAAGGATCAGGTCGTAGTCGTACAGTTTCGCGAGGTCGATGCCCTCTTCTCCCATATCCGTACGAAAGACATTATAGCTTGCCGCAGTCAGCATCAGCTCAATGGCGCGCGCGGTACTGGGGTCGTCCTCAACAAGTAAAATTCGCATGACGTGATCTTGTCCCTGATTCGCCTAAGGTCTTAACAACCTTCGCGTGAATTACTTAATATGAGGTTACTATAAGCCGAATCGGGGGCAATCCGCAACTTAAGGTTGTCTAAATTTTTGCAGAGCCGTCACCTTCAGCGCCGCCGCCCCGTGCCGCCGCATGGCACTGCACCAGCCGTCAAATTCCTCATCCGACAGGCCATAGCGGCGCAGCGCATCATCGCGCGAGATCAGGCCGTAATCGACGGCGTTTATGACGATCTTTTTTCGGCTTGCGACCCAACGCGTTGCCGGCCCCGGCAGATCGGCGACGCTTAGAACAGAGCCATCGGCAAGAATGGCGGTGCGGGGGTGATCAGATTTCTTCACGAACATTCGACTGGTCCTTGTTCATCCGATACGGACCATGCCGGAAAGCCCTTAAACCGCAGTTAGCCCCCGCCGCTTATGCGGGTTGAGAATGCGGGACATTTGCCTATATTTTGACGCAAATTCTGCCGGCCTGCCGGCCATCGGAGCCCGCCCATGACCATGATTCCGCCCGCCCGCACCCTGGCGCGCGACAGCGAATTGAACAGCCTCGGCTTTGCCAAACCACCCGCGCAGACGCGCGTGGTGGTGGCGATGTCGGGCGGCGTCGATAGTTCGGTCGTCGCGGCACGGCTGAAATCCCAGGGTTACGATGTCATCGGCGTGACCCTGCAACTTTACGATCACGGCGCGGCGCTGGCGAAAAAGGGGGCATGCTGTGCGGGGCAGGACATCCATGACGCCCGCCGCGTCGCCGAACGCATGGGCTTTCCCCATTACGTGCTGGATTACGAGAACCGGTTTCGCGAATCGGTGATCGACGAATTCGCCGATGCCTATCTGGCCGGGGCGACCCCGGTGCCCTGTATCCGCTGCAATGAGCGCGTGAAATTCCGCGACCTGCTGGAAACCGCGCGCGATCTGGATGCCGATTGCATGGCAACCGGCCATTATATTCAGCGCAAACAGGGCCCTCAGCGGGCCGAACTGCACATGGCCGCCGACGCCAATCGCGACCAAAGCTATTTTCTGTTCTCGACCACGCAGGAACAGCTTGATTTCCTGCGCTTTCCGCTGGGGCATCTGGCCAGCAAGGCCGAAACCCGCGCGCTGGCCGCCGAATACGGACTGGCCGTCGCTGACAAGCCCGACAGTCAGGACATCTGTTTCGTGCCGAATGGCGACTATGCCTCGGTCATCGAAAAACTGCGCCCCGGCGCGGCGGACCCCGGTGAAATCGTGGATCCGGACGGCAATGTTCTGGGCCACCATCGCGGCGTGATCCATTATACCATCGGCCAGCGGCGAGGTTTGGGCATCGGGGGGCTGGGCGATCCGCTGTATGTCATCCGGCTGGATCCCGATGCGCGGCAGGTCGTCGTCGGCCCGAAATCGGCGCTGGCCACATCCATTGTGCCCGTCTCTGAAGTGAACTGGCTGGGCGATCTGCCCTTTCAGGGCGAAATTCCATGCCTGGTCCGCATCCGCTCGACCCGCCCGCCCCGGCCTGCGATCCTGCGCCCGGTCGGCCCGACCCGCGCCGAAGTCGAATTGCTGGACCCGGAAGAGGGCGTCAGCCCCGGTCAGGCCTGCGTCTTTTACGCGCCGGACAGCACCCGCGTCCTGGGTGGCGGCTGGATCACACTGCGCCGGAGGCCAGCAGCCTGATCCGCTGCACCATCGCGCGCAGACCATTCGACCGCTGTGCCGACAGATGCTCGTCCAGCCCCAGCCGCGCCATTTCGGCCTGCGCGTCCACCTGCCCCACCTCGGCCAGTGTCAGCCCGGAATACAGCGCATGCAGGATCGCGATCAGCCCCCGCACGATCATCGCGTCACTGTCGCCCTGAAAGTCAAAGCGTCCCTCTGCGATGGCCGGCATGATCCAGACCTGACTGGCGCAACCCTCGACCCTGGTGGCGGGAACCTGCAATGCGGACTCCATCGGCGGCATGGCCTTGCCCAGTTCGATCACATGGCGATAGCGATCCTCCCAGTCGTCAAGGAAGTCGAATGTCTCGGCAATGTCTTCGAATGCGGGGCTGGCCATGGGGTCTCCTTTTGGATCTCGGGTTAGCGCGCGCGGCACGGAAGGTCAAAGAGGCTTTCACACCCCGCCGCTTTCCCCTAACAATCGGGCAAAACCGCCCGAGGGATGCCGATATGACCAGACCGACCGCTCCGCTGCTGATCCTGGCCCTGCTGCTTGCTGGCTGTGGGGGCAATTTCAGCGACAGTGGCTGGAACCCCCTGGGGTGGTTCGGAGGCGGCAGCGGCGGCACCAGCGATACCCTGGCTCCCGATGGCGGTTTCGATCAAAGCGACGATCAAAGGCCCGGCATCCCCCAGATCGCCACGGCCCGGTGGGAACCGTTGCAGGAAGGCCGCCTGCTGGTCGTCACCGGAAATGTCCCGACCAAGGGTTATCACGACGCCGCCCTGATCCCGGCCAGCGCCCATCCCGGCGGCCGGATGTCACCCGATCCCGACGGCGTGCTGCGTCTGCGCTTTGTCGCGGTCCCGCCCCTGCCCGACAACCCGACTGCGGGTATGCCCGCCAACCCGGCGGTGGATTCCATCACCGCCGCGCTGTCCCTGCCCAACATCGTGCTGGCGCGCATCAACGCTGTCGAGATTGCCGGTGCCTCGAACGTCGTCAGTCTGCGCCGCTGACAGGGCAACGCCTTGTCAGTCATGATGAACGTCGCGGCAACATTTGCGTCGCGGCCTGCGCGCCCGGTTGCGCGCAAGCCTGTCACCTCAAGCCGAAATGCGATTGCGCCGATCCAGCCGCATTGAACAGTTGACGGATCAAGATCCCGCGACTAGCGTGCCCGTCAATGATGACCGGCCAGTCCGGCAGGGAGAAAGTGTTTCTTACACGAAAGGGGCCAGAGCGCAGCTTCTGGCCCCTTTTCCATTTATGCGGCACGTCAACGCAAGGTGAAGGGGCTGGTATATCTTTGCCCTGACAATCGCCTTGGGACATGCTAGGCGGCAACATGCATCAAGCAAAGGGAATAACGAGCATGACCATGAAACCCTCGCATGCACTACTGGCCATTCTGGCCGTGATCGCGGCTCCGGCTTTCGCGCAGACCCCACCCGCTACTCCGACCGAGGCACCTGCGACCGAAGCACCTGCCGAAGCACCGCCGACAGAGGCACCGGCGACCGAAGCACCGGCGACCGAAGCACCGGCGGCAGAGGCACCCGCGACCGAAGCACCCGCAGCCGAAGCGGCACCCGCAGATGGGCAGCCCGCACCGGCTGATGCGGCCAATGCCGCCCCGGCCGAGCAGCAGCCCGGACAAGCCTATGTCAAATCGACCCATGGCGACTGGCTGATCCGCTGCATCCGCACCGGGCAGGATGCCGAACCCTGCGAGATGTACCAGTTGCTGAAAGACGCCTCGGGCAATCCGCTTGGCGAGGCGACCGTGGTTCCGCTGGTCAATGCCGAAGTCGCCGCCGGCGTCACCTTCCTTGCGCCGCTGGAAACCGATCTGATGCAGGGGCTTGGCTTTGCGGTGGATAACGGCAAGCCGCGCGCCTATCCGTTCAGCTTCTGCGCGCAAATCGGGTGTTTCTCGCGTGTCGGCTTTAACAGCGACGAAGTCGCCCAGATGAAACGCGGCAACAGCGCGACGCTGACAATGCTGCGCATGGGCGACGATCCGAAAAACCTGGTCAGCCTGCCTGTGTCGCTGTCGGGCTTTACCGCCGCCTTTGACGAGATGTCGAAAATCGCCGCCGATGCCCGCGCGCAAATGGATACGCAGGGCGAGGCCCCGAAACCGGCGCAATAGGCGTTCCGCAAGTTTCACGAAACCGCGCCGCTTCCGGCGCGGTTTTTTCATGCGCGCCCCGTCCGGGCGGCGTCCGGGCCGCGTCAGACCCGGTTCAGCGCGATCACCGCGTTGAAACCGCCAAAGGCGAAGGCATTCGACAGCACCGCCTGAACCCGCGCCTCGCGCGCCTCGTTCGGGACCACGTCCAGCGCGCATTCTGGGTCGGGTTCCTGATAGCCAATGGTTGGCGCGATGATCCCGTCGTGCAGGGCCATGATGCAGGCCAGCAGCTCGACCGCACCGGTGCCGCCGATCAGATGGCCATGCATGGATTTGGTGGATGACATCATCAGGCGGTCGGCATGATGGCCAAAGGCATGGGCCACGGCGGCGCATTCGGTCTTGTCATTGGCCGCCGTTCCGGTGCCATGGGCGTTGATGTAACCCACCTGATCCGGGTTCAGCCCGGCATCCTGCAAGGCCCCGGTGATCGCGCGTTCCGCCCCCTGCGCCGAAGGCATGACGATATCCTGCGCGTCCGAAGACATGGCAAATCCGGTCACTTCGGCCAGAATATCGGCGCCGCGCGCACGCGCATGTTCGAAATCCTCAAAGACAAAGACGCCCGCGCCCTCGCCCTGCACCATGCCGTTGCGATTGGCGCTGAAGGGGCGGCAGGCATCCCTGGACATGACGCGCAGCCCCTCCCACGCCTTGACGCCGCCAAAGCACAGCATCGCCTCGGATCCGCCGGTCAGCATCACCTGCGCCGCGCCCGAGCGGACCATCTGGAAGGCCAGCCCCATCGCGTGATTCGAGCTGGCGCAGGCCGTCGCGACGGTGAACGAGGGGCCGCGCAGCCCGAATTCCATCGAGACATGGCTGGCCGCCGCGTTGTTCATCAGCTTGGGCACCACAAAGGGATGGACGCGATTCTTGCCCTCTTCATAGACGGCGCGGTAATTTTCATCCCAGGTGTTCAGCCCGCCGCCCGCCGTCCCCAGGATCACGCCCGAGCGCAGCCCCAGCTTGCCCGCGAAATTCAGCCCGCATTGTGCCACCGCCTGCTTGGCGGCCAGCAGTGTGAACTGGGTGAACTTGTCGTAAAGCAGGATTTGCTGGCGGTTGAAATGATCCTCGGCCCGCCAGTCATGAACCTGAGCGCCGATCTGAATGGACAGCCGGTCCACATCGCGGAAATCAAGCTGCGTGATCCCGCAGCGCCCCTCGCGAAACGCCTCAAGCGTGGCCGAAACGTCATGCCCCAGAGCGTTGACCGTCCCTGCCCCGGTGATGGCCACACGCCGCAGACCGTTGCGGTTCACCGGCGCGTTGGCCGTCTGCACTGCGGGCGCGGACGTCTTGCCGCCGTCACCGGTCGTGCTCATGCAGCCTTTTCCGACACCAGACGTTCGACGGCGGCAATGATCGTGCCCATGTTGGTGATGTCGAAATCGGATTTATCCGGCTCATTCGCGTTGAAGGGGATGGTGATGTCGAACTCTTCTTCCAGCGCAAAGATCGATTCGACCAGACCAAGGCTGTCGATGCCAAGATCCTGCGGCGTCGCCTCGTCAGTGATCTGGTCAGGTTCAAGCATCGCCTGTTCTGAGATAATGTCGCGGATACGGGATGAAATGGTCTGGGTCATGCGGCCTCCTGTTCAGTCCTTTTCCAACAGGCGGGTAACGGCTTCCTGAAGTCTGGACAATTGTTCTGCGAAGCGCGGCAATCGGCGCATCGCCTTCTGGATCTCCATCTGGGTTTCCATCTTTACGGCCGGGTTGCCCAGAACGACGCGCCCGGCTGGAACGCGGGTAAAGATTTTGGCCGCACCCCCCGCGATCACATCGTCGCCGATGACGATGTTGTCGTTCACGCCGACCTTTCCGGCCAGAACGACACGGTTGCCGACCCGTGACGACCCGGCGATGCCCACCTGCGAACACAAAAGGCAATCTTCGCCGATTTCGACATTGTGGCCAAGCATGACAAGATTGTCGATCTTGGTGCCCGATCCCACACGCGTCGCCCGGATCGTGCCGCGGTCGATGGTGGTGTTCGCGCCGATCTCGACATCGTTGCCGATCTCGACCCCGCCAAGCGAATGGATGCGCGTCCAGTGCTGTTCGGCAAACCCCTCGCGCCTGCCCAGAGTGCGGCGGATTTCCTCGATGCCCGATTCCTCGGGCGTGACAAAGGAAAACCCGTCGCCACCGATGGCCGCGCCCGCCTGCACGATCAGCCGGTCGCCTGCCGTCACGCCATGGGCGATGCGCACGCCCGGATGCAGCAACACGTCGTCGCCGATCACCGAATCCCGTCCGACCGACACATGAGAGCCGATCCGAGCCCCCGCCCCGATTCGCACATTCGCCCCGATCACCACGAAGGGGCCGATGGCCGCGCCCGTGCCGATCCGCGCAGTCGGGTCGATGACGGCAGAGGGATGGATACCCGGCGCAATGCCGGGGCCGCGATCAAAGGCGCGGGTCAGCCCGGCCATGACCAGACGTGGACGCGGCGCAAAGATCGCGGCTTTCAGGCCGTAGGTTTCGGGTTCCATCCCCACGGCCAGAATCGCCATGCTGCCCGGTTTCAACGATTCCGCGTATTTGGGGGCCATGGCCAGCGCGATGATACCGCCATCAGGCCCGACCGGTTCCGCACCCGCAGGCTCGGACGCGCCCGTCACCCGCAGTGAGAGGTCGCCCCATGCCTGCGCATTCAGCTTATGCGCGAGTTCGCCGATGGTAACTATCATGACAGGCCCCTTTCCACGGGGCGGCTTAATCGTTCTGCAGGGCCGAATCCAGCCCGGCCTGTTGCAGCTTTGCCCAGATCGCAGCATCCCGCCCATAAATATCGTCAAAATATCGTATCTGACCATATTGATCGGGATATGCGGTGAAATAAACCAGATGCACCGGCAGATTGGGCTTCAGCGCCAGCCAGCGCTCTTTTCCGCTGTCCAGGGCGCGCTGGAACATACCGTGCGGATCGCTGGTCTGCGGTGACAGCAATTGCGTCGCCAGATCGACCGGATCGCCGACGCGAACGCAGCCATGCGAATAGGCGCGGACCCGGTTGCCGAACAGGCTCTTGCCGGGCGTATCGTGCAGATAGATGTTCCACGGGTTCGGAAAGATGAACTTGACGATCCCCAAGGCGTTGTCTTCACTGGGTTTCTGACGCATCCGATAGGGGAAATTCGCCGCCGTGTAGCGACCGAAATCAATCCTGTCGCGCGCGATCACATTACCCCGTCCGTCGATCACATCCAGATGCGACACAGCATACCGGTTCGCCTTGAGGCGTGGCAGATATTCCTTGACTGTAATGGATCGCGGCACGTTCCAGCGCGGGTTCACCACCACATATTCCATCTGATCCGAAAATTCCGGGGTCTGGAAATCCTTCTCGTTCTTGCCGACCACCACGCGGGTCTGAAAGACCTCGTGCCCGCCCTCAATGATTCGGGCGGAAAATTCGGGGATATTGACCCAGACCATGCGCCTATCCAGATCCTCGCCGCCCATCCAGCGCAGACGTTCCAGCGCGACCAGAATCGCGCGGGTCTGCGCGTCACCGCCCGAGTTCAGCCGTCGGATCGTATGCGGCCCGGCGACGCCATCCGGATGCAGCCCCACCGCCTGCTGATAGCGCGCGACGGCCTGCGACAGCGCCTCGTCATAGGTGCCGGTCTCGGCCCCCTCGGCGGGAAAACCGATGCTGGCCAGCCGCTGACGCAGCGGCGCGACGCCACCGCCGCGCATGCCGATACGCCAGACCGCCTCGGGGACCGGGGGCAGATTGTCCGAAACCAGAAATTCGCGCTGCCGCCGCAGGGCCTGCTGCAACGCCAGATAGGCCGGGTTCCGGGGCGCAAGTCCGGTCAGGAATCCAGTTGGATCAATGCTTTGAGCGAACTTCCTCATCGTCCCGGCAGTCGGCGGGCGCAACACATTGCGGCGGATCAGCGGATCGGCGCTGGCGGGGCGGATCATACCGCCCGTCATGTCCTGAACGAACCGCGCAAGCACTCTGGCATAAAGCAGCTCGGCCCCCAGATCCTGCCCCGCCGCCGCAAGCTGTTCGGGGCGATAGCGGGTCAGCGGAATGCCATGATCGGGCGCAATGGTCAGCGCCTGACGCAGCGCGTCCCTGCGCCGATCGCCCGCCGGACCGGTAAAAACGCGAGTCAGCCCGTTTTCGCCGTAGAAAGTCGCCAGAACGGGTTCGCGCATGACGGCACGGGCCAAGTCCATTTCGGCCGACGAAAATTCCAGTTTCGGCGCGACCGTCAGGGCGGCGACGGGACAGGCCGACAGCGCGGTCAGCACAAATATAAGCAAAGGTTTCAGCATCTGCCGGTAGTCAGTTAAGATTGTCGGCAGATTGTGCCATTCCAGCCGAACCGCTTCCAGCAGAGGGTACCACAGGACAGCATGCCGCCGCAGGCAGAGACAATTTTGTCACAGCCCCAACTTCTTGCGTCAGCAACCTTTCTGGGCGATTTTCCGCCGATCCGGGCCAAAACACGCTCTGGATGTAATTAACATGTTCCTTTGCGTATCGCTTTTGACGTAATGTTAAGCCATCGGGGATTAACCTCGGCACGCCGCAGAAAAATGTGGCTGCAGAACGAAGCAGGACAGGCGATCAGAAATGACAATCGAACTTATCTCTCGTCGCGGGATACTGGGTGCCTTTGCGGCAACCGCTGTCGTGGCCGCTCCGGTGATGGCGAATGCCTTCGGCTTTTTGCGCGGTGCCGGCGACATGCGGCGTATCCGCATGTATAACGGTCGGACAGGCGAAAATCTTGACACCGTTTATTGGGTCGATGGCAAGTATGTCCGCGAGGCGCTGAACGAACTCAACGTGTTCATGCGCGACGGGCGGACGGGTACGGCAAGCGGCATCGACCCGCGCCCCATTGACGTCGCGGCGGCCTCTCACCGGCTGCTGAAAACCAACGAACCCTTCATGCTGCTGTCGGGCTATCGCTCGCCCCAGACCAATGCGATGCTGCGCCGCAGTTCTCGCGGGGTGGCGCGCAATTCGCTGCATATGGTCGGCAAGGCTGCCGATCTGCGTCTGAAATCGCGCTCGGTCGGGCAGATGTACAGCGCGGCGGTTGCCTGCAAGGCCGGCGGCGTCGGAAAATATTCGCGCTCGAACTTTGTCCATATGGATTGCGGCCCGCTTCGCACCTGGGGCGCCTGAGGCCTGATCGCCTGACCTTTTTTATGCTGCCCATGCAAATGGGCGGCAATTTGCGTGTTTGCAGATTTCGGCTTTTCCATGTTAGCGCGGTGTCCTGACGACTTGTGTGTGTTGTCGGTGGCATCAAGTACAGGGTAATTTCGATCACGTTTCTTTATGCTGCCAGCAGCCCCGCCGCAACGCAGGCGAAGCGTGACAGAAAATCTGGAGACCGGATGACCGCTCAGACAAGCCGACGCCATCGTACTGCCAAGAAGATCCAGGCTGCGGCGATTCGCCTTGCCGTTCAGGACGGGCTGAACAACATCACCACCGAGGCCATCGCCCATGCCGCCGGTGTCAGCGCCCGGACCTTTTTCAACTATTACCCCTACAAGGAAGCGGCGCTGATGGGTCCGCCGCCGGATTACCCGACCGATGCAGCCGAGGCGTTCGTGCAGGGCAGCGGTCATCTGGGCGACGATCTGGACCAGCTTATCACCGCGCATCTGCGCCGTTTCGAGGATGAGCGCGAGATGCTGGGCCATATGATCCGGCTCAGCGTGCAGGATCCCAAGCTGAAGGCGCTGCGCAATAATATCGGCCTGTCCCGGCGCAGCCAGATGACAGTGCTGCTGCGCCGCCGCATGCCCGATCAACCAAAGGGCGTGCTGGACATTCTGGCAGCCGCGATCCTTGCCGCGACCAATGCCGCAGTCGAGGACTGGGCCTTGGGCGATGATGCCGATTTCCTGCCGGTCGCGCGCCGCTATCTTGCGCTGATCCTGCCTGCGGCGAATCTGCTGAACCGCAATGCGTGACGGTCAGGCCGTCAGCATTCGTCGGTACATGTTTTCAAGGAAAACGGCGGCTTCAGCAAAAGGATCATGCCCCGGCCCCAGAACCGCGCGGACCTGAACCTCGAAATCGGCATAATGCTGGGTCATCGCCCAGATCGAAAAGACCAGATGATGCGGGTCAACCCGCGCCAGCCGTCCCTCATCCATCCATCGCTGCAACAGGGCAACGGTGTCATCAACCAGATACCGCAGCCGCCCCGACAGGATCTGATTCAGATGTGGCGCGCCTTGCAGGATCTCATAGGCGAAAAGGCGGCTTTCGCGGGGATAATCGCGCGACATGTCCAGCTTGGCATGGACATAGCGAATGACCTCTTCCAGCGGATCGCCTTCGGGGTCAATGCTCAGCATCGGGCCAAGCCACATATCAAGCAGCGTGGTCAGCAGCGTCCTGTGAATATCATCCTTCGAGGCGAAGTAATACAGCACATTCGGCTTGGACAGCCCGGCGGCATCGGCGATCTGATCGATCGTGGCGCCACGAAAGCCGCTGGCTGAAAACGCCGTCAGCGCCCCTTCGAGAATGATCTCGCGGTTGCGTCGCTGGATGCGCGTCAGTTGTGGTTCTGTCTCGTCGGTCATCGTGCTTTCCGTTTAAAATTGCTTTATCTCTGTGCAGCTTTGCTGGCAATCTGTTTGCAACGATCAGAATACTTGACTGGCAATGGCCGCGTGCTAGCCTTAAATTGACCTTCCGGTCAACTATCAAGGGTGACGCGACGGTACATCCCGGCCCACCAAACCGTTCCTGTTGCCGGGGGCGGCTCGACAGGAAAGACATGACATGACCAATTCCAGCCTAGCCGTCTCTTTGGCAAACATGAAGATCAACGATGAACGGTTATGGGACAGTTTGATGCAAATGGCGCAAATCGGTCCGGGTGTGGCGGGCGGCAACAACCGCCAGACACTGACTGACGCTGATGCCCGGGGCCGCGCGCTGTTTCGCGACTGGTGCGAACAGGCGGGCATGAGCATGGGCCTTGACCGCATGGGCAACATGTTCATGCGGCACGAGGGCGCGGACCCGGACGCCGACCCCGTCTATATCGGCAGCCATCTGGACACGCAGCCCACCGGAGGCAAGTTCGACGGTGTCCTGGGCGTGCTGTCCGGGCTGGAGGTGGTGCGATCCATCCGCGACATGGGCGTGACGACCCGCCGCCCCATCGTCGTGGTGAACTGGACGAACGAGGAAGGCACCCGCTTTGCCCCTGCCATGCTGGCCAGCGGCGTCTATGCCGGGATGCATGACGAGGATTTCGCCAACAGCCGGCAGGACGCCGAAGGCAAGCGTTTCGGCGACGAACTGGACCGCATCGGCTGGCGCGGGACCGAGGATGTCGGCGGCCGCCCCATGCACGCGATGTTCGAATATCACATCGAACAGGGGCCGATCCTTGAGGCCGAAAACCGGCAGATCGGCGTCGTCACCCATGGTCAGGGCCTGTGGTGGTTGCAGGTCACGCTGACCGGCAAGGATGCACATACCGGCAGCACGCCGATGAACATGCGGGTGAATGCGGGCCTTGGCATGGCGCGGATCATCGAGGCCGTGCATCGCATCGCCATGGATCACCAGCCGAATGCCGTGGGCGCGGTGGGTCAGGCCAATGTCTATCCCAACAGCCGCAACGTGATTCCCGGAAAGACGGTGTTCACGATTGATTTCCGCAGCCCCGATCTGGACAAGCTGACCTCGATGCGGTCGAGGTTAGAGGTGGAGGCCGCTGATATTGCGTCCGATCTTGGCCTTGGTATCGAAATCGAGCCGGTCGGCCATTTCGACCCCGTGACCTTCGATGCCGGGCTGGCGCAGTCCCTGCGCGACGCGGCGGGCCGCCTTGGCTATTCCCACATGGATATCGTGTCAGGCGCGGGCCACGACGCCTGCTGGATCAACCGCGTCGCCCCCACGGTGATGATCATGTGCCCCTGCGTGGACGGGCTATCCCATAACGAGGCCGAGGAGATTTCGCCGGAATGGGCGAGTGCCGGGTCGGATGTGCTGCTGCACGCGGTGCTTGAGGCGGCGGAGGTGGTGCGTTGAGCAATGTTTCCTTTTTTCAGCAATATTCGCAAAAAGAAAATCACGGTACCAACAACACCATTCTGCTGCTGCGCCATGTTTATGCGACAAGCCCAAGGCGATTTTATGAGTTAATCGAGGCGTTAACGGAAAATCAAGATTTGTTGCCCAGATTCCAGTTGCAAATCAAACTAAGCAAGAGTGTACCGGACGCGATCATTTCTCAGCCTGCCTTCGGGCTTATCTTTGAAGCAAAGGCTGGCGGCGCACTAGATTTGGGTCAAATCGAACGCCACGCAATAGGAATGGCAGATGCCCAAATGACCTCATCACACTGGCTGATATGTTTAACCAAAGATTCGCCGGACCCAAAGGTGGTTGACGCTCTGAAAGAAATCGAGGCGACTTGCAACATCCATATAATATCAATGACATACACGCAGATCGCCAAGATCACTCGTGACATCACGCCTGATCATGACGAGGCAATGCTTGAAATCATTGAAGACTACGAACGTTTTCTGGAGCGAGAA
>NZ_JBKEBL010000309.1:0-12760 GCF_047973135.1 Paracoccus sp. (in: a-proteobacteria)
CGTATGTACCGCATTCGCTTGATGGCTGTCCGGCATTCACGGACCTTCGAATGGATCTATGCCCGACTGGAAAACGCCCTTGTCCGGCTGCATCCGCTTTTTGTCCGGATCGGCTATGACCGGCTTGAACGGCCCTTCGCGCTTGCCGAACGCGGTGTAAAGGGGCTGCTGTTCGATTGCCGGATGTGTGGTCAGTGCGTGCTGTCCTCGACCGGGATGTGCTGCCCGATGAACTGCCCAAAGCAGTTGCGCAACGGCCCCTGCGGCGGCGTGCGCCCCGGCGGCTTTTGCGAGGTCAGGCCCGACATGCGCTGCGTGTGGGTGCTGGCATGGGATGGCGCGTCGCGGATGCGCGGAGGCGAGCGGATCAATAATGTCCTGCCCCCCGTGGACCGCCGCCTTCAGGGCTCTTCGGCATGGCTGCGCGCCAGCCGCGAGCGGGCGCATCAGGACGACTTGTCGCCCGAACGGGAACGCGCAGCGTTGGCGCAGGCTTTCCCTGCCGCCCGCAAGACCGAACCCGCCTCGGCCCCGCTGGCATCCGAGCCGCGCAAGGCCCGCCACTGAGGACTGAAAGATGAGCCTGTTCCATTCCGATCCGAACGCCATCCGCCCCTACGTCCGTCCGCCCGAGGGCAGCAAATCGGGCAGCGCGCTTGAACTGGCGCTGCGCGCGGGGGAATTTGCGGTGACCTCTGAACTGAACCCGCCCGACAGTGCCGACCCCGCCGATGTCTTTGCCGCCGCCGAGCCGCGTGCCGATGCGACCGACGCGATCAACGCGACCGATGCGTCGGGCGCGAATTGCCATCTGTCGTCGATCGGCATCTGTTCGCTGCTGACGCGCAAGGGGCTTGGGACGGTGTATCAGATTTCCTGCCGTGACAGGAACCGTATCGCGATTCAGGGCGATGTTCTGGGAGCGGCGGCCATGGGGGTGCGCAACGTGCTGTGCCTGACTGGCGACGATGTCGGAGCAGGCGATCAACCCGGAGCCCGGCCCGTGTTCGACTTTGACTCGGTCTCGCTGATCCGCGCCATCTGCACCATCCGCGACCGGGGCGAATTTCTGTCCGGCCGCAAGGTGACAAAGCCCCCGCATCTGTTCATCGGCGCGGCCGAAAACCCCTGCGTCGATCCCGTCGAATGGCGGCCCGAGCGGCTGGCCAAGAAGGTCGGGGCGGGCGCGGATTTCATCCAGACGAACTATATCTTCGATCTGCCGCGATTCGAGGCTTTCATGCGCCGGGTCCGCGATCTGGGGCTGGACCGAAAGGTCTATATCCTTGCGGGGGTTGGCCCGCTGGCCTCGGCCAAAGCCGCCCGCTGGATGCGGACCAACGTGCCGGGCATTCATATTCCCGACGACGTGATCGCGCGGCTGGAAGGCGCGCAAGACCCCGGCGAGGAAGGTCGGCGCATCTGCGTCGAACTGATCCGCCAGATCCGCGCGATTCAGGGCGTGGCGGGGGTGCATATCATGGCCTATCGGCGCGAACATCTGGTTGCCGACATCCTGCGAGAGGCAGGCATCGCCCGTGACCAGCGCGTCAGCCGTCAGGGACGTTATAGCTGACGGAAGGCTGGCCCCACAAGTTCGACAGAAGCCAGATAAATAATTGATATTATTTCTTATTAATTGCGGGTATAGCCACAACGGGCGGCTCTCAGGCGGGTTTTGGGACGTCGAGCGTTTCGAAGAGATAGAGCTGTTCGGGCTACCGCATCGAACTCAAGGGAAACAGCATGCGTAGAAAAGACCGCACACCAGACTTGACCGAAAATCAAAAGAGCGAAACCATGACTTCCTGAACATGATTGCAGGTAGCTGACCAGCCGTGCCCGAACTGTCCGGGATTTACTGAAATGGCTGTCCGGTATTTCTGAAAAAGGCATGTAAGCGCATAAATTGATAACATTTTCCGCCCCTCCCGTTTTCTGGCTTTTAACATGGTCGCTGAGCACCATTTCCTTGGTAAGGTCGTTCCTCAAAAAGCCGCCATTCAAACACGACGCAGCATTGGTCAAGATGGGCTCAAACCCGCCTTTCGCCGTACCCTGCACGAAAGTCCGCTCTGACTTTGGGTCAGGCATCTGGCGGAGGGCCGGAAATATCGGGCGTGGAGGATTGGTGCGGGGGTGGCCACTGGTGTTGCGGCTTTGGCGTGCTTATCTGAGGCGGTATGCTGAAGCTGACACCCATCCTGCTGCTTGTCGCCTATATCTCCATCATGTGGTTCTTTTCCGCGTGGCGGCTGAAGCAGGAACTGAACCGCAACTCGACCCCGCTGTCCCATCCCCGCCTGACCCCGATGCTGCGGCGGCTGGGTCAGGCCATGGATCTGCCGCCCGTTCAGGCACATATCTACGAGATCGAGCCGGTGAATGGCCTTGCCGCGCCGGACGGGCGGATTTTCCTGACGCGCGGCTTCATCCGCAAACTGGATGCCTGCGAGGTCACACCTGAAGAGCTGGCCAGTGTCATCGCGCATGAACTGGGACATGTCGCGCATGGTCATGCGCGGCGGCGGATGATTGATTTTGCCGGGCATAGCGCGATCCGGCTGGCTCTGGCCGGAGTGCTGGGGCGGTTTCTGCCGGGCATCGGTGCATGGATCGCGAACCTGATCGCCAGTGCCGTCGCGGCCCGGCTGTCGCGGCAGGACGAATACGAGGCCGACCGCTTTGCCAGCGCGCTGATGATCCGCGCGGGGCTGGGGACGGCTCCGCAGAAGGCGCTGTTCGAAAAGCTGGATCGCATGACCAAAAGTGGCGGCAGCATGGCGGCCCCCGCATGGTTGCAATCGCACCCGCCCGTTGCCCGCCGTATCGCCGCCATCGAGGAACACGAGGCCCGCTGGACCCCGTCGCCGGACTGACTTCAGGATCGGGGCGAGGCCGCGCGGCGCAGGCGGTCGTTGATGGCCTGCCCCAGCCCCGTGTCGGGGATCGGAACCACAGCGATCGTCGCGGCCCCGGTGGCATCGGCGCGGTGCATCAGGGCGAACAGGTTGCGCGCCGCCTCGGCCAGATCGCCCGAGGGGCTGAGGTTGAACACCGCCCCCGCGCCAGGCGGCGGATCGCCGGGGCCGAAGGTCAGCAGCGCCTCGTCCGGGCCGGCCTGCCGGGCGTTCAGCCGCACGGCGGCGCGCGGCGCGTAATGCGATTCCAGCGTACCGGGTGACAGCTTCGTCTGCCGGTCGGTTGCACTGATGACCGGCACGCCTGCTGCCCCGGCGATCCCTTCGGGCGTCAGGACTCCGGGGCGCAGGATCGCCACCCCCTCGGGCCCGGCCTGCACCACCGTCGATTCCACCCCAAAGCGCGTTGCGCCCCCGTCGATGATCAGGGGAATGTGCGCGCCCAAGTCCTCGGCGACATGCTGCGCCGTGGTCGGGCTGATCCGCCCGGAACTGTTGGCACTTGGCGCGGCAAGCGGCAAGTCCAGCCCGGCAATGACGCGCTGTGCAAAGCCCTCGGGCGCACGGATTGCCGCAAATTCGCCGCCATTGGTCGAACCGCGCGAGATCCCTCCGGGCAGCAATGGCAGGATCAGGGTCAGCGGACCGGGCCAGAAAGCCTGCGCCAGCCGCCGCGAGACCGGGTCGAACCGTACATAACGTTCGGCCATCGCGATCCCGGACACATGCGAAATCAGCGGGTTCGTGCGCGGGCGGCGTTTTGCCTCGTAGATCGCGGCGACGGCTCCGACCAAGGTCGAGATTCCGGCCAACCCATAGACGGTTTCGGTCGGCAGCGCGACCAGCCCCCCTGCCGCCAGCGTGGCGATGGCGCGCGGCAGGGCCTGGGGATCGTCGGCATTCAGGATGGCGGCAGAACTGTCCATGCCGCCGCCTTTACCCCAAGCTGTGCAGCTTGCAAATAGTCCGGCGATGCCAGCGCGCCTTGCAAAAGCGATGCACGCGGTAGCGGGCCGTGTCCCTGGGGTTGGTGCGGGGGGCCGCGCGCGGCCGGGCGTGACGCTGGTGGTCATTGTCGTTTTTCGGAAAGGTTCGGGTTACGAAACCTGGAACCGATACGGAGACAACAATGTCCGCAGCATCAGCGTAAAATCAAATGGTTATAGCCTGAAAACATAATCAAAATAAAGTCGTCAGGCTATATCAATCAATCCACCAGGCGGTGCCTCATGTGGTCTCCAGTGTGCGGGCGAGGGCGCAGAAATGTTCGAGGCCGATTTCTTCGGCCCGTGCTGTGGGCGCGATGCCTGCGGTTTCCAGCAGCGCTTCGATCCGGGGATGCAGGCCGCGCAGCGCCGCTCGCAGCATCTTGCGCCTCTGATTAAAGGCGGCGGCTGTAACCTTTGATAAAATAACGGGATTTGCGGGCCAGCGCGGGGTGGGCAGGGCGGTCAGATGGACCACCGCCGAATGCACCTTGGGGGCGGGCACAAAGGCTTCGGGCGGCAGGGTCATGACGATCCGCGCCTCGGCCCGCCACTGGGCCAGCAGCGCCAGCCGCCCATAGGCCTTGCTGCCTGGCGCGGCTACGATCCGCTCGGCCACCTCTTTCTGGAACATCAGCGTCAGCGACTGCCAGAAAGGTGGCCAGTCCGGCGGCGTCAGCCAGCGGATCAGCAATTCCGTTCCCACGTTATAAGGCAAATTCGCTGCCACCCGGATCGGCGGGGTCAGATGCGCCAGCGGGTCGATTTGCAACGCATCGCCTTGCAGAACCGTCAGCCGCCCCGGATAGGCTGCGGCGATTTCGGCAAGCGCGGGCAGAGCGCGGGGGTCTTTTTCGATGGCCAGAACATGGCGTGCGCCTTCGGCCAGAAGACCGCGCGTCAGCCCTCCGGGGCCGGGGCCGATTTCGAGGATATCGCAGCCCGACAGATCGCCGGCTTGCCGGGCGATCTTGGCGGTGAGGTTCAGGTCCAGAAGGAAATTCTGGCCCAGTTGCTTTTTGGCGCGCAGATCATGTTGGGCGATCACCTCGCGCAGGGGGGGGAGGTTGTCGATGGTGCTCATGCCGGGCCGGTGGTTTTTGCGTCCCGCGATGGCCGGGGGGCGAGCCCCCCGGACCCCCTTGGGGCGATGTTGCGGATCATGGGCCTCATGCGCGCCGGGCCGCCATGTCGCGGGCCATGCGCAGGGCGGCGATGGTCGAGGCGGGGTCGGCGCGTCCCTGCCCCGCAATGTCGAAGGCGGTGCCGTGATCGGGCGAGGTTCGGATGAAGGGCAGGCCCAGTGTGACATTGACGCCGCCGGCGAAATCCAGCGTCTTGATCGGGATCAGCGCCTGATCGTGATAGGCGCAGATGGCCGCGTCATAATGCCTGCGTGCCGGTTCGTGAAACATGGTATCGGCGGGCAGCGGGCCGCTGAGGGCCATGCCTTCAGCGCGCAGCCGGTCGAGCAGCGGTGCAATATGGTCCTGTTCCTGACGTCCCATGGTGCCCCCTTCGCCGGCATGCGGGTTCAATCCGGCAATGGCGAGGCGCGGTTCAGGGATGCCGAAATCGCGGATCATCGCGGCATGGGTGATGCGGATGGTTTGTTCCAGAAGCTGCGTTGTCAGGGCGCCGGGCACCTGTTCCAGCGGGATATGGATCGTCGTTGGCACCGTGCGGCAGGGCGGCGTGATGGTGGTGGAGGCCAGCATCATCGCAACCGGGACGCCGCCGGCCAGTTCGGCCAGATATTCGGTATGGCCGGGAAAGGCGAAGCCGGCGCCTTCCTTCAGCGCCTGTTTGCTGATCGGCAAGGTGGTCATCGCGGGCGCCTTGCCGCGCATGACCAGATCGGCGGCCCGCGCAATCACCTGGATCGTCGCTTCGGCATTGGCCGGATCGGGGCGGCCCGGCGTTGCGGGGGCCGCGAATTCATGGGCCAGCACTGGTAGGCAGCCGGGGCGCGCCGGGGCATCGGGTTCGGCGATTTCACAGAATGGCGTGCCCGCCGGCAGGTGCCGGGGGTCGCCGATCCAGACGTAATCCACCCCGCATCCCTGCGCTGCGACGGCCAGTTCGGGACCGATCCCGGCGGGCTCGCCGCAGGTCAGCAGGATGCGGGCCGGGCTCATGGCCGGCGGATCACGGCATCGGCGCGCAGCTCGGCCAGATAGGCATCGGCCATCACGCCGACCTTGCGATTGCGCAGATCGTCAAGCACCATCCTGCGGTCCGGCAGGGCCTGAGAATCGGGGATCGCGGCTTCGACCCCGTCAGCGGGTTCGGCGGTGGTGGCGATTTCGGCATCCGCCTCGGCCAGAAGCGCGGGGTTGCGCGCGCACAGCATCACCAGATCAGCGCTTGCGCCGTAATTGACCACCGCGGCCTCATCCGCGTCCAGCGAGGCAAGCTGCGTCGCAATCAGCGTGGGGATCTGGTTTTGCAGCATTGTCATGCGCTGGACCTGCGGGGCGATTTGCGGGCCGGCCTGCACGAACAGATCGTCACATCCCCGGCTGCGGGCGGCCAGCGCGGCGGCTTCAGGGGCCGAGACCATGCGCAGGGTCAGGTAGTCCAGCAGCTGATCGCGCGCACCGGCGCGCAGCGTGCCAGCCGTATCACGCAGGCGGAACAGGATCACCGCGCCGTCGACATTCAGCGGGCTGGAGGTCTGGCCCGGCTTCAGTGACAGGATGATCAGGCGCAGCGCCGGCGGCAGGGTGTCGATATTGATCCAGTTCAGCCGCCCGCCGGACTGAGCCGATTCCGAGGCCGAATACAGCCGCGCGGCCTCGGCGAATTGCGCGTCATTGGGCGCCGCCGCCGAGATCGACGTGGCGCGCTGCATCGCGCTTTGTTCCTGACCCGGAGGGGCGGGGATGATCAGCTCGGACAGCAGAACGCGCGTCACCACCGGGGTTTCAAGGCGGCGCTTCATCTCAAGGTCGATCTCGGTGTCGCTGACCCGCACCATCGGCACGATCCGCTGCTGAACCACATTGCGCCACAGGATCCCGGCCTCGACGAAATCGCGATAGGTCTGGCTTTCAATGCCGGCCTGCTCAAGCGAAACGGCGAATTCGGCGGCGCTGAGGCCACCGCGCCCGGCGAATTCCTCAAGCCCGACTTGCAGTGTGTCGGCATCCACCGTCAGGCCCATCTGCGCCGCCGCATAGCGCCGCAGCCGGTCATCGATCAGCGCCTCTTGCGCCTCTTGCCGGCCGATATTGCCCGCGCCCAGAACGCGCATGAATTGCAGGCGCTGATCCACCTCGAAGCCGGTGATCGACGTGTCGTTGAGATACAGAACCGGCGCGAAGGGGTTCTGGGCCATGGCCGCTGTCATACCGCCCATTAGCACGCCCGCCGCGATGGCGAGGCCGGAAAGGAATTGCCGCATTTGCTGCCCCCAAAATACTCTTTGTCGCAAGATTAGCGCATACAGCGCCGCCGCGCCACCGTGCCCGGACCGTCTTTCTGTTTGCCAAAGCCGCCAAGGGCAACGGACAGGTCGAAGCGCGTTTCGGGATCAACGCTGACTGAATCGGAAAACCGCCGCGAAACGGCCATGGTGACGGCGACGCATTCGTTGCGATAGGTCACGTCCAGGGATGCCCGCCGCGCCTGGTTTTCCTGAAAATCATAGCGGGTTTCGGCATTACCCCACCAGCCGGTTGCGATCTGCCAGCCGATTGCGGCGGCGGCTTCGCTGGTATCGGTGTCGCGGCCCTCGTCGCGGTCGCTGCTGATCCACAGATACCCTGCGGAAAGCTGAAGGTCGGGACGCATCCAGCCCAGCCGCAATTCGTTGCGAGAGATATCCATATCGCTGCCCAGCAGCGCCCGGTTGGCGATGGCAAGCCCGGTGCCGCTGTCAAAATGGCCGGCAAGCAACCAATCCGAATGCATACCGGCCAGCGGCGAGGCGCCGGGGAACTGATCGTCGGCGCTGCTGCGAAACACCCGGCCCCCGGTCAGGCGCAGAGACCAGCCGGTCGGATCAAGCCGGGTCCAGCTGACGCCCAGATTGGCGCGCAGCCCGCCCTCGCGGCGGTCATTGCCCGGAAATCGGCTGGCCGAGAACAGGTTTCCCTCATCGAATTCAACCAGTTGGCTGTCTTCGTTGGGGGTGTCTCTGGTGCTGTTCTTGGGCGACCAGAGGATTTGCATTGCGGGCTCAATCAGATGCGTGGCACCGCCGCCATGGGCCATCAGCGGCCAGCGAAGCTCGACCCCGATCAGGGGATCGACGCGTGCGGTCAGGTCGTCATAGCGGTCATCCTGCGCGATATGGTACAGGTCGGTGCTTAGCCCGGCGATGGCCGAGGCGACGACGCCATTGCGCAGGATATGATTGCGCCGCCAGTCCAGTGAGACCGATCCCCGCGCCATGTCGCGGCCCAGTCGGTTGTCGTCAGAGGGGCGGATATGGGCATGGGCCGACCATTCCAGCACAGCCTCGCCGCCGATCAGTGAGGGCGTGAAGCGCTGGATGCGGAAGGCATCGGCCACCTGCGCGGGGGAACGCGAATTGCTTTCATCGCTGCGCAGCGAATGATAATTGCCAACCCGCGCCAAAAACAGCCTGTCGGGCCGCATCCGTTCCAGTGTCGCGCCGCTCCAGAGGCGGTCGGCGCCGGTGATGTCGTAATCCAGCAGGTACCGCCGGTCCGAGGCCAACTGCAATTGCAGGCCCAGCTGGTAATCCCTGGGCAGGGCGAAGCGGGCGGCGCCGAACAGATAGCCGCGGGTCTTGCCCTTTTCGATATCGTCGCGGGTGATGGCGCCGTTCCATTCCATCGCTCCGCTTTGATAGGCCTGCCGATAGCGCAGCCCCAGCGTGCGGGTCCGGTCAAGCGAGACATAGGGCAGGAAGGTCAGGTCCGCGTCATCGCCCAATGTCTTGAAATAAGGCATGATAACCCCGAAGCCAAGCTGCGAGGTGGTGCGATAGGTGGGGCGCAAAAAGCCGGATTTGCGTTCGACCGTCGGATCGGGCATCGAGACGGAAAAGGGCAGCGCGGCCACCGGCAGCCCGAGGATGCGCAATTGCGGCTGCTCAAGGGTGATGATGCGGGTGCGGGCATCATGGGTGATGCTGGTGGCGCGGACATCCCAAAGCGGTGGGCCGTCGCCCTGACAGATGGTGCAGGCCGATGAGACCACCTGCCGCATCGGCATGACCTGCCCCCCCTCGCTGCGCTCGGCTTCGCGGGCGGCGATTTGCAATTCACGCCCGATCATCAGCCGCGCGCCCCGCAGGATGCCATCCTGCAAGCTGCGGTCAAGCTGTGCCGAATCGGCGATCAGGATCGAATCGTTTTCGGGGTCGATGGCACCGGGCCGGGCCATGTGGATCGGACCCTCGATGGTCAGGTCGCCCGAGGCGCCGTCCATGACGATCCGCGAGGCCACCAGCCGCGCGCCGCGATACCAGATCACGACCCCGCCTGCCGCAATAAGCGTATTGTCGGGCTGCAAGCTGACCGAATCCGCCAGAAGCGTCGCGGCATCCTTGCGCGTCGCGGTGCCGTCCGCCCCGGCATTGCCGCTGATCGTGATGTCGCGGTGTCGGGTGGCGGCGACCGGTTGATTCAGCGTCAGCGCGCGATCCGAGATCATGTTCCCCGACAGCATGTCCGACAGCGGCGCCAAAGCTGCGCCGCCCATCCAGTCCGCCTCGACCCGCGTGGCGCTGCCGCCGGTCTCAAGCACCTGAGCCGGTGCCAGCGCTGGCCAGAACGCGGCCACACCGATCAGGGCCGAGGCGCAAGCCAGCCTTTGAAGCATCTGTGCTGTCATCCGTCCTCTCTGCTCAGGATCAGTCCCATGGCCAGCAAGGCCCCCACCAGCGGCGGTGCCCAGCCTGCCATTATGGGGCTGATCTGTCCATTGTCGCCCAGAATTTGCGCAAAATTGCGCAGAAAAAACAGCCCGATCCCGGCTGAAAAGGCCAAAAGGATGCTGATGCCGATATTTCGGCCACGAATATGCTGCATGGTAAAGGCCGCAGCAATCAGCACCATGGCGCCCATCACGAAGGGGCGGGCCAGCTCCATCTGCAACCAGACGCGGTGCGGAACGGCCGAAAATCCAGCGCGTTCCATCCCGGCGATAAAGGCTGGCAGGTTCCAGATCGGGACGGTTCGGGGTTCGCCAAAGCCGTCGCGAATGCGCTTGGCGGTCAGGTCAGAGGCCAGCGTCAGGGTTTCGGTGCTCACGGCGCGGGCTTCGGGATTGGTCTGATCCAGCGGATAATCCCTGACATCGTGCAAATGCCACGCGCCGGGTTCAAGCCGCGCCTGCCGTGCCTCGATTCGCCGGATCGGGCCATTGTCCAGATCGAAGATCAGGAAGGTTGCGTCATAAAGCGTGGTGGCGTCGGGTTCGGCCCGGCCTGCGCGGATCACGATCTGGCCGGTCTCTTGCCCGTTTTCGACCAGCGCCTGCCGCAGCCACAGCGTCCCGCCCAGAACCGAAACGGTCTGCTGAGAGCCACTGCGAATTTCGGCTCGTTCCTGTTCGGAACTCTGGTGCGTCGAGGCGACCAGCGGGTTCAGCAAGGCGACCGCCAGCGCGCCAACGACGATTGCCGCAAGCGAGGGCGAGGTGACGACTTTCAGCCCCGACCGGCCCGAGGCGCGAATCGCAACCATTTCAGAGCTGCGCGCCAGGCTGATGAACATGGCGATCCCGGCCACCACGGTCACCATGGGCAGGATCGAATAGAACCCATCGGCAATATCCAGCGCGGCAAGCCTTGCGGTGCCGGCCAGCCCGATCCCGCGCGAGGCATAGCGGCGGACGATCTCGATCATGTCGATCAGATACAGGATCAGCAGGAACACGCTGCTGACAATGAACAGGCTGCGCAGAAAGCGCCGGGCGACATATTGCGCAAGGATCATGAGCCTGCTCCTGCGGAGGGGCGCCGCCACGGGCGCGAGGCCAGATGCAGCAGCATGACGCTGATCAGCGCGCCAAGGGCTATGGGCAGATAAAGCAACGGCCATTGCGCGGGGTCGGTCTGGACCCGACCCGAGACGACATTGGACGCAAGCTGCAACCCGATCAGCAGCAGGCTGGCCACAGAGATTTGCCGCCAGACCCCGAAACGGGAATAACCGCCAATCAGCAGCGTCGCAAAGCCGATCAGTGCCGCGCAGGGCGCCATGAGGGAATTGGCGGTGCGATTGTGAATTTCTCTTTCTATTTCAGCGCGCTGTGGCGGCGCTGAGGTGGCGGAACGGTCTTGCAGCAGCCGCCATGTCGGCTTGTCACGCGGACCGCCTTCGCCCCTGCCCGATCCGCCGAACATTGTGGTCACATCGTAGCTGATCTGGGCAAAGCGCGTCACTGAAAGCTGTGGCTGCCCCTCGATCTGGCGCAGGTTTTGCGACATGCCGTCGCGCAACACCAGCACCGGCCCGCCATCCCCGGCGACCAGAAACGCCTCTTTCGCGGTATAGGTGATCTGTTCTTCGGATAGGCGGGCGTCTTCGATCAAGACGTCCAGCAGCCGGCCATCGCCCTCTATGCTTCGCACGAAAACGGTCACATTGGGGGCGGGATACTGGAACGTGCCGGGCCGGATCGAGCGGGTGGTGACGGTCTGGGCGATCTCGTTTTGCCGCTCGGACAGGCGGGCGCGGGCCGTCGGGACCAGCGCATGGGTCAGGACCGCGACCAGAGCCGCGATCAGCAGCCCATAGATCAGCACCGGCCGCGCCATGCGCCAGGGCGTCAGGCCGGCGGATTGCATGACCACGATTTCAGATTCGCCGGCCATGCGATTCGTGGCATAGGCGGCGGCGACAAAGGCGGTGATCGGCAGCACGACGGCGATCACCGCAGGCAGGGTCAGGGCGGTAAACTCCAGCACCACCAGCGCGCTTTGCCCATCACCGATCAACCGGTCGAACATGCGGACCGCGCGGTTGATCCAATAGACCGAGACCAGCACCAGCGCGAAGAACCCGAACAGCGTCAGGAACTGGCTGAGGATATAGCGGTCGATCCGGGACATGGCGCGATGCGGGCCTTGGGTTTGAACGGTTCTTGTTGCTTTATCTGCAAGGGCGGCTCTGGAAAAGGGCTGGCAGCGCCGCTAGGGTCTGTTCAACGCGAAGATGAGGATTTTCAGCCATGACCCAGCCCGCAGAGATCAGCTTTATCGAAACCGACACCGGCAGGCTTGCCAGCCATGAGGGGCGCGTGGCGCTGATCGTCGCGCCGGGGGGCAAGCTGCCTGCGGGCCTGCCGCGCCCGGTCCGCGAAGCGGCGCTGCGGGCGCTGGAATCGAAGGCGGGCAAGGCGCTGAAGCCGGGGCAGGCGCTGGATTTGGCCTTTCCGGCGGGCATGGCGGCCGAGATGCTGCAACTGGTCGCCCTGCCGGGCAATGCCTCGGTCACCGAGGCGCGCAAGGCCGGGGCCGCAATCGGCGCCGGGCTGGGCAAGCGTCACACGCTGGTTGTCACCCGTGCGCATAAACATGCCGCCGAGATCGCGCTTGGGATCGCGCTGCGCGTCTATGAGTTCACCTCCTATCAAACCCCGCCCGAGGGTGATTCGACCGACAAGCCGCGCGTCAGCTTCATGGTCAAGGACCCCGAGGCGGTCGCGAAAGCGGCCACCGATGGCGCGGCGGTGGCCGAGGGGGTGTTCTTCACCCGCGATCTGGTCAATGAGCCGGCCAATGTCCTGACCACCAGCGATTTTGCCGACCGGCTGAAGGCGATGGAGACCATCGGTCTCAGCGTCGAGGTGCTGGAGGAAAAGGATCTGGCCAAGCTGGGCATGCGCGCGCTTCTGGCGGTGGGGCAGGGCAGCGAAAGCCCTTCGAAAGTC
>NZ_JBKEBL010000052.1:0-22753 GCF_047973135.1 Paracoccus sp. (in: a-proteobacteria)
ACAACGAATTGACATTCCCTCGTTCCTTGCCCTACCAAAAAGCATGGGGCCTGCGGTGGCCTCGTGAGGCGCCAGCCGGAATGCCGCATCCTCTCACCCTCGGACAGGGAAGGATGCCGCCATGGCTTCTCCAACGGAAATCAAACCCTTGCAGCTTGCCCGTCTTGTCGGGACGGATGAATGCCCGGTTATCATTGATGTGCGCATCGACGAGGATGTCGATGACGATCCCCGCATGGTTCCCGGTGCGCGGCGCCATCCCTTCACCGAGGCCACAGCACTTGCCCGTAGCCTCGTTGGCACGAGGGCTCTGGTCTATTGCCAGAAAGGGCTGAAACTCAGTCAGG
Source organism: Paracoccus sp. (in: a-proteobacteria) (assembly GCF_047973135.1). GTDB lineage: Bacteria > Pseudomonadota > Alphaproteobacteria > Rhodobacterales > Rhodobacteraceae > Paracoccus. The sequence continues at coordinate 348 of NZ_JBKEBL010000052.1, forward strand.
GCGTCGCGGCGATCCTGCGCGCCGAGGGCGTCTCGGCGGAAACGCTGGAGGGCGGGCATATCGCCTGGCGCGACGCGGGGTTGCCGATGATCGACTCTGCGAAACTGCCACCACGCGATGCGCAGGGCCGGACCGTCTGGGTGACGCGCCACCGCCCCAAGATCGACCGGATCGCCTGTCCCTGGCTGATCCGCCGTTTTATCGACCCCGCCGCGCAGTTTCTCTTTGTCGAGCCTGCCCAGGTGATGCATGTCGCCGAGCGTTTCGACGCCACCCCTTTCGACATTGAGGGCGTGTTCTGGAGCCACCGGGGCGAGACCTGCACTTTCGATACGATGATCGCGGAGTTCGGGCTGAAGATTGAGGCGCTGGACCGGCTTGCCCGGATCGTGCGCGGGGCGGATACCGACCGTCTCGATCAGGCGCCCGAGGCGGCCGGGTTGCTGGCCGCCTCGCTCGGCCTGTCCCGGATGTATCGGGACGATCTCGAACAGCTCGCCGCCGGGATGGCGCTTTACGACATGTTCTACCGTTGGGCGCGCGATGCGACCGGCGAGGGTCACAACTGGCCCGCCGCGCTTGTGAAAGGCTGATCCAATGGCCACGACGATAACGGTCAGCCGGTCCGAGGCGTTCCGGGTCTTCCTGAAGATCGGCCTGCTGTCCTTTGGCGGGCCAGCGGCGCAGATCGCGCTCATGCACCGGATTCTGGTCGATGAACGCGGCTGGCTGACCGAGAAACAATATCTGAACGCGCTGAGCTTCTGCATACTGTTGCCGGGGCCGGAGGCGATGCAACTGGCCACCTATGCCGGCTGGCGTCTGCACGGGATTACCGGCGGGCTGATCGCCGGGTCGCTCTTTGTGCTGCCGGGCGCGATGGTGATCTTCGCGCTGGCGGGGCTTTACGTCGCTTTTGGCGGCGTGCCGCTGGTCGATACGTTGTTTCTGGGGGTGCAGGCGGCGGCGGTCGTGATCGTGGTCGAGGCCCTGTTGCGGGTGTCCCGCCGCGCGCTGAAGAGCCGTTCGCAATGGGTGATCGCCGGGCTGGCTTTCGTGGCGATCTTCTTTCTGGGGGTTCCCTTTCCCGCCATCGTGCTCGCCGCCGGGCTTTACGGCGCCTTCGCGGCGCGGGGGGCGGTGGCCGCCGTTACGCCGCAGCCGCCAGAGGGCGGATTGCGACGCACCGCGCTGACCATCGCCATCGGCCTCGCCGTCTGGTTCCTGCCGCTGATCCTGCTTGGCCTTTTTGGCGGCGCGCCAATCCTGATCGAGATCGGCGCCTTCTTCTCCAGGCTGGCGGTCGTCACCTTTGGCGGCGCCTATGCGGTTCTGGCCTATATGGCGCAGGATGTGGTGACGCGGCTTGGCTGGCTGAGCGCGACCGAGATGATGGACGGGCTGGGGCTGGCCGAGACGACGCCGGGACCGCTGATCCTTGTTACCCAGTTCGTGGGGTTTCTGGCCGGTTACAAGGCGGGGGGCTTTGGTCTCGCCATCGGGGCGGCTCTGGTCACGCTCTGGGTTACCTTCGTGCCGTGCTTTCTGTGGATTTTTGCGGGTGCGCCCTATATCGAGCGCATCTCGGCCCAGCCGCGCCTCTCGGGTGCCTTGGGCGCCATCACGGCGGCGGTGGTCGGTGTGATTCTGAACCTGTCGCTATGGTTCGCGCTGCATGTCGTGTTCGGAACGGTTGCCGAACGACGAGCCGGACCGCTGGTGCTGTGGCTGCCCGATCTGGCGTCGATCAATGTCGTCGCCTTGGCGCTGATTGCCTTGTCGGGGTATCTTCTGCTTCGGCGGCACATGGGGGTTGGCTGGTTGCTGGCCATCTCGGCGGGATTAGCGTTTGCGCATGATGCGGCACTTTCGTGATCGCGTCGGCAATGACCTGACCAGCGCCAAAGGCGACACAAAAAGGTGCTTCCAAACTTGTCTTGAACAACAGCTTTTTATGGTGCCCCGAATGTCGGATTGCCCATAGTGCCGCTATTGCCAAGCCGCTTCGCCGCATGACCACTTCCCGCCCGGCTTGCAGATGCCTTTGCAGGCGCAGCGGGGATCGTGCAGGTGCAGCAATATCCGCGTATTGCCGTCAGACCGGTTTTTGCAAATCGTCCTCGGCATCCTCGGGCGAGATTCCAAGCGCGTCCATCCCGGCCTCCAGCAGGTCGGCAAGCTGTGGTTCGCCCATCAGGTAATCTTCGGTGGGTGTCGTCTGTTCGGCGCGCGCCGTCGCTATGGCCTCGGCCAGTTCGTCGGCGTCGAAACTGTCGCGGCCTATCCACATCACGGCGACCAGACTTGCCTGTTCGTCCTCGTTCAGGGTGCCGATGAAATCGTGCAATTCGCTGCCTGTTCCGTGCTGGCGACGCTCGCCGCCATGGGCCCAGGGGTTCAGGCCGCTGTCATATTCGCGGGCGCGGATGATGACATGGGCGATCTTGTCAGGCGTGATCTGAAGCATGGGCAACCTCCGGGTGCTTGCTGGCACTGTTGTCGCGCCAAGCCGCAGCAGCGTCAATCCTTGCGTCCGAACAGTCGCTCGATATCCGAAAGGCGCAGCTTGACCCAAGTGGGGCGGCCATGGTTGCACTGGCCGGATTTCGGGGTCTGTTCCATCTCGCGCAGAAGGGCGTTCATTTCGTCTGCGCCAAGTCTGCGGCCCGATCGGACCGAGCCGTGGCAGGCCATCGAGGACAGCACCGCGTCGATCCGTGCGCGCAGCCGGTCCGAGGCACCCTGATCGGCCAGATCGTCCAGAATGTCGCGGATCAGCGCGGGCGCATCCAGCCGGGTCAGCATCGCCGGGGCCTCGCGCACCGCCACAGCGCCGCCGCCGAACGATTCGATCACCAGGCCCAGTTCGGCCAGGTCGCCGGCGATGGACATCAGGCGCGCGGCGTCGGGATCAGACAGTTCGACGATCTCGGGGATCAGCAGGGCCTGCGACGGAATGCCGCTGGCCTCTGCCTGCGCCTTCAGACGTTCATAGACCAGCCGTTCATGGGCAGCGTGCTGATCGACGATGACCAGCCCGTCGGCTGTCTGGGCGATTATGTAATTTTCGTGGATCTGCGCCCGCGCCGCGCCAAGGGGCGCATCAGAGGGGGCAGTGGGGGGCACGTCCTCGAACCGGGCCGAAGGTGCCTCGGCAAAGCCCATGACCGGATCGGCGGCGGGGGCCTGCATGTCCAGGCTGGCCCGGATCGCACCGCGCGAGGGGCGGTAATCCATCTGATAGGCATGCCGCTGCGGCACAGGACCGGGTTCGGGGCGAAACGCCGCCAGCGTCGCATCGCCCACGGTCGATGAGGCCCGGTGTCCCGCATTGGCCAGCCCGTGCTTCAGCGCGCTGACCACCAGCCCGCGCGCCGCCGCCGGGTCGCGAAAGCGGACCTCGGCCTTGGCTGGATGCACGTTGACATCGACAAGCTGCGGGTCGCAGGTCAGATACAGCACCGCCGCCGGATGCCGCCCCGAGGCCAGCACATCCATGTAACCCGCCCGCAGCGCCCCGGTCAGCAGCTTGTCGCGCACCGGGCGGCCATTCACATACAGATGCTGCGCCACCGCCGCGCCGCGCGAATAGGTCGGCAGCGCGGCAAAGCCGGTCAGGGTCAGCCCGTCGCGTATCGCGTCGATGGCGAGGGCATTATCGGTGAAATCGCGGCCCATGACGCGGGACAGGCGGGTCTGCAGTGCGCCGAACAATTCGCCCTGTTCGGCATCGGCGCGAAAGATTTCCTTGCCATCGGCGGTCAGGGTAAAGCCGGTATAGGGATCGGCCATGGCCAACCTGCGGACGGTTTCGGCGATCGCCTGCGTCTCGGCGCGTTCGCTGCGCATGAATTTCAGCCGGGCGGGTGTGGCGAAGAACAGGTCGCGCAGCTCGACCGCCGTGCCGGGATTGGCGGCGGCGGGGCGGACAGGGGCGGTCTTGCCCGCCGTCACTGCGATCACCGCGCCATCGGCCCCGCCCGCGCGCGAGGTGATGGTCAGCCGCCCCACCGCCCCAAGCGAGGGCAACGCCTCGCCGCGAAAGCCAAAGCTGCGAATATCCAGCAGGTCGCTGCCGTCGATCTTGCTGGTGGCGTGGCGCGACAGGGCCAGCGGCAGATCCTCGGGCGTCATGCCGCAACCATTGTCGCTGACACGGATCAGCCGCTTGCCGCCTTCCTCGATGGCGATGTCGATGCGGGTCGCGCCTGCATCCAGCGCGTTTTCAACCAGTTCCTTGACCGCCGAGGCCGGACGCTCGACCACCTCGCCCGCCGCGATACGGTTGGCGGTGGTTTCATCCAGTTGCCGGATGACGGGGCGGATATTGGGGGCGTGACTATTCATACCCCCATATCTAGCAGGGCCGGGCGGGTTTCGCCAGCGATTCGCGGTTATCGTGGGGATCAGGTGGAGAAGCAGCCCGCATCCATCCGCGCAAGGGTGCCGATTTTCGGGGCAAAACCGATCCGGTCCAGAATATCAGCCTGAAGGTCGATGCCGGGGGCGATTTCGGTCAGATGCATGCCATCGGGGCGCAGGACAAAGACGGCGCGTTCGGTGACATAGATCGCCTCTTGCCCGCGCCTGATCGCCTGTTCGCCGGAAAATGTGACCTGTGCCACCCGGTCAACCAGCTTGCGCACCGCACCGTGGCGGCCGATCCGCAAGGCCCCTCTGCCGGGTTCGAGCTGCGCGCCTCTGGCATCGAACGTGCCGCAGAAAACAACCTTGCGGGCGTTCTGGGCAATGTCGATGAAACCTCCGGGGCCGACCGGCAATCCGCCCAGCTTCGAGGCGTTCACATCGCCCTGCCCGTCAAATTCGCCAAAGCCCAGAAAGGCGATGTCCAGCCCGCCGCCGGAATAGAAATCGAATTGCGAGGGGCCGTCGATCATGCAGGTCGGGTTGCGGGCATAGCCGAACCGCATGCCGGTCAGCAGCGTGCCGCCATAGGTGCCGTGTTCGATGGTCTGGTGATAGAGGCCCCGCTCGCCTCGGGCCGCGACCAGCGAGGCGATTTCGTCGGGGATGCCAAAGCCGTAATTCACCACCGCGCCCTGCCGCAATTCCTGCCGCGCGCGCCGGGCGATGACCTGCCGGACCGACAGATCCGGCATAGGGGGCGGCGGATCGGCATGGTGCGCCTGCCCGGAAATCGTCGGGTCGTGGATGATGCCATAGCCCTGCCGCTGATCGGGATCGACCACCACCGCATCGACCATCGCCGCCGGAATGCGCACCTGCCGCGCCCCAAGCGAGCCCGCAGGAACGCGGGCGCGGACCTGCACGATCACCACCCCGCCCGAGTTGCGCACCGCCATGGCCATCGCGGCGCTGTCCAGATTGGCGGGTTCCTCGTCAAGGCTGATATTGCCGTCCTCATCCGCAGCCGAGCCTTTCAGCAGGCAGGCATGGACCGGAAAGGGCAGATAGCGCAGATATTCGCGGCCGTCGATTTCGGTCAGTTCGACCAGCGGTTCGGTAGCGGCCTTATTCATGCGCCCGCCCTCGCGGCGCGGGTCGCAAAAGGTTCCCAGCCCGACATGGGTGAACAGGCCAGGCCGGCCAGCGGCGATTTCACGCATCAACTGCATCGCCACGCCGCCGGGCAGCACATAGGCCTCGATCCGGTTTGCGGCGGCCATCTGCTGCATGCGCGGCGACCAGACCCAGTGCCCGCCGATCACCCTCCGGACCATGCCGTCATGCGCAAAGCGGTTCATTCCGGTCTGGTCGCGGTCGCCGATGCCAAGGGCGTGCACCACGGTCAGGTCGCGCGGATGGCCGGTTTCCAGAAACCGCGCCTCGCAGCGTTCATGCAGCAGCGTCGCCTCGCACAGCCCGCCGCCGCCACCGATCAGCCCCACCGTCGCGCCATCGGGGATCAGTGCGACCGATGCCTCGGCGGTCATGAATTTCGCGGCGGCCGTCATGCGGCAAAGGGGTCGTACATGCGACGCCCCCCTTTCAGAAGGGATTTCGCGACCACGCCACGATGGATTTCGCTGGCGCCATCAAAGATGCGATAGATTCGCGCATCGCGGTAATAGCGTTCGATGGGCAAATCCTTTGAAAAGCCCATGCCGCCAAAGATCTGCATCGACCGGTCCACCACCCGGCCCAGGGTTTCGGATGCCTGCACCTTCAGCGCCGAGATTTTCGCACGCGGGTCCAGCCCCTGGTCGATTTCCCATGCGCAGTACCACAGGGCGGTGCGGGCGGCATTGATCTCGATTGCGCTGTCGGCCAGCATCTGCTGAACCATCTGGAACTCGCCCAGGGTCTGGCCGAACTGTCGGCGCTGGCCCGCATGGTCCAGCGTCAGGTCAAGAATCTTCGTGGCCTTGCCGATGGCCCGCGCTGCGACCTGCGCCAGCCGGACCCGGCCAAGCACCGAAAGCGCAAGACCAAGGCCCCGGCCTTCCTGACCCAGCAGATGATCGTCGGTCAGTTCCACATCGTCGAAATGCAGTTCCAGATGGCTGGTGCCGCGAATGCCCATCATCGGCTGGTCGCGCCCGGTCGTGAACCCGGCCATACCCTTGTCCACCAGAAACATCGAGATGCCCCGATGCCCCTTGCCGGGGTCGGTCACGGCGGTCACGACAAAGAAATCCGAAACCGCCCCGTCCGAGATGAAATGCTTCATCCCCGACAGAATCCACCCGTCACCCTTGCGGACCGCCCTTGTGCGGATGCCTGCGGCATCCGATCCGGCCTCGGGCTCGGTAAAGGCGATGGAACAGATCCGCTCGCCCCGCACCGCAGGCAGCAGCCAGCGGTCGATCTGCGCCCCCTTGCAGGACAAGAGCACCTCATAGACATTGCCAAAGGCGCGGCGGATCAGGATGTCGGTGGTGCGGCCGAACTGTTCCTCGACCAGCATCGTGTCCAGCGCCGACAACCCGCCTCCGCCAAATTCCTGGGGGATGTTCATCGCATACAGCCCAAGCGCGCTGGATTTTTCGAATATCCGGCGGGCGACATCTTCGGACAGCGCGCCATCGCGTTCGACCTGATCTTCCAGCGGCTGAAGCTGGTCGGCGATGAAATCGCGCACCGTTTGCACCAGCAGGGATTGTTCGTGTGATAGTGATAGTTCCATGATGCGCCCTCATCCCGAATGCGCCGATGATGACGGAACGGGCGCGATGCGAAAATGGACCGACCATAGCTTTTGTTGGACGGATCGACTGTTTCAGCCGTCCACCCGCCATGTCGCGGAATGCGCGGCACGCCACGCGCCGGGGGATTGCCCCGCACGCCGCGCGAAAAAGCGGTTGAAATAGGCCGGATCGTCAAAGCCAAGGTCGTGGCCGATCTCGGCGACCGTCATTTCCGTATAGGCCAGCAGCCGCCGCGCCTCGACGATCAGGCGGTCATGCAGCACCTGCGAGGCCGGGCACCCCAAAGCGGACTTGCAGGCCGCGTTCAGCCGCTGCGGAGAAACGGCCAGCCGCCGGGCATAGGCGCTTATCTGCTTTTCGCCCCGGAAATCCTGTTCGACCAGATCGCGCAGGCCAGCCGCCAGTTGCAGATCACGCCGGGGCCGCGCCGGTTGCGCCAGCCGGTGCTGAAGCCGGTGCAGCCGGACCAGAATGGTCAGGAACCGGCCCCGCACAGCCATCGCCCAGCCCGGATCCCGTGTGCGGGTTTCGTGCAGGGTCTGGGTGAAATCCGCCGCGACCTGATCGAAGGCATCGCCCAGCCTCCAGACCGCAGGGCTTTGCAGCGCCGACAAAAGCTGCGGCTGGTCCCTGACCAGCGCCTCGGCATAGGTTTTCGCGACGGTGATCGTCATCCCTTCAGAGCCGGGCAGATAGCGGATGCCGTGGACCATGCCTGCCGGATGTACGACCAGCGCGGGTGCGCGCGGCGTCAGGGCAACGCCCTCGATCCGGGTGTCGGCCCCGCCTTTCGTGAACAGCATAAGCTGGATGTGATGGGGATGGTGGTGCGGATGAATGATCCAGTCATGCCGCGAGGAACGTTCGCGCAGTTCTTCGATGTTCAGCGTATCGAGGCCGATATCCCGCGCCTTGTCTCCGTAAAGAAAATAGCCGGGAAGCGCGGCTGGCACCTGCGACATGTCGGTCTGCCTTATCTGGCACGGTTCAACCGAATATCCCTTCAAAGGCGGACCCTGTCCAGATTTCGGCGCTGCGGAAAACTGGACAGGGTGATCGGAAAAGATTCTTTGCGCGGCCCGGCAACAAAGTGGCCCGATCATGCGTTGGGGCCAAATCGCCACCAGAGGAGGTTCAGAATGACCGTCACGATCCCCGTAAACATCGAACAACGTCCGATCGCGGTGATCGGCGCGGGCACACTTGGCAGCCGCATCGCCCTGATGATGGCGACGCAGGGGGCCGAGGTGCGGATCTCGGATCCCGGCGAAGAGGCGCGGGCCAGGGGTGTCGCCTTCGCCAGCGATCATCTTGCCGCTCAGGTCGGGGCGACCAAAGGCGGCAAGGCCGGAAAAATCATCGGTGCCGCAACGCTTGAGGATGCCATCCGGGACGCGTGGATCGTTTTCGAGGCGGTTCCCGAAAAGGTCGAACTGAAGCGCAGCATATTTGGCGATCTTGACCGTCTTGCAGCGGCGGATGCGATTCTGGCCAGCAATTCGTCGTCCTTTCCCAGCTCGGAATTCATCGGCGAGGTCGGCAATCCGGCCCGCGTGCTGAACACGCATTTCATGATGCCGCCGCAGATCAGCTCGGTCGAGCTGATGTCAAGCGGGGCAACCGACGACAGGATCATCGACCTGCTGATGGATCGCTTTCCGCGATACGGGCTGACCCCCTATCACGTGATGCGCGAAAGCGTCGGCTTTATCTTCAACCGCATCTGGGCCGCCATCAAACGCGAATCGCTTGCCGTCGCCGCCGAGGGCGTTGCCACGGCGGAAACCGTGGATCGCATCTTCCGGCAGAATTTCGGCACTGCCGAGGGGCCGTTCCGGATGATGGACGAGGTCGGGCTGGATGTCGTGCTGAACATCGAGGAACATTACGCCTCGATCCGCGAGGGTATTCCCGAGGAACCGCGGCAATTGCTGCGCAGGATGATCGGCGAAGGCCGCCTCGGGCAGAAAAGCGGCAGGGGGTTCTATAGCGATTATAGCTGACGGAAGCCGGTTTGATGATCAAATTGGCGCAGTGAAATTGCCCCATTTTGGTGGATTAAAAGCAAGTAGAACTGAACCATCCGCTTTCGTTAACATCCGCGCAAAAGGTGCGGAGGAAAAATCTGGTGTCATTGATGGAAAGCGTGTCGATGACCAGCCGGAGGGCTTTGGACAGAGGGTATTGGTTGTCCGCCGCGACGATATCGCTGCTGAAGGTCGGCTGGCCGAAGCGTGATCCCGGCACCCGGCGGTTTCTTTGTATCCGGGCGGATGGTGCCTGTTTCAAAAAAAGAGGAACCTGGGTTCATTGAACCCGAATACACTTCGTTGAAAGCGTATAAGGCATTGAAATCATGGTGGGCGGTGAGGGACTCGAACCCCCGGCATCTTCGGTGTAAACGAAGCGCTCTACCAACTGAGCTAACCGCCCCGGTTGACGGTATAGCGACCCGCGTCGGGCTGCGCCAGAGGCTGTTTGACGGCATTTGCCGGCGTAAGGACGGCGCGGACGGGGCATGGGCCAAGCAGGCGGTATATCGCCCGGCTGTATCATTATTGCAACGGCAAGCGGGCAATGCCACGGGTTTCCGGGCGGTACAGAACTTTGTTGTCCGATCAGGGAACCGATGAGGCGTCCGGTCGTTGCGGGGACAGCAAGGTCGATGAATTTCCATCGGCTCACACAAGGGCAATCGAGCCATGATTACCATCCGCCCGATCATTGGTCTGGCTGTGGCGGCGCTGGTCGCCATAGGCGTCCTGAGCGCAGCCGAATCGCGGAACGAGCGTCTACCCGAGGCTGACGAATGCAGCGGGCGATGCAGTTTCAGCGTGGGTGAGGTTCTGCCTGCCGAAGCGGTTGATCTGATCGAGGATCCGGGCCGTTTCGGATTAGGGGCCGAGCCGCGCGACAACCGCTATGCCGTCGCCATGGGCAAGCTGATTCGCATCGATCCGCGCACCTATCAGGTCAAATCGATCCTGCGCCAGCAGGTCGATACGGCACGATAGGTCAGGGTTCGTCCGGGCGGGTCTCGCTGCTGAACAGCCCGCGCAAGCCGCGTGTGACAAGGTTGCCGACCTTTGGCCGGGGTTGTGCCAAGAAGGGCAGGGGGCGGCAAACTTCGATCGCGGCAACGCCGACACGGGCGGTCAGCGCGCCGTTAACCACGCCCTCGCCGAAACGCCGCGACAGCCGGGACAGCACGCCTCCGCCAGCCATGGTGTGAATCAGGTCATCGCCAGCCGCGACCGCTCCGGTGGCGACGAGATGGGTCATCACCGTTCGCGCCAGCCGCCAGCCGCCCACGGTGCCCGCGCGACCGCCATAGATTTCGGCGATGCGCCTGATCATCCGCAGATTGGCCGCCAGTGCCGCTGCGACATCGGCCAGCGCCAGCGGGATCAGCGCGGTGGCGGCGGCGACGCTGCGGGCGGCGGCCTCGATCTCGCGGCGGGCGTCCTGGTCCAGCGGGGCCAGCAGTTCCGTTTCGGCAAGGGTCAGCAGCGATTGCGCGTCGATGGCCTCGGCCCGGTGATCGGCCAGACGGCGCAGGCCCCATTCCAGTTCCGGGCGGCGTTGATAAAGCCGCAGCAATTGACCCGAGACCTGACGCGCCTTGTCCGGACTGTCCTCGGCCAGCGCCACATCCGCCTGACGCTGGATCGCGTCGATCCGGGCAAAGCGCGCCCATGCCCGGTATTCGCGCCACGCCATCGCCAGCGCCGCCAGCGTGAACATGGCGAACAGCGCGATCCCGATCCAGCCCAGCAGCGGATAGCTGGTCATCAGCCGGTTGATGAAATCCAGCGCCGCGATGGACAGAAGAAAGGTCAGCAGCGCGACGCCGGAATTGACGAAAAACCGCGTCAGCCGCGACGGGCGGCGGCCCATCAGCCGTGTCACCATCTCCATGCTGCGGGGCAGGGGCAGGGGCGAGGCGTCGTCGATGGGCGGCGCATCGGCAGGGTTCTGCGCGGTATCGTCCCCGGTTTCCGGGGAGGGAGCGTCAAGGTTGATCAGGACGGGGCCGCGCTTGCGGGGGGTGTCGTCGGTCATAGCCGGTCTCCGATCAGGAATTCGGCGGCGCGGTCCAGCCGGATATGCGGCGGGCCGTCGCCGGGGCGCGCTGTCAGGGGTGCGGGGGCGAAATCCATGATGGCGTAATCGGCATCCAGCCATTCGCCCGCCCCCTCGCGCGCCGGATGCAGCAGGGCCAGCGGGTCGGCTGGCAATTCGCCGGGATAGAACGCCGCCTGCCTGCCATCCAGCAGCCTGCCGCGCACGGCGGGCAGTTCGTCGTCGCCTTGGCGGATGACATCCTCGGTCGTGGCGCGCAGGGCGGCAATGGCCATCGCCTCGGTTCGCGCCCCCGAGAAATCGGCGCGGTCGCGGGCCTCGCGCAGCATGGCCGACAGGATCGCGGTCAGGCGCGGGTGCTGGACATGGTTCAGGTGATCGGCCTTGGTCGCGGCGAACAGGATTCGCTCTACCCGGCGCGTGCCCAGAAGCTGCGCCAGCCACCCGGCGCGACCGGGACGGAATGCGGTCAGGATATCAGCCATGGCGCGGCGCATGTCCTCGACTGCGGGGGGGCCGCGATGGATCGCGCCCAACACATCGACCAGCACGACCTGACGGTCGATTCGGCCGAAATGGTCGCGGAAAAAGGGTTTGACCACGCGCGACTTGTAGGCGTCAAAACGGCGGCGAAATTCGCGGTGCAGCCGGCCCTCGCGCAGCGTGTCGGGCAGAGGCGCAAAGGTCAGCGCGGGTGATCCCGCCATCTCGCCGGGGATCAGAAACCGGCCGGGCGTGCAGTCGGACCAGCCGGCTTCGCGCGTGGCATGCAGATGGGCGGTATAGGTTTCGGCCAGCGCCTGGGCGGCGGGTTCGGCAAAGCCATCCCCCGCACCCAGCCCCGCCAGCGCCGCCAGATAGGCATCGGCACCGGGGCGGCCCGTCATCCGGGACAGAACCTCGACCGACCACTCGGCGAAATCCTTGTCCATCAGCCGCAGATCCAGCAGCCATTCGCCGGGATAATCAACAATATCCAGATGTACGGTCTGCGGCCCGCGCAACCCTGAAAACAGTCCGCGCGGCTGCAACCGCAAAGACAGGCGCAACTGGCTGACATGGCGCGTACCGTCCGGCCAGTGCGGCTCGGGGCCGGTCAGCGCCGCCAGATGCCGTTCAAAGTCAAAGCGCGGCACCGTATCGTCGGGCTGGGGTTGCAGCCAGGCCGTTTTCAGCGTGCCATCGGCGGCGGCGCGCAGCGCATGCATGCGGCCCCGGTCCATCAGATTGGCCACCAGAGAGGTGATGAACACCGTCTTGCCCGCGCGGGACAGCCCGGTCACACCCAGCCGGATGACCGGATCGCCCAGTCCAATCCGCTGCATCAGATTGTCGCCGATACCCATTCCGCCCGTTTTCCCGCCCGCTTTTTCCGGCCTCGTTTCGCCTGAACATAGGGAGGCCGGGAAGGTTTTCATAGGGCGCGCGGCTCTTTCCTGTGCTGGTCGGCTCTGGCATAACCCGGCGGATGCTGGACCGCTTGCCCATAGACGATGCTTTGCCCGCGCTGATAACGGCGCTGGCTGGACATGGCCGCGCGGTTCTGGTCGCGCCACCGGGGGCGGGCAAGACGACGCGGGTGCCGCTGGCGCTGCTGGATCAGGTGCGGGGCCGCATCCTGATGCTGGAACCGCGCCGGCTGGCCGCCCGTGCCGCTGCCGAGCGCCTTGCCGAAGGGCTGGGCGAAGAACCGGGCGGGCGCGTCGGCTATCGCATTCGTGGTGAGTCCGTGCCAGGCAGCCGGATAGAGGTCGTGACCGAAGGCATCCTGACGCGGATGATCCAGTCGGATCCTGCGCTGGAGGGGATCGGCTGCGTCATCTTCGACGAATTTCACGAACGCAGCCTGAATGCCGACCTTGGCCTTGCGCTGGTCTGGGAGGCGCGGGGCGCGTTGCGCGACGATCTGGCCGTGCTGGTCATGTCGGCTACGCTGGATGCCGAACCTGTCGCCGCGCTGCTGGACGGCGCGCCGGTGATCCGGTCCGAGGGCCGGGCCTTTCCGGTCGAGACGCGCTGGCTGGATCAACCAGTGCCCGCCCGTGCCGGGCTTGTTCCCGAGGCGGCGCGGCTGATTCTGCGCGCCGAGGCCGACACGCGCGAAACAGGCGGAACCATCCTTGCCTTCCTGCCCGGCGAGGCCGAAATCCGGCGGGTGCAGGGCCTGCTGGCCGAAACGGGCTGCGAGGTGCTGCCTCTGTATGGCGCGCTGGATCACAAGGCGCAGCGCGCGGCGCTGTTGCCTGCGGGGCCAACCCGGCGGATCGTGCTGGCGACGGCGATTGCCGAAACCTCGCTGACCATTCCCGGCGTGCGTGTGGTGGTGGATGCCGGTCGTGCCCGGCGGGCACGCTTTGATCCGAACAGCGGCATGTCGCGACTGGTGACGGAACGTGCCAGCCGGGCCGAGGCCGATCAGCGGCGCGGCCGGGCGGGCCGCGTCGCGCCGGGCATCTGTTACCGGATGTGGGCGCGCACCGAAGAGGGGGCGCTGCCCGCCTTTGCCCCGCCCGAAATCGCGGTGGCCGATCTGGCCGGGCTGGCGTTGGAGCTGGCGGCATGGGGGGCCGCGCCTGCCGATCTGGCCTTTCTGACCCCACCTCCCGAGGGGGCGCTGGCCGAGGCGCGGGCGCTGCTGACCGGCCTTGGCGCGCTGGACGGCGCGGGCCGGATCTCTGCGCATGGCAAGGCGTTGGCCCGTTTACCGCTGCATCCCCGGCTGGGGCATATGCTGCTGATCGCCGGGGGGCAGGCCGCCAATCTGGCCGCACTTCTGGCCGAGCGTGACCCGCTGCGAGGCGCTCCTGCCGATCTGTCGCTGCGCCTGTCGGCCATCCGCAATCTGCGCGATTTCACGGATCGCCACCCCCACGAGGTCAACCGCGCCACCATCCAGCGCATCCGCGACGAGGCAGCCCGTTTGCGGCGGCTGATCGGCGGGCGCGACCGGCCCGCCATGTCGGCGGGGGCAATGGCGGCGCTGGCCTATCCCGACCGGATTGGCCTGCGACGCAAGGGGGACGACCCGCGCTTTGTGCTGTCGGGCGGCAAGGGGGCGGTGCTGGATGGACTGGACCCGCTGGCGGGGCAGAGGCTGATCGTTGCGGTCGATCTGGATGGCGACCAACGCGAAGCGCGTATCCGCATGGCCGCCATGCTGACCGATGCCGAATTACGCGACCTGTCCGGTGAAGCGATCGCCGAGGTCGAAATCTGCGAATGGTCCCGCCGCGAGGGGCGGGTGCTGGCGCGGCGGCAGGAACGTCTGGGCGCGCTGATCCTGACCGACCGCGCCTGGTCCGACGCTTCGGACGAGGCGGTGGCACAGGCCGCACTTGAGGGGCTGCGCCTCGACGGTCTGACATGGGGCAAGGTGGCGGCGCGGTTGCGGGCGCGGATTGCGCTGGTTCCGGCGCTGGGGCCGGTGGACGATGCCAGCCTGCTGGCCGATGGTGGCTGGCTGTTGCCCTGGTTGGGTCGGGTGCGCAATCTGGCCGATCTGCGCGCGCTGGATCTGACCGAGCCGCTGAAATCGCGGATCGGCTGGGACGGTCAGCAGGCGCTTGACCGCGAGGTTCCGGCGCATTTCGTCACGCCGCTGGGGCGCAGGGTGCCTGTCGATTACGACCACGAAATCCCCTCGATCGAGCTGCGCCTTCAGGAACTGTTTGGCGTCACCCGGCATCCCGTGGTGGGCGGCAGACCCCTGCGGATCAGCCTGCTGTCTCCGGGTGGCAAACCGGTGCAGGTAACGACCGATCTGCCGGGCTTCTGGGCCTCGTCCTATGCCGATGTGCGCAAGGATATGCGCGGCCGTTATCCCCGCCACCCCTGGCCCGAAGACCCGACCGAAGCCGACCCGACCGCCCGCGCCAAGCCACGCGGGACGTGAGTGAACCGCTTGCCGGGAAGGGCCTGCCGCAAGCTGAAGGCAAGGATATCTGACGGAATCCGGCCCGGTGATCAAATTGGCGCAGGGGATCCCGCATGGAAGCATGATCGAAGGCTGCCGCAGGGTTGCCGACCCTGCAACTGCGCTGGCCAGCAGGCAGACCGCCCGCCGCAGGCTTTTGCAGGGGGTCCGGGGGGCGCACAGCCCCCCCGGCCATCGCGGGACGCAAATCTGCGGCGGTGACGTCGAATCCGGGATTTCTGGAAAGCGTGGCGTTGGTGTATCGCCTGTTCACACTCGGCACCTTTCCTTTTTTACCGGGCTTTTGACGCTTTTCGGAAAGGCCTTATACGGGTTTGGCCGATGCGACACCCCCGCGGCGGCAAGGTTTTCCATCTCCGGCTTTTGCAGGAACCGAAACCGCTGCAACGAAACCGGGTTCACTCGACCGCGCGGATCAGTTTCTTGTCAAAGACATTCAGAACCTGTTGCAGATCATGGCCACGCTTGAGGATACGGCCATCCATTGCGATCACCAGATAGGCCCCCTGTGCGCCGCGCAGGCGGGGGCGCTTCTCGATGCGGTAAAGCGGGTGTTCGGTGGCGCGGCGAAAGATGCTGAAGATCGCGGCATCACGCAGAAAGGACATTGCGTAATCGCGCCACTCGCCCGCAGCGACGAAACGGCCATAAACGGTCAGGATCGCGCCCAACTCTGTCCGGTCAAAGACCACGCGGTCGGGATAGGCGGCAAACGGCGGGGCGGCACTCATCATGAGGTGATCGTGGCACCCGGCGGGCGCCAAATCAATCGAAAAGAAAGGGTATGGCGGCGCGATGCGATGCTGGCCCCGCCGCCTGGGTCATCAATAGCAACTGACCTTGGCGATCAGCCCGTCGGGGCCGGTCTCGATATTCAGCCGGTCGGGGCGGAAATCGGCAGTCACCGCGTCATCGGGACCGATGATCCGGGTGCCGTCCGGCAGCTTCAGCCCGTCCAGCACCGATTTCGGCTGACCGACAAGGCCGGTGAACCCTTCGGCCCCGCATTCCTGCGGAAGCTCGGGCGGGGTCGGGGGCTTGGGGGCGGTGTCGTCACATGCGGCCAGAGCCAGCGCCGACAGCAGGGGAAACAGGGTCAGAATACGCATCAGCCGCAATCGATGTTGTAGATGTTGCCGGAAGCGTCGAGACGGAACACGATCCGCTGCGGATTGTATTCCTGCGGTTCGATCCCGCGATATTCGACGACGCGATATTGTTTGGTGATGCCAAGCGTCGGGATGACGCCGCCGGGCTGTGACAGATAGGGAATATATTGCTTGGCACCGCACAGGTCGGGCTGGCGTTCCTCAAGCCCCGAGATGCCCTCGGTCGGAGGCGGGGCGATGGGGGCGGGCTGAACGGCCGGCACCGGCTGCGGCATGGGTTGCTGCGGCACGGGCATGCACCCGGCCAGAAAGGCGGCCGCCATGGCCATGGGCAGGATCGTCGTCTTGATCATCGCTGGTCTGTTCCCTCGGAGGCCTGCGAATGCAGGCGACACATAACTCTGTCGCCTGCTTATATCGCTGACCGCGCCGCTTGAGAACCCGACGCGAAAATCACGTTTCCATCAGGATAATTAAGCCACCGCGATGGATTTCGTGGGGCGCGGCCCGTGATTGCGCTGCGTCGCGCCGTCCGGCGCATAGGCGCGCAGGAACAGGTCGCCTGCGACGCTGGTGACATGGGCGATGGTTTCGTGATCGGGCTTGCCCAGACGCATTACCGCCTTGTCCAGCGTCTGCACGCCACACAGATGGATCAACTGCTCGGCCGCAAGCGCGGTATCGGGGATATCCAGCTCGCCCCGCGCGACGAAATGATCCAGCCTTTCGCGGACCTCGTCGGCCAGAGCCTTGGCGAACAGATCATGATACGTGGTCGCGATCGAGGGAAAGCGCACGGCTTCGCCAACGATCAGCCGCGCCAGTTGCGACCGCCGTTCTGCCGTCAGCCACGACGCGACCGCCAGCGTCAGACGCGGGATGGCGTCAGTCGCCGGCAGACCCTGCGGAACATTGTCCAGCGGATGATCGCGGACGCGGTCCATTTCTGCGCGCACGACCTCTTCGAACATGAGGCGCTTGTCTGGAAAATAGGCATAGAGCGTGGCTTTCGACACACCGGCTGCGCTGGCGATGTCATCGACACTTGCGCCAGCAAACCCATCGCGAACGAATACCCGCCAGGCACCATCACGGACCTGAGCAAATTTACGTCCGGGCGAGACTGTCTTTTTACGAGAAACTTTAATCATACTGATAACTTTCTAAAAGCACACGTTTAAGCTTATTCGAATGAACCCCATAGTCGTATAGCGCTTATGTCGATTCGGCCCTTTCATCGGCAAACTTCTGCGTATTGACGGTAGGTCATGCTCGGGATCTTGCCCATTGACCCCGTCAACGTCTCCAGTTTGACTGATTCTCGGGCGTTCGCCTAGTGTCTGGGCTGAGAAATTAGCCTGCACGAATCGCTTTTAGCTTCGGGAGACAGCATAATGAGCCTGAGACACCCCTCTTTTCGTGACTCCGTGGACCGGATGTTCACCCATGCGGCGAGCCTGATGTCGCTTGCCCCTGGACTGGAGCAAAAGATCCGGGTCTGTAATTCAACCTATACGGTGCGTTTCGGTGTTCGCCTTCGCGGCGAAATACAAACTTTTACCGGTTATCGCTCGGTTCATTCCGAACAGATGGAGCCAGTGAAGGGGGGGATTCGCTATTCTCTGGATGTCACGCAGGACGAGGTCGAGGCGCTGGCGGCGCTGATGACCTATAAATGCGCGCTGGTCGAGGTGCCGTTTGGCGGGTCGAAAGGCGGCCTGTGCATCGACCCGCGCGCCTGGAACGAGGAAGAGCTGGAAAAGATCACCCGGCGCTTTACCTATGAACTGTCGCGCCGCAACCTGATCTCACCCAGCCAGAACGTTCCCGCGCCTGATATGGGAACGGGCGAGCGCGAGATGGCCTGGATGGCGGATGCCTACAAGCGGCTGCATCCCGACGACATCAACGCCCGCGCCTGCGTTACCGGCAAGCCCTTGTCGGCGGGCGGTATTCATGGCCGGGTCGAGGCGACGGGGCGCGGCGTCCAGTATGCGCTGCGCGAATTTTTCCGCCACGACGATGTGATGAAGCGCGCCGGGCTGGCCGACAAGCTGGCAGGCAAGCGCGTGATCGTTCAGGGTCTGGGCAATGTCGGCTATCATGCCGCACAGTTCCTGTCGGTCGAGGACAAGGCGATCATCACCACCGTGATCGAACGCGACGGCGCGATCACCAACCCGCAGGGCATCAATATCGACGCGCTGCGCGGCCATATCGTCGCGACGGGCGGGTTGCGCGGCTTTACCGGCGGCAGCTATCGCGAGGAAGGGCTGGCCGCGCTGGAGGATGAATGCGACATCCTCGTTCCGGCGGCGGTGGAAAGCGTGATCAATGCCGACAACGCGCCGCGCATCAAATGCAAGCTGATCATCGAGGCCGCGAATGGTCCCGTCACCGCCGATGCGGACGACATTCTGAAACGCAACGGTGTGATCATCATCCCCGACATGTATGCCAATGCGGGTGGTGTGACGGTGTCCTATTTCGAATGGGTCAAGAACCTGTCGCAGATCAGTCTTGGCCGTCTTGAGCGTCGCCACGAAGAGGCGCGCGCGCGGCTGCTGATCGAAGAGCTGGAACGGATTTCAGCCGATACGGGTACCAAATTCGAGCTGGCGCGCGGCTTCAAGGAACAGTTCCTGACCGGTGCTGACGAGCTGGAGCTGGTCCGCTCGGGTCTCGACGACACCATGCGCGAGGCGTTCCGCAACATGAAAGAGGTGTGGATGACCAACAGCCGCGTCGATGACATGCGCACCGCAGCCTATGTCGTGGCGATACGGCGGGTGTCGAACATCTATGGCTCGCTTGGGCTGTAAGGCCCGGTCCGGCTCGCAGGTCGTGCCTGCGGGCCGGGAATGCGCCGCCAAGTGCCGCAGCGTTACACCGTGACCTGCCGTTGTGACGCCGGGTTTTGGTTGAGACCAGACCGCGCAATCCTAAGATATGTCGTGGCGCAGGCAGCGGCCTGGGCAGACCATTTTTCCGGCATCAGAGGGGGAACCCGGCATGAGCTACAAGGCACCAGTCGAACAGATCGAATTTATTCTCAGGCATATTGTGCCGTTCAACGAGGTCGCAGCAACAGAGCGTTTCGCCGAAGCGACGCCCGAAACCACAAGCGCGATCCTGAATGAGGCTGGAAAGCTGGCCACGAACACGCTGGCCCCGCTGCACCTGAACGGTGATCAGACGCCCGCTCGGCTGGAAAATGGCAAGGTCCGCTCTTCCCCCGGTTTTGCCGATGCATTCCGCGAAATCGCCACCGGCGGCTGGATCGGGCTTGCCGCCGATCCGGAATATGGCGGGATGGGACTGCCGCAGGTGCTGAACATGTCGGTCGCGGACATGATGTCGGGGGCCAATCTGGCGCTGCAACTGAACCCCTTGCTGACCCAGGGACAGATCGAGGCGCTGGAACATCACGCCAGCGACGAGATCAAGGCGCTGTATCTTCCCCGGCTGACCAGCGGCGAATGGTCGGGCACAATGAACCTGACCGAGCCGGGCGCGGGCAGCGATGTCGGTGCGCTGACGACCAGGGCCGTGGCGAATGGCGACGGTACCTACAGCGTGACCGGGCAAAAAATCTTTATCACCTGGGGTGACAGCGACGTGACCGAAAATGTCTGTCATCTGGTGCTGGCCCGTCTGCCCGAGGGCGGCAAGGGCACCAAGGGAATCAGCCTGTTCATGGTGCCCAAGCTGATCCCGGATGCCGATGGCAAGCCCGGCGTCGCGAACAGCCTCAAGGTCGTCAGCCTTGAGGAAAAGCTGGGTATCCATGGCAGCCCTACCTGCGTCATGAGCTATGAGGGGGCGACGGGCTGGCTGGTCGGCGCCGAGCATGGCGGCATGGCGGCGATGTTTACCATGATGAATTGCGCGCGTCTGGGGGTTGGCATGCAGGGTGTCGGCGTGGCCGAGGCGGCGCTGCAAAAGGCGGTCGCCTATGCGCAGGAACGCGACCAGATGGGTGTGATCGTCAATCACCCCGATGTGCGCCGGATGTTGGCCACCGCGCGGGCCGAGGTCTTTGCTGCCCGTGCCATTGGCCTTGCCTGTGCCGCCGCTATCGACCTGTCCACGGCAACCGGCGACAAGGAACATGCCGCGCGCGCGGCCTTTCTGACCCCGATCGCAAAGGCCTATGGCACCGATGTCGGCTGCCGCGTCGCCGATACCGGCGTTCAGGTTCATGGCGGCATGGGCTATGTCGAGGAAACCGGCGCGGCGCAATATTTCCGCGACGTCCGCATCACCCCTATCTACGAGGGCACGAACGGCATTCAGGCCATGGATCTGGTCGCCCGCAAGATGATGGATGGCGGCGAGGCCGCGATGCGCCTGCTGGATGAAATCCTTGACGATGCCAAGGCCGCGCAGGCCGATCACCCGGATCTTGCCCATGACGTCTGGAACGCGGCAGAAACCCTGCGCGAGGCGACCCTGGCCTTGCTGGAACAGGACATGGCGCAGCGATTTGCCGGGGCGGTGCCCTATCTGAACGCCTTCGCGCGGGTGCTGGGGGCGCATTTTCACCTGCGCGCCGCCCTTGCGGGCGTTCCCGGTCGCGCGGTTCTGGCACGGGTGTACATCAAGCGCGTCCTGCCCCACTATGCCGCCCATCTGGAAGAGGCGCGGGCGGGGCTGGATGATCTGACCGCGCTGAGTGATGAAAACCTGGCCGGAGATTTTGCCGCTTGATCAGAACGCCATTCGAAACTCCGCCTGCCGAAGGGCAGGCGGTCGAGATCGCCGAAGGCGTGCTTTGGCTGCGGCTTCCGCTGCCGATGGCGCTGGACCATGTCAATGTTTATGCGCTTGAGGATGGCGATGGCTGGGCTGTGGTCGATACCGGCATGGATTCGCGCCGCTCGCGCGAGATTTGGGCGGCGCTGCGGGCGGGCCCTCTGGCCGGTCGTCCGGTCAGGCGCGTGATAGGGACGCATCATCATCCCGATCATATCGGGCTGGCGGGCTGGTTCATGCAGACCGACGATGCCGAACTGATGATGAGCCGCACCGCATGGCTGACGGCACGGATGTTGCAGCTTGAGGTGCAGGAACGTCCCACGCGGCAGTCGCTGGATTTCTGGCGGCGGGCGGGCATGCCCGCCGGTCTGCTGGACAAACGGGCCTCTGAACGGCCCTATAACTCGGCCGATATCGTGCACCCGCTGCCGGTGGGCTATACCCGCCTGCACGAGGGGCAGCAGATCAGTTTCGGCGGGCGGCGCTGGCATGTCGCGATGGGCGACGGGCATGCACCCCGTCACGCGACTTTCTGGTCGAAGGACGATGATCTGGTCATCGGGGGCGATCAGCTTCTGCCGTCGATCTCGCCCAATCTGGGGGTCTATCCGACCGAGCCCGAGGCCGACCCGGTCGGCGAATGGTTGGCCAGTTGCGAAAGGCTTCTGCCGCTGGCCGAGGCCCGGCATCTGGTGTTGCCAGGCCACAAGCTGCCCTTCACCGGCCTGCCCGAGCGGCTGCGACAATTGCGCGACAATCATCTGGGCGCGCTGGCCCGGATGGAGGCGGCGCTGCGCGAATCCCCCCGCAGCGCGGTGGGCTGTTTCGATATTCTGTTCAAGCGTCAGATCGGCGAGGCCGAATTCGGGCTGGCGCTGGTCGAGGCGGTCGCACATGTCAATCACCTGCGTGGCAGGGGCGCGATCCGACAGGTTGGCGAAAGCGGCGGCGCGGCCCTCTGGGGGGCGTGAACGTCGCTTGTCAGCAACATCCGGCTTGTCGTCAGAGCCGCGCCGCAGAGTCACAACGGGCTTTCACGCAGAACGCGGCGAAGGGCAGGTCCGGGTCCGACTGATTGATGCTGTGCAAACGATGAATGCCGACTTTCTTCAATACATATCATGTCGATGCCGGTTCCACCCTCATGAACGAGATGCGGGACAAGCCATGGGGGCAGGCGACCTTCTGTTTGACTGATCCGGTGCGACAAGGGGCGATTGGACAAAAATGGCGCGACGTGGTGAAATAACGGGATCGGATTCGCGCGGACAGAATTTTCAGCGGAGGAATTGCCATGAATCCCGACCGTCCCATGATCTTTGGCGACCATGTTTTCAACGAAAGCGGTGCGTTCAACGGAATGATCGGCGGTGACGCGACCGTCGCTCCGGG
>NZ_JBKEBL010000041.1:0-15429 GCF_047973135.1 Paracoccus sp. (in: a-proteobacteria)
GGCGATCCACGAGAATACGTTGATGCAGTTGGGCAGAGCACTGGTCATAGTCGCCATCATGAAATAGCTCTGCTGTGTCAGCGACATGCAGAAGGTATACATGTGGTGTGACCAGACCAGGAAGCCCAGGATTCCGATGGCGACCATGGCCAGAACCATCGGCAGATAGCCGAAGATCGGCTTGCGCGAGAAGGTGGCGATGACATGGCTGATGATGCCGAAGCCGGGCAGGATGATGATGTACACTTCCGGGTGGCCAAAGAACCACAGGATATGCTGGTACAGGATCGGGTCGCCGCCACCGGCCGGATTAAAGAAATTCGTGCCGAAATTGCGGTCCATCAGCAGCATGGTGATCGCGCCCGCCAGAACCGGCAGCGACAGCAGGATCAGCCAGGCGGTGATGAACACCGACCAGGCGAACAGCGGCACCTTGAACAGCGTCATGCCGGGCGCGCGCATGTTCAGGAAGGTGGTGATGATGTTGATCGCCCCCAGAATCGACGACGCCCCCGAGACGTGGACCGCGAAGATCGCCAGATCCATCGAATAGCCGTCCTCCTGCGTGGACAGGGGCGGATACAGAACCCAGCCAACGCCCGAACCATGCCCGCCGCCGCCGCCCGGCGCCAGCAGCGCGGCAACGCCAAGGCAGACGCCGACGACATACATCCAGTAGGACAGGTTGTTCAGCCGCGGAAAGCTCATGTCCGGGGCGCCGATATGCAGCGGCGTGAACTAGTTGCCGACACCGCCGAACAGCGCCGGGATCACGACCAAGAACATCAGCAGGACGCCGTGATAGGTGATCATCACGTTCCACAGATGCCCGTTCGGCGAACACTCGGCGCTCGAATCGGCAATCAGCCGCCAGCCTTCCGCGCACATGTACTGCACGCCGGGATGTTGCAGTTCCATCCGCATGTAGACGGTAAAGCTGACCGAGATCAGACCGACGATGGCCGCAGTGAAAAGGTAAAGGATACCAATGTCTTTGTGATTGGTAGACATGAACCAGCGGGTGAAGAAACCGCGCTGGTCATGGTCGTGTGCGTGCATTTGCTCGGCAGCGTCTGCCATCTGTGCCCTCCCTCACGAGTTATCAGCCGGTCGGGCAGACCGGCGCAGGCTTGCGTCACTCTAGACCAGTGGTGCGAGGCGGGCAATGTGCCCGCCCCGGAAAAAGCGCTGCTGCGGCGATGTCAGGCGTTGTTTTTCGGCGCGGAATAGTGGTTGCATTGTATCGACCGCCACCCGTTTCAGGGCCTTGCCGGTGATCGCGCCCGAGGACAGCCCCGCTTCGATCGTCTTGCTCAAAAGCCATTCGACACCGTTCGGCGGCCTGCTCGAACCCGTGGCGCATCCCGCCTCACTCGCCGATCCGCTTGCGCCGGCGCAGCAGCGATGAGGGATTGATCGGCGGGCGGTTCTGAAAGAAGGTCTTGCCAGTCAAGTGCTGGTATAGCCTGACGACTTTCTTTTGATTGCTTTGTCAGGATATAACAATTTGATTTTACGCCGATTCTGCGCCAACTTTATGATCAAACCGGCTTTCGTCAGCTATATGCCCCGCCTGTTGCCTGTGCCTGTCTCAGTCGCTCCAGCATCTGCGCGGCGGCAATTCCCGGCGACAGTTCTCCGTCGGCCACGCGGTCGCCAAGGCGCAGCAATTCGGCGCGGTTCTCGGGCAGATCAAGGCGTGCCAGCAGCCCGGCACGCAATTCAGCCATGAACCATTGCCGCGCCTGTGCCGCGCGGGCCTTGTCGAAATGGCCCTGTGCGCGCCGCCAGTCGATCAGCTTGTGCATCTCGTCCCATGATCCGGCAAGCCCGTCCCCCGTCGCAGCCGAGACGGGCAGCGCCTTGGGAAAACCTTCGGGATCCTGTGGACGTTTGCGCAGCAGGCGCAGCGCGCCGGCGTAATCGGCCACGGTGCGGCGCGCGGTGGACAGCAGGTCGCCATCGGCCTTGTTCACAAGGATCAGGTCGGCCATTTCCATGATGCCGCGCTTGACGCCCTGCAATTCGTCGCCGCCCGCAGGCGCCAGCAACAGCACGAACAGATCCGACATCTCGGCCACCAGCGTTTCCGACTGACCGACACCCACTGTCTCGATCAGCACCACGTCATAGCCCGCCGCCTCGCACAACCGGATCGCCTCGCGCGTGCGGCGGGCCACGCCGCCCAGTTCCGCGCTGGAGGGCGTGGGCCGGATAAAGGCCAGGGGATTGCGCGACAATTCCTCCATCCGGGTCTTGTCGCCCAGAATCGAGCCGCCCGAGCGCGCCGAGGACGGATCGACCGCCAGCACCGCCACCTGCAAGCCCTGCCCGGTCAGCATCGTGCCGAAAGCCTCGATAAAGGTGGATTTTCCCACACCCGGCGTGCCCGACAGCCCGATCCGCAGAGCCTGCCGGTCGGGCAGGCGCGACAACAGCGCATTGGCCCTTTCGCGGTGATCGGGGCGGGTGGATTCAATCAGGGTGATGGCGCGGGACAGTGCGCGGCGATTGCCCTGAAGCAGCGGTTCAAGAAGTTCGTCCATTTGGCCCCGTCAGCAGCGGGGACCGGATGCCCCCGCCCCGTGGATATGGGCAGCAGGGGCAAAAGCCAAGGGCGGGGGCACGCCGCAGCAGGGGCCCGGCAGGTCAATCTGGCCGCGTGGCCGCGAAAAAGCGGCTGAGGCGGGCAAAGCCGGGGACGTGGGCCGAGGTTCCGCCATCCGCTGCGAAGGCCTGACCGGTGATATAGCGCGCCTCATCGGACGCAAGAAAGGCGACCAGATGGGCAATGTCCTGCGGCGCGCCCAGATAGGGGGTCAGGGTCTCTTCCCCGACGGTTTCGCGCAATTCCGGCGGCAGATGTGCCAGCGCGGCAGGGGTTCCGGTCAGGCCGGGCAGGACGGCGTTGCAGCGGATGCCCTTTCTGCCGTGGCTGGTCGCGATGGATCTGGTCATCTGGATCACGGCCGCCTTTGATGCGGCATAGGCGGCCTGGATCACATTGCCCTGCAACGCCAGATTCGAAGCCGTATTGACGATTACCCCCGCGCCCTGCGGCGACATGATCCGCAACGCCTCGCGGCAGGCGATCATGGTGCCGCGCGTGTTGACGGCAAAGGTCGCATCCCAGTCCGCCGTGTCCATGTTCTCGATATTCCCGTCCCGCATCGCCATTTCAGGTGTCAGCAGGGCGGCGTTGTTGTCGATCACATCCAGCCGTCCAAAGCGCGCCATGGTGGCCGCGAACATCGCCACGATACTGGCCTCATCGGCCAGATCGACACCAAGATGGACTGCCTCGGCACCGTTCGCGCGCAATTCCTCCGCAACCCCGGCCGCGCGGAGTTCGGACAGATCGGCCACGACGAGGCGCGCGCCATGCGCGGCCATGATCGCACAGACCTGCGCGCCGATTCCTCCTGCGCCACCGGTCACGATCGTGACCTTGCCGTCCAGAGTATAGGCCATGTCTTTTCCTTTCATTGGTGACTGTTCTCAGTCAGGAAAGCTGCCCGCCGCGACGATCTCGACGATCAGGTCACAGGGATCGCGGAAAAAGAATGCCGCTGCGGGCGGGCGGGGATCGCCAGGTTTCAGGACAGGGTCATCCTCGGCCAGCATCGGGTCGCCGGGCCGCCGGATGACGCCGATGATCCGCACATCCGGGCGGGCGTGCAGAACCTCAAGAGCGGCCTGCGCGTTGCCCACGGAAAGGCAGGGATGCTTGGTGCCCTGTTCTGCCAGATCAGTATTCGGTCGCTTGCGGTGATCGGGCACGGGCGCGCTGTCGGCCTTCTGAAAGAATTCGAACCGCAAATCGCCCCGCCGCAAAAAGGCCAGATGCGTGTCGATGGGGGCAATGTATTTGCGGCCTTCAACCTGCATGCCGAAAACCTCGGTATAAAAGGCGATGGCGCGGTCGAGGTCGCCGACGCTGAACCCGGCGTGATGCCATTTCAGATCGAGGAACGGGCCGTCAGACATGGGCGGCCTCTTTGATGCGCCGGTCGTGATCGGTCTGCAACGCGGCCAGACCGGGATCGAAAAGGCCATCCGTCAGGATGAACAGCATCCGCGTGATCCGGTCGCTGCGGTTGGTCCATGCGTGGATCGTACCGCGCTGAACCACCATGTCGCCACGTTCCAGCACCACCTCGGAATCGTCCAGCAGCAGCACGATCTGGCCGTCAAGAACGATGCCATAGTCGATGCTTTCGGTGCGGTGCATCAGCGGGTGCCGCCCCGGAATCGTATGTTCGGCATTTTCGGCCAGCCCGACATGCTCGAACAGCTTGCGCGCGGTTTCCTTGTCGAAATCCGGGCCGTCCTGCCCTTCGGGTGGAATATCTACCATGCGGATGATCGTGCCATTCGGCGGCGGCGCGGTGTCGCGATGCCGGTCGGTCGGTTCCGGTTCATCGGCCAGAACCGGCATGGGCGAGGCATTGGTGTTCCAAAGCTCGTGAAAGGCAAGGCCCGGCTGGTGTTCGGGGCGAATCACATGAGGCGGGATTCCATCCGACAGGACCACGGCCCTGCCAGCGGCATCATGCCCGGTAACAACGCGGCGCACATTTTCCGGCAACATCTTTTCTCTTCCTGTTTTGTTGGTCGTTCAACCAAATAATTTGCCGTAAATCGCGCGAAAATCAAGACAGGCACAGAAATGTGCCTACTGTTCAAGTCGCTTTCGCTGCGCATAGTCAAAGGCAAATGCGCTGAATGGGAGGATTTCATGGCGGATTACGATGTCGTCGTCATGGGCGCTGGCCATAACGGCCTGACCGCGTCCTGTTACCTGGCCAAGGCCGGGCTGAAGGTTCTGGTGCTGGAACGCCAGCCCTTTCCCGGAGGCGGGGTCGTCACCCGCGAAATCAACACCCCCGGATACCGGCACGACCTGCATAGTTCCTGCCATATCATGATTCAGGGCAATCCCGTGCTGACCGAGGACGAGCTGGAGCTGAAATCGAAATGGGGGCTGGAATACCGCTATTCGCAGGTGCCCTATGCCTCGATCTTTCCGGAAAACGAAACGCTGATCACCTACAAGGATCTGGACCGCGCCTGCGAACAGATCGCGCAATATTCGAAACGCGATGCGCAGACCTATCGCAGATTCGCCGAGCGCTCGATGAAGATGATGCCGATGTTCGTGTCAGGGCTTTATGCCCCCCCGATCCCTTTTGGGCCATTCATGGCAATGCTGGACAGCGCCCCCGAGGGCCGCGAGATTCTGGATGCGATGAACCGGTCCTCGCTTGAGATTGTGAACCAGCATTTCGAAAGCGATTATCTGAAGATCCACCTGCTGAAGCTGGTTTCCGAAAATCTGCAACTGCCGGACGAGATTGGCACCGGTATGGGCATTTTCCTGATGCCGGGGATCATCCACACTTGGGGCGTGTCGCAGCCGGTTGGCGGCTCGGGCGGGCTGACTGACGCGCTGGTGCGCTGTCTGGAAGGCAATGGCGGCGAATTGCGGCTGAATACCGAGGTCGAAAAGATCATCGTCGAGAATGGCGAGGCGATGGGCGTCCGCCTGACCACGGGCGAAGAAATCCGCGCGGGCGATGCGGTGATCGCCGCACTGCATCCGCATATCATCGGCAAATTCGTCGAGGGGCTGGATCCCGGCGTCGAAGCGCGGGCGAAATCGGTCACTCTTTCCACGCAATCGCTGTTCGTGTCGCATTACGACCTGAAGGAACAGACGAAATACCGTGCGGGCACGGAAATCACCACCGCGACCATGCTGGAGTATTTCCCCTATAACGACCTGAACAGCCTGCTGGACGATTTCGACCACCTGCGGCGCAAGCGCATCACTCCGCGGCGTCTGCTGGGCGGGGGTGACGAAACCCACGGCGATCCGTCACGCGCGCCCGAAGGGGCAGGGATTTTCCATTCGATCACCATGGCCCCTTATGACATCGACGGAAGGGGGCCGGGTTACTGGGACGAATACAAGGACGAATACGCCGCCGAGACGTTGCGCCAATACGATCCGTTCATCTCGAACCTGACACCGGACAATATCATCGCCGCCTCGCACTGGTCGCCGCTGGACATGGAGAGGTCGTCCCCGAACAGCTTTGTCGGCGGTGACATGCATGGCTGTGCGCCGTTCCTGTATCAGTCGGCGGGCAGCCGCCCGACCGCCGATCTGGGGCAGTATACCGTGCCGGGGGTCGAATGGCTGTATCTGGTCGGGCCGTTCCAGCATCCGGGCGGCGGGGTCTATGGCGCGGGGCGGGCCACCGCGCTGCGCATGTTCGACGACATGGGGCTGAACTTTGAAAGGGCCGTGGCATGAAGATCACCGACAATCTGGGCAAGGAACTGATGGACGTGGCCAGAATCGAGGCCGATTCCGCCAATAATCTGGTCATTCGCGGCAAGATTTTCGGATCCATGCCGATGACGGCCAAACTGTCCCCCGAACAGGCACGTGCGGCGCTGAAACTGCTGAACGCACGCACTATCTGGTTCCTGATCACCATCCTGTTCCGCCGCAGCCGGACGCCACTCGCCGGGGCGGCCACCGGCGTGGTGAAAAGCAGGCGAAGAAGCCAGCAATGAACCGGGCTGCATTTGACGACTATATCGCCCGCTTCAATAACCGCGATGTGAGCGGGTTTGAAATGTATATCGCCTCTGACATGAAAATGCTGAACGGCGCGCTGGAATTTACCGGCGTCGAGGGAATGAAGGAACATTACGTCGAAAAAATCTGGCCGCATTTCGATGAAAGGTTGAACGTGCTGGGTTTCGTGGCATCCGACAGCAACGCGGCGGTCAGGATGCGCACCGTCTTTACCGCAAGGGCGGATGGCGACACGCTGTTCGGGCCGGTGAAAAAGGGACAGCGCTTCGTCTATCTGGGCGTGATCTTCTATGACATCCGGGACAGCAGGTTCACCTCGATCACCGTGGCCTATAACAGCTTCAGAAGCATCACCCCTGACGGCACCGAAACCGAACTGGGCATGCCGCATTAGCTTTCCTTGCGCAGGCCGCGGCATTAGGCTGCCCGGCATGAGCAGGGCACGCATTGACATAGCCGGGCTGCTGGCCATCGGCGAGGCGGTTCCATTGGCCGACGACCCGCGCCTTGCGGGTCTGGCCGCTCTGTGCCTGCAAATGGGCGACCGGCCGCCCGGTCGCGACCAGCCCGTGCGCGAGGTGATGGCGCGGCTGGGGGACAACTGGTCGGCGCTGGTGCTGAAGGTGCTGGCCACCGGCACCTTTCGCCACGCCACACTGAAGCGCGTCATTGGCGCGCTAAGCGCCGAGGGCGAGATTTCGCAGCGCATGTTGACCCTGCGCCTGCGCGCGCTGGAACGCGACGGGTTCGTGTCGCGTATCGAACATGACACGGTACCGCCGCGCGTGGACTATTTCCTGTCGCCCCTTGGCCGCGAACTGGTGTCCGAGATTGACCGGCTGATCAGGTGGATAGAGGCCCAGGAGGATCAGATCCTGCGCGCGCGCCGGGAATTTACCGGCTGAAGCTTTCCATTCCCGCCGTCGCGAAACGCAGCAGCACCGGATAGGCTTCGGCCAGATTGGTCGCCTTGACGGCCCCGGTCGAAAGGCGATCCACCCGCCCGTGCTGGGACACCGTGTTCAGCATCACCTGCAACACCATCGTGAAGGCCCGCGTCACCGTGCCCGGATCGGCGTCGGGCATGGCCTGCATCAGCGCCTGATGAAACAACCGGGCCGTCCTGTCGAAATGCGTCTCAAGCAGGTCCAGCCACTGATTATCCTCGCCCAACCGCGCCAGCAGCCGGAAATAGTCGCGCCAGCCCGGCTCTTTCGAGCGTGCGCGTTCGAACAGCGGCGCCATAAAGGCATCGAGGATCTGTTCTACATTGGGGTGTTGCAGCGCCGCCAGCCGTTCCTCGCGCAGGGCCGACATGACGCTGGCCCTCCGCCCAACCGTTTGTTCAAAAAGATTTTCCTTGGTGCCGAAGTGATAGCTGGCCAAGGCCAGTGTGACCCCGGCATCGGTGGTAATGTCGCGCAGCGAAACCAAACCGAATCCGCGCCTGCCAAACAGCCTCTCGGCCGAGTTGAGGATTTTTTCCCGTGTCACGTCTCCGTTCGCGCGCGTGGGACGGTCTTTTTGTCTTGTCGCCATGTCAGGCTACCTCGGTTCGGTTTTACAAAATCCCTATGCCCAATTCTATCGGTAAAGCCGATACATGAACGCGAGGATTTCGATTTCCTGTTATTTGGTTGATCGTATAACTAATTATGTAACACAATGCCAGAAGCTGTCATGAGACAGAATCGCACATGCGAACAGGGGAGGGTTCCGTGCTCGACGAAGGCAATATCCACGCGCAGGATGTTCTTGTGGTCGAAAGCCTGCAAAAATCACTGGGGGCCGAAACGGCCCGGCTGCAAATTCTGGGCGGCATCGATTTTCGCGCCAGACCGGGCGAATTTCTGACCATCGTAGGCCCGTCCGGCTGCGGCAAGACCACGCTGCTGATGTGTCTGGCGGGCCTTTATGCCCCCGACGAGGGGCATGTCCAGTTTCAGGGCAATGTGATCGATGGTCCGCCCGAGGGGCTGGCCGTGGTGTTTCAGGATTATTCCCGCTCGCTTTTGCCGTGGAAAAAGAACCTCGCGAATGTGCTGTTCGGGATGCGCCGGCTTGACGCCACAAAAGAGGAAAAGCAGGCTATTGCGCTGGAAATGCTTGAGGCGGTCGGCCTGAAGGGGTTCGAGGACCGCTATCCCTGGGAATTGTCGGGCGGCATGCAACAACGTGTCGCCATCGCCCGCGCACTGGCCACCCGGTCCAAACTGTTGCTGCTGGACGAACCGCTGGCTGCCGTCGATGCCCAGACCCGCGCCGAGATGCAGGATCTGCTGCTGCGGCTGGCACGGCAATTCGGCAAGACCTGCATCCTTGTCACCCATGATGTCGAGGAATCGGTCTATATGGCCGACCGGATCGTGGTGCTGTCAAAACGGCCCACCCATGTCGTCGAGGAAATCGAGGTGCCGCTGGCCAAGCCGCGCGACCAGTTGACCACCCGCGAGAACCCCGAATTTCTGCGCATCCGTCACGACGTCATCGAACGCATCCGCTCGTTCCGGCAGGGCTAGGCCGCCGGCAGTTCAGGGGAGGAGACCAGAATGAAGAAACGCAATTTTCTGAAAAGCACGATTTTCGCCATCGCAGCCGCCGCAATGCCCGCATCCGCCATGGCGCGGGACAGCGTCAAGGTGGCCTATATGAAGATTCCGCCGCTGGTACATATGATCTACGCGCTGGAAAACGGCATCTTCGAACAGAACGATCTGGAGGTTGACCTGACCGTCGTGAATGGCGGGCCGGAACTGATGACGGCGCTGGCCTCGGGTTCGGTCGATATTGGCATGACGGCGGTGGGCATCGTCCTGCTGGCCCGCGCCAAGGGGCTGAAACTTCAGGCTTTCGGCACCGGCGATTACGAGGAACCCGGCGACATCCGCAACTGGATCGTCGCTGATGCGAATGACGGCATCGCCTCGCTGAAGGATCTTGAGGGCAAGACCGTTGGCGTCGTGGCCAAGAACTCGCCCGCAGAGCTGTCGGTTCGCGACCATATGCTTGCCGCCGGGGCCGACCCCGATACGGTGAAGTTCGTGGCCCTGCCGTTCCCGCAGCTTCCCTCGGCGCTGGAGGTGGGCAATGTCGATGCGGTGTTTGTGGGCGACCCGTTCCACACGCAGTTGCAAAATTCCACCAAGGCCAAGGCCACCGATCTGTCCGAAGGGCTGATTGCCACCCTTGATCAGGACGGCCGCATCGCCCTTGGCGGCTGGTTCGCGCGGGACGAATGGCTGGCCGATGAAAAGAACCGCGACATCGCGCGGCGCCTGCTGAAATCGATCCTGCAATCCAACCGGGAACTGGATGCCGATCCGGCGAAATTCTATGCCATCCTCGAACGCGATTTCGGCATGCCGCCCGATGTCGCGGCCAAGAACCCGCTGCATCTGAACACCGGCCCGCTGGTGGCCGAACCGGCGAACTATCAGCCGACCATCGACGCCCTGGCCCGGACCGGGATGATCAAGGAAAGCTATCCGGCCTCGGATGTGGTCGTCTCCATTTCCGACGAATAGGACCGGTTCGATGTCATACCGCAACCTCAGGCGCCCCCTTGGGCTGCTGATCTTTCTTGTCCTGTGGCAGGCGGTCAGCCTGTCGGGGCTGGTTTCGTCCGAGCTGATGCCAGGACTGGGCACCATCGGGGCCGCAATCGCCGGTTTCGTTGGTCAGGCCGAATTCTGGACCAGCTTTTTCGCGACGGTCCAGCGCATGCTGATCGGGCTGATCGTGGCCGTTGCGCTGGCGCTGCTGCTGGCGGTGATCGCCGGGCGCTATCCGGTGATCCGGCGGATGCTGCTGCCAATCACCGACATCATGCGATCACTTCCGCCGCCCGCACTGGTGCCGCTGCTGATCTTTGTGCTGGGGATCGGCCCGCCGCTGTTCTATTTCATCGTGATCTATGGCTGCATGTGGCCGACCTATATTTCCGCCTCGAACGCGCTGGCCACGGCCGAGCCGGTGCAGGTCAGTACCGGTCGCAGCTTTGGGCTGACCGACTGGCAGATCATGTGGCAAATCCGCGTGCCCGCCGCCCTGCCCGAGGCCTTTACCGGCATCCGCCTGTCCGCCGGGATCTCGCTTCTGGCGACGGTCGCGACCGAGATGCTGGTCGGCGGGTCGGGGTTGGGGGCGCTGATCTTCGATGCAGGTTTCTCGCTGCTGTGGGACGACATGTATGCGCTGATGTTCATCATCGGAATGCTGGGCATCGCCATGAATCAGGCTGTCCACATGGTGCGTCAGCCGCTGGCGGGCTGGCAAAGCAGCTATTCCGCGATGGGGGCACAGACATGATGAACCGCATGCTTCATTCCCGCTTCAACTGGCCGGGCTTCCTGTTAATTCTGGCCGTCGTCGCGATATGGGAGGTCATGGCGCAGGCCGCCGACAGCATGACCTTTCCCAGTGCCTCGGGCGTGGTGGCCACGCTGTTTTCCGACACAGGCCAGATCATGGCAGCAACGCTGATCACGCTGCGCCGCGCCGCCATCGGCTTTGGCATCGCGCTGGCCCTGATGCTACCCGCCGGAATCGTGCTGGGCCGCATCCGTACCCTTGGCGAGATCGTCGAACCGGTGATCGAGTTCTTTCGCCCGCTGCCCCCCATCGCGGTCGTGCCGCTGGCAATGATGATCCTTGGCATCGGCGATACCGCCAAGCTGGTGGTGATCGTCTGGGGCGCGTCCTTTCCGATCCTGATCAACACCATCGACGCGGTGAAGGTGCAGGATCCGATGCAGGCGCGGCTGGCGCGTTCGCTGCGGCTGACCACCATCGAACGGATGACCCTGAT
Organism: Paracoccus sp. (in: a-proteobacteria); assembly: GCF_047973135.1. Taxonomy (GTDB): domain Bacteria; phylum Pseudomonadota; class Alphaproteobacteria; order Rhodobacterales; family Rhodobacteraceae; genus Paracoccus. The sequence goes on from NZ_JBKEBL010000041.1 coordinate 11,418, forward strand.
CGACCTGCCCGCCGCTCTGCCTCGCATCTTTGCCGGGATCCGGCTGTCGATCACCGTCTCGCTGCTGCTGACGGTGGTATCCGAGATCATCCTGTCCACCGACGGCCTTGGCGATTATCTGAAATCCGCACAATCGGATTTCGACATGACCAAGGTAATGACCGCGATCATCGTCATCGCGATCATGTCGCTGATCGTCAATTCGCTGACAAACATCGCCAATCAAAGGCTGCTGAGCTGGCATTTCCGGCGCTCGGCCATGGCGGGTATCTGAACGGAAGCCATCATGACAAAGAAGAACATCCTGTGGATCATGGCCGACCAGCTTCGCTGGGATTACCTTGGTTGCTATGGCCATCCGACGCTGAAAACCCCGGTCATGGACAGCATCGCCGAACGCGGCGTGCGCTTTGACCGGGCCTATGTGAACGCGACGATCTGCGGACCCAGCCGGATGTGCTATTACACCGGGCGGCATATGTGGACGCATGGCTCAAGCTGGAACAACGTCCCGCTACGGGTGGGCGAGATGACCCTGGGTGATCATCTGCGCCCGCTCGGATACCGGACTGCGCTGGTCGGCAAGACGCATATGACCGCCGATGTTCAGGGGATGCAGCGGCTGGGGGTGGATCAGGCCTCGACCGAGGGGGTGCTGTCCGCCGAATGCGGCTTTGAACCCTATGTCCGCGATGACGGCATTCATCCCGACAAGTTCGCCGATCCGGATCAGGAATATAACCGTTATCTGGCCAGCCACGGCTATGACGGCCCGAACCCGTGGCACTACGGCGCGAATGCCGGGGTGGATGACAAGGGCCAGCCCTTGTCGGGCTGGTACATGCGCAACGCCGCGCAACCCACGGTTATCCCCGACGAGCATTCCGAAACCGCCTTCATGACCAACCGCGCGATGGATTTCATTCGCGACGCGGGTGACAAGCCGTGGTGCCTGCATCTCAGCTATATCAAGCCGCACTGGCCCTATATCGTGCAGGCCCCCTATCACCGGATGTATTCTGCCCGCGACGTCATCCCGGTGAACCGGGCGCAGGCGGAACGCGAGGACGCGCATCCCGTGATGAAGGGATACATGAACTATGCCGAAGGCCGGTCCTTCAGCGAGGATCACGTCCGCGACACCGTGATCCCGATCTATATGGGCCTGATCACACAGCTTGACGACCATCTGGGCAGGCTGATGGAGTTTCTGGAACAGATGGGGCGGCTGAAGGATACGATGATCGTGATTTCATCCGATCATGGCGATTATCTGGGCGATCACTGGCTGGGCGAGAAAGAACTGTTCCACGACGAAAGCGCGCGCGTGCCGCTGATCGTCTATGACCCCTCGCCGCAAGCCGACACGACGCGCGGGACAGTCTGCACCGATCTGGTGCAGGCCATCGATCTGGCCGCCACCTTTGTCGATCTGGCCGGAGGCACCGACAGCGAACATATCCTTGAGGGCAAATCCCTGCTGCCGGTTCTGTACGGAACCGGTGGGGGACATGATTATGTGGTCTCGGAACTGGATTTCAGCCACCGCCATGTGGCCCGCGACATGGACCTGCCCTGGAATCGGTGCCGCGCCTGGATGGTCCGCTCGGATGACTGGAAGTATGTCTATTGGGAGGGTTTCCGCCCGCAACTGTTCGACATGAGAAACGACCCCAGGGAACTGACCGATCTGGGCGACGATCCGGCCCATGCCGACATCCGCGCGGCACATCGCGAGAAATTGTTCGACTGGTTCCGCGATCGCCGCCTGACCGTGACCTTCAGCGAGGGCGAAATCCTGAACCGCCGCAAGGGCGGGCCAGAGCAGGTCGGCGTTATGGTCGGTTACTGGTAGCGGAAACAGGCAAATAACGGCACGCCATGGCCACCGGGCAGGTATTTCAATCCATGCGTGCGTAATTGGAGCAATTACACCTCGAAATCCCATCCGTAATGCTGCACAAAAAATGCGTAAACATACGCACTTGACGCAGCCTTTTGAGAAAGGCAGGGGAAAGTGAGCTTTGCAAGATTCGCATGGCACCCGACAGGAAAGCAAGGCGATGGACTGGGACAAGCTGAGAATCTTTCACGCGGTTGCCGATGCCGGCAGCCTGACGCATGCGGGTGAAACGCTGCACCTTTCGCAATCCGCCGTCAGCCGCCAGATCCGCGCCCTGGAAGAGGCGTTGGGCACCACCCTGTTCCACCGCCATGCGCGCGGCCTGATCCTGACCGAGCAGGGCGAATTGCTGTTCGATGCCACCTCATCCATGGCGCGCAAGCTGGAGGGCGCATCGGCCCGCATCCGCGACAGCGAGGAACATGTTTTCGGCGAACTCAAGGTGACGACGACGGTTGGTTTCGGCTCGTTGTGGCTGGCCCCCCGTCTGGGCAAGCTGTACGAACGCTTCCCCGATCTCAAGATTGACCTGATGCTTGAGGAACGCGTGCTGGACCTGCCCATGCGAGAGGCCGACGTGGCCATCCGCATGAAGGAACCCAGCCAGTCCGACCTGATCCGCCGCAGGTTGCTGAACATCCGAATGCGACTTTATGCCACGCAAGCCTATCTGGACCGGGCAGGCACGCCCGAGACCATGGCCGATCTGTCCAGGGCGCGGCTGATCTGCCAGAAGCCCGACCAACCGCAGGTCGCGGCGGGGGCGCTGCTGGTGCAGGAACTGATGGCGCAGAACGTCGTGTCCACGCTGACCGTCAACAACTATTTCGGCGTGCTGCGTGGCGTCATGGCCGATGTCGGGATCGGCGTGCTGCCCGATTATCTGGCGATCGACAATCCGGAACTGATCCGCGTGCTGCCCGATGTCGAATCGGGCGATGTTCCGGTTTTTTTGGCCTACCCCGAGGAACTGCGTCAGACCCGGCGGGTTGCCGCCTTCCGTGATTTTGTTCTTGAGGAAATTCTTGCCTATCGGCGGCAGCAAAGCGAATCCGACCGCGCATGAAAACTCAAGCGACTGAATATTCTTGAATAAATCACTCGGATTACGACAATCATCCACCGATTGATCAACTGTCGCGTGTAGCTATTCCGCCACTGCATGCCCGATATGCCTCAACTGTGGCGTCATATCCCTTGAAAGATTCACATACTGCACATAAATCTTGCTGCGAAGGCGATGGTCAGCCCATAAGCGCATCACCTTCTACCTCCCTGTTGGACTTAGGCCGGGCTTTATGCCCGGCTTTTTTTTTACCCTCCGCTCGCCGCATGCGGTCGCTGCGCCCTTTCAAACGGCGCTTTCTCGCAATACAAGGCCCCAGCAATTCACGCGCAGGAAGGGCCAGGCATGCAGGAACCGTCGATCACCCCGGATCTGATCGCCGCGCACGGGCTTAAGCCCGACGAATATGACCGCATTCTGGACATCATCGGACGCGAGCCGACATTCACCGAACTGGGCATCTTCTCGGCCATGTGGAACGAGCATTGTTCCTATAAATCATCGAAAAAATGGCTGCGCACCCTGCCCACCGAAGGCCCGCAGGTGATCTGCGGTCCCGGTGAGAATGCGGGCGTCGTCGATATCGGCGACGGGCAGGCGGTGGTGTTCAAGATGGAAAGCCACAACCACCCGTCCTATATCGAGCCGCATCAGGGGGCCGCGACCGGGGTGGGCGGCATCCTGCGCGACGTGTTCACCATGGGCGCGCGGCCGATTGCGGCGATGAATTCGCTCAGCTTCGGCGCGCCGGAGCATCCGAAAACCCGGCAGCTGGTGCATGGCGTGGTCGAGGGCATCGGCGGCTATGGCAATGCCTTTGGCGTGCCGACGGTGGGCGGCGAGGTCCGGTTCGATCCCGCCTATAACGGCAATTGTCTGGTCAACGCCTTTGCCGCCGGTCTGGCCGAGACCGGTGCGATCTTTTACTCGGCCGCCTCGGGCATCGGCATGCCGGTGGTCTATCTCGGTGCCAAGACGGGGCGCGACGGCGTCGGCGGCGCGACGATGGCCAGCGCCGAATTCGACGACACGATCGAGGAAAA